>NZ_JBBBEI010000003.1:163138-492134 GCF_037132455.1 Huijunlia imazamoxiresistens | reverse complement strand
TGCTCCAGGTGAGGGATCAGCGTATTGGTGTCCGTAGTGTTTTGATGAATGGAATAGCCCGCCACAAACTGCCCGTTAGTAGATATCTGTACATTATAGGCCGCCTTGAGCTGGCCGTTTTTCATGTGGTCTTCTTTTAACCGCATGAAGGTGGCGTCCTTATCGGTCTTGGAATAAGAGCTGCGCTTTTCGCCCAGGATCTTTTCCTGCTGCTCATACTTATTAAGGTTGGCGGGCCAGTGCTTCTTTGCATAGGCCAGCTTCTGCTTTACGCCCTTGCAGACCTCCTTATCCCGGATGGCTTCGTTGATCTTTTCAATGGTCTTCTCCACCTTTTCCGCATCGATCTTGTCAAAGGTGGGCGGATCGGGCTCTTCCAGTTCCTGGGCAGCAATGCTTTGGGCATACTGCCACAGTTCGTTCAACTGCTTTTTGATGCGTTCGCGGCTGGTTTCTATGCTTTTGCCCCACACAAAGGTGTAGCGGTTGGCATTAGCTTCCAGCTTGGTACCGTCGGTATAGAGGTCTTTAATGCTGAGCAGGCCTTCTTCGCAGAGCAGCAGCACTACCTGGGTGAAAATAGGCTGAAGGGTTTTCTGCAGGCGTTTACCCCGGAAGCGGTTGATGGTATTGTGGTCGGGCTGGTTCATGGCCGCCAGCCACATAAAGGGAATGTGCTCCTTGATAGCCTGCTCGATTTTACGGCTGCTGTAAATATTATTGATGTAGGCGTAAACCAGCACCTTGAGCAGCATGCGGGGGTGGTAGGAACTGGTGCCGCCGGGTTTATACTGGCTGAGCAGTTCGGTGATGTCGACTTTATCCAACACGGCATTGACCACGCGTACGGGGTGTTGGGCTGCTAGGAGTTCGTCCAGGGAGGGGGGCAGCAGGGAGAGCTGGTGTTGGTGGGTCTGTTTAAAAACCACTTTATGGGATTTACCTCGGGCCATACCTTCAAAATAAAGAAAAACCCAAGCCCCTTCCAATAGCTTAAAATAAAAAAGAGGCTGCCTACTTTTGAGACAGCCTCTTCTTTTCGCTGGCACGCGGTCCCGTAAAGGAGCCAACCGTGCTGCGATGGATATTACTGTTTCACCAGCTTTGAGGTGGTCACCTGGTCGCCGGCGATTACCTGTACCTGGTAAAGGCCTGCCTGCCAGGCGGATACGGGAAGCGCTACCTGGTTGCTTCCGGCGGTTAAGCTAACCGTTTGCTGCAGGATGCGTCTTCCCAGGAAGTCGGTAACGCTGATGTGGGCAAGCGTAGCTTTTTCGGCCCGGATGTTTAATTGAACCGATTGTTCGAAGGGGTTGGGATAAGCGGTAACCTGGATGCCTTTGGCCCTGAAGTTCACGCTCTTCACTTCGGAATACTTGAAGCTGCTGTCCTTGTCCACCATTTTCAGGCGGTAATAGTTCGTACCAGCTGCCGGCTCGTTGTCCACGGCTGCGTAAGCGGTTTGAACAGCGCCTTTACCCCGGGCTGCCTGGGAGTGGATGCGGATGAAGTTGCGGCTGTTGGTGCTGCGTTCCACCTCGAAATGGTCTACGTTCTTTTCCTCGGCCGTTAACCAGTTCAGCTGTACCTGGTGGTCGGTTACGGCAGTGCCGAAGCGCAGCAGGGTAAGCGGTAACACGATTTGGTCGGCTACCTTCATCTGAACCTGGGCGCTGACCGAGGCGGGCGTGGCGCAGGGAGCGTTGCTGACCATCAGGCATTCGATGCGATCGCCATCTGCCAGCAGGCTGGTCGAATAGGTCGCTCCGTTGGCGGAGGGAATGATCGATCCGTTCTTGCTCCATTGGTAGGAAGGATTGGATCCTTCGTTGCCGGCCAGGGCGGTAAAGGTGACCGTTGTTCCCGGGACAATGGTAGTGGACGGATGGGCGGAGATGCTCAGGCTGGGGGTAACCGATCCCTGCAGGGCCACCTGGACCGAAGCCGTCGAGAAGCAGCCGTTGGCATCGGTAACGGTAACCATATAGTTGGTGTTGACAGAGGGGCTGGCGACGGGGCTGGCCACCTGGGCGTCGCTCAGGGAAGCTGCCGGCGTCCAGCTATAGGAGAAGCCGCTGAAATCGCTGGGCGAAAAGCGCCATCCTTCCGCGGTGGCGGTCCAGTTGGTATTGTTCTTTCCGACCAGGGCATAGCCGGCGGTACCGGAAGTGTTTTCGATACCGGCCACCTTGGTCACCGTGTTGTTGGATTGGCTGGCCAGGAACAACTCGATGATGTGGGTGCTTTCGGACAGGACGATCTGGCCGGAAAGGGTGCCGGGGGCGCCGGAAAAAGGAATGTTGCTGTAGCGGACCACTAGCTTGCGGTTGGGGGCCGTACCTGTGGTCTGGTAGGAAATGCTGCCGCCGGCGGAGGGGTCCAGGTCGGCCCAGCACAGGGCGATGAAATTATTGGGCTGGCTGGTGCCGGGGATAGCCTGCGGTGTAAATCCGCCGGAGGGGGCACCGAACTGGATGTTGCCGTTGCTGCTGATGCTGAATTCGGAATAGGTGGTGCCGAAAAAGGCAAAGTTAAAGCCAATGGGCAGGGAAGCGGATACGGCATCGTCATCCAGCGCCACTGCCGTACCGCTGATGCCGACGGGGGCATAGGAAACGGAGCTGAGGCTGTAGGTGTTGGTCACCCGTTCGGCCTGAACCAGGGCATGGAGTTGGCTGGTGCCGCCGCTGCACAGGGTAGCCGGCGAAGCGGTGGCCTGGACGGAGGGGAGGGGGCTGACGGTCATTTTCACGCTGTTGCTGGTGGCCGTGGCGGAAGAAAGGCAGGTGGCGTTGCTGGTCAGCTGGCAGGTGATCTTATCGCCATTGGCCAGGTCGGAGGTCGTATAGGTAGCTGCCTGCTCCCCGGGGATATTGTTGCCGTTCTTTTTCCACTGGTAAACGGGGGCGGTACCGCCGTTGGTGGGGGTAGCGGTAAAGGTTACCGGCGTACCGGCGCAAACGGAAGTGCCGGGAGCGGAGATGCTTACGGCAGCTGCTTGCCCGGAAGGTGCAGAGAAGAGGTAGGCGCGGCCCGTTCCCGGCCAGGCCGATCCGTTACCCGCGGAGGGGTTGGCGGTGGCGGAATGGTCGGTGGCATTCACGCTGAGCACATCGGTGCCGGCGGCGGCGATGCCGATGCCTGCATAGCTGTTGAGGTCATAGGTGTTGTTGCCGTACACCAGTTGGACCAGGTTGGAGCCTTCGAAGAGCCATGCCTGGAAGGTCATGTTGTGGGGGTAGAGGGCGTCTTTATCGAAATAGCTCACCAGGTTCCATTCCACCACCAGCTTTCGGGAGCCGGCAGTGCCGGTAATTTTATAGCGGACATTGCCCTGGGTGCCCGTATTGAGGTCGGCCAGGTAGGGAGCGATGACGGGGAAGGTGGACAAAGATTTCAGGGGAACGTTGCGCTGTTTGGAAACGGGCGTCGCTCCGAGTCCGAGCAGGCCGTTGGAGCTGACGGAAAACTGGTTGTAGCTGTTGCCGGCAAAGGAAAAGGAGAAGGGGAGCGACAGCAGGCTGGAAGCCTCATCGTCGATACCGGTACCGAAAATGGTGGAGGTGCCGGTGGTCATGTTCTCGAGGGAAACGCCGCCGGTGGAATTAAAGGTATAACAGGTGGCATTTTGCGCCTGGAGCAACAGGTGGTTGCACAGAAAGATAATAAGGAAAAGGTACAGTTTTCTCATGATGAGTACAGATTAAATAATTCGGATAAAGTCAATAGGGTGGCAGGTCCCCTCACCAGCTACGGTTGGCGGCGAAAGGACAAAAAGAGTACAGGCCCTATCGATCAATGACTTGCCGGCTGTTGAAAACCGCCGGGAAAGCCAGGTGATCCGGGCATTGTAGACGAGGCTAAAAAAATAGGGGGCTTTTTACGGGTTGGGGGGACGTGTTTTAGGGTAGTTCGTGTTCATGTTGCGTTAGTTTTTGATGGTTGATCCCATGACCTTTCGGCCGGGAAAATTGGTAAATAAGAAAACAGTGGTTGGTTAAATCAGCAGGATATTTTCGACTGGGCCCCTGCTTACCTGTTTTTGCAGGTAAAGAAAAGGGCGTTGTGCCGATGGATGGATTGGATTGGTCTCTTTAGCAGATGAACGAAAAGGAGACGGGTTTGTTCAAGCGACTAGTTATAAACAATTCCTGTTCATAGGAATAGCGGCGAACGGGCACAAAAATAGTAATTAACTCGAAATGAGCAATAAGTGTTTTCTTTAAATTTTTTATACGACACTTATTTTGTCTCAATGTAAAATGGAATAAGTACAAATGCCGGTTTGGGAGCTAGTTTGCGATCTGTCCGGGAATTTTCAGGAAGATGAACTAACCATGAAATTATAGGTAGCGCTTGGGGTTTTTTCTTAGTAAAATAAAAATGCCGGAAGCCAGCTCTGCTGGTATGATTTTTTTAGGTAGTTTCGGCGTTAGTCATTGATTTCTCATCCAATACAACGTCAGTACTGCAAAATAAACTGGTAATGGAAAACACGCCGATTCTCAGCTCCAAGCTCACCCCCAAAGATTATTCGTCTTGCGGTTTGACGCGTGCTTTCGACAGGTTTCTGTCTGGAATCAAAAAGTTTTTCCTGGTTCTTTTTTATGTTATTGGATTTATAGGGTCTTCCGTGCTGATTTTCCTTTCTATATTGATTACCAATCTCTTCCTAAAGAAAAAGGATCATTAGTTTTTTTGCGGGTGCCTGTCTTTTGAGGGCAGCCTCTTCTCTTTTTTCTCCATAGGAATTTAGGAATCCCGGGACAGTTTAATGTCCCCAGGCGGCCAATTTCTGGCCTATACGCCTGCGGGCAGGGCGGGTGTGAATCACCGTTTTCCTCCCTGTGCAACGAGTTGTATTCCCTGCTTCTAGAGAGGCTTTTTCATTAGATAGAAAAATTTATCATATTTACTTTTTAAAAATCGCTTATTCATTTTAGTAAGGGAGCGGGTAGGAAACATTGGCCATTATGGCTTCGACTAAAAAAAATAAGTGTTTGTCTTAGTGTTGTTTACATATTTTATGAAGTATGGGTATTATGGGGTGATTTGGCCTAATCTAGTATGCATAATATATTGTTAGTGAGTTGGTTCTGTATAAACGCTTATGCTTCATTCCGTTAAGTTTTATAAGTGTAAAGTCTTAACAATACTAAAATAAAACTTGGCAGTAAAGGGAATTTTCTTACTTTCGCATTGTGATTCAAGCTTATTGAGTCCGATTAATCCAAAACCAAAGTGACTGTGTTATGAATTTTTCTTATCTGTTGAAGCGCTATCCATTTCGCTTTTTCTGCGAGTAATATTCCTTTTTTATTTCCCTGACTTTTGTTTGCCATTTTTTCCATGCTGTGCTGAAGTGCGGTAAGGCTGGGCATTTTGGGTGTTCTCTTTACGCCCGGTGTTTGGGTCTGGCTGCTGGTGCTGGTGGGAGAGGTGTAGTTTCTGTAATTCGTGCGGATATGCATTTCCGTGCGCAGGGTGTGTATTGCCTTTGAATAGGTGGTGTAATGGATTTGTTGGCCGGAGTTTCCTTGGTTTGACCGGGTGGAAGGCCAATAATGACATTTCGGTTTTTTTTAATAGTGTTTTCTTAAATAACCTGGTGGATGTGACTAGGCTCGGCGAAGCCCTATCCTGACGCGAATGAGGCTGAATCACTTCCTATACTATAAAGGCAAATATCGATCCATAAAAACTACTTGGTATGACTCAGAATTGGTATGCAATCTACACGCGGCCCCGTTGGGAAAAGAAAGTAGCGGAATTACTCAGTAAGAGGAACATTGAAAACTATTGTCCCCTGAACAAAGTAGTAAAGCAATGGAGCGACCGGAAGAAAACGGTAATGGAGCCTTTGTTTACTTCTTATGTATTTGTCCGGGTTACGCCAAAGGAGTTGTTGGCCGTACGAGAACTGGACCAGGTGATCAGTGTAGTGCATTGGTTGGGAAAGCCGGCCGTGATCAAGGATGTGGAGATCGAGACGATCCGGGACTTTCTGAAGGAATATCAAAACGTGAAGTTGGAACAGGTGCAAGTGAATGTAAGCGATATGGTGCGGATTCTGAACGGTCCACTTTCGGATTACGAAGGGCAGGTAGTGGCGGTGCAGAGCAGAAGTGTCAAAGTTATTCTTCCTTCCCTGGGTTATGCCATGACGGCCGAAGTGGAAGTGACCAATGTGGAGGTGATCCGAAAGAAAAAATCGGAGCCCCCGTTGCAGCTTTCCCGCCGGGTTTCTTCTGACAATTAGAAAAGGGAGGCCCTGTGAGGTCCCCTTCTTTTCTATATATTATTATAACAGGCAGTGCCGGATCTTTTGCCGGTCACTGCCACTGTTTTTTACATGCCGTTAAACTATACGGTAAGCTCTCCTTTATATATCTGCAGGCCCATTGGTATGAAACAGTTCGTTCTTTTTCTTTTGGTTGTTTGCTCCTGTTCCGCTGGTTTTGCACAAACCTGGCGTAATGCCGGCAAAGGAGCCTGCAATGACAATCATACGCCGCTGACCGCTGGCATGATCTGTTCGGATGAAGTAAAGGCAGGTCCTGTACTGTCGCCGACAGGCTGGGGCAGCACCGAAAGCTTTGCCTTCATCAGTGGTGGCGGGTCTCCACGACAGCTTTATGGCACTCGGCCCAATTATGCCTTTGTGGCCGGTGTGGGATTAGGCGATGCCCGCAAGCTGGTGTCTTTAATGGGAATTGCCAATTTTAACGACGCTTCGCAACCCGGAAAAAGCATGTCATACAGTATTGTTGCCAGCCGTTCACTGAAGCGCTGGGGCAGCATCAGTGCCGGTGCGCTGCATCTTTTTTCCGATACCGCAGTTTCCGACGGTATGCATTCTTTTTATTTCGCTTACAGCAATACGTTTAAAAAGCTGCCACGGTTGTCACTCGACCATCCGCGGTTAACTTTTACTGTAGGTGTAGGTTCCGGAGCTTTCTATAAAAGAAGTCCTGCCGATATCAGGCAGGTTAAAAGCCGTTATGGCACCGGACTCTTCGCCAACCTTTCTTATGAATTGATCCGGCGGGTCCATCTCACTGCCGAGTGGACCGGCATGAACCTGGCTCTTACCGGCATGGTTCGATTGCCGGAATTCTGGCCCTGCCTGTTTGCTGGTGTAGCCGACCTGACCCATTATTCCGGGGACCGGCCCACCTGCGTTTTTGGTGTGGGAAAGGCTATTGGGTTTCAGCAAATCAGCCACGCTTTATCGAATTGAGGTCCGGCAATTGGCATTCATCTCCTCTGTATCAAGGGGGTGATGTGGCTTTTCTTTTTTTAGTTTATTGTTCGCCATCTACATTATTAACTATCCACCGAATTAATTGCTTATTGGTTACTTATGAAAATAATAAAGCATTTTCTGTTTCTCTGCCTTTTTGGTTCTTTGTGCGGCTGCTTCAATACAAAGAATGCAATTTATTTTAATAACCTCCAGGATTCTGTGATCACAAGGCAGGCTGCGGAAGTTGAACCCGTCATTACACGCAACGATATTCTGAACATTTCGGTTTCCAGCCTAAGCCCTGATGCATCTTCCCTGTTCAACCTGGGAGGGGCTTCAGCAGCTCCTGCGGGCCCTTCTGCACAGGCGAGCGGCTACCTGGTAGACGGGGATGGTCTAATCCAGTTTCCGGTTCTTGGGCATATAAAGGCAGCAGGGTTAACAAAGCGGCAGCTGGCGGACACATTGACCAAGCAACTGGTCAATCGACAGTTGCTTGTTGATCCCATCATCAGTGTCCGGCAGGCCAATTTTCATGTGACAGTGCTGGGCGATGTCGGCCGGCCGGGTGTGATTCCCGTGCCGAATGAGCGGATAAGTATCCTTGAAGCTATTGGTAATGCGGGTGATCTTACCATTCAGTCCAAAAGAAACAATGTGCTTTTGATCCGGGAAGAGGGCGGAAAAAAGATTACCCGCAGGATTGACCTGAACGCCTCGGACATATTCACCTCTCCCTATTACCACCTGCGTTCCAATGATATTGTTTACGTGGAGCCCAGTGCGTTGAAGATAAAAAACGCGAACCGGAAACAGCCCCTGTTTCCCATTATCCTAAGTACCATTTCAATAAGCTTACTATTGGCTGACCGAATCTTTAAATAAACTCGTCCACTACCGATAAAAGTTATTCTATGCAAGAAGCGCAACAAGCTCAGGGATTGAGCCGCAGGGAACAGGCTGTTTTCGACAGTCTAGGGAAAAAGTACCTCCCTTACTGGCCCTTGTATTTGGTACTGGTAGCCCTTTTCGTTACGGCTACCTATTTCTATCTTCGTTATCAGGTACCTCTGTACCAGGCAAATGCAACCCTGCTGATCAAGGACGATAATCGGGGCGGTAGCGGAACGCCGCAAATGGTGCAGGAACTGGATGCTTTTGAGATCAGCAAATCAGTGGAGAACGAAATTGAAGTGATTCGTTCCCGTAAGTTGGCTAAAGAGGTGGTCAGGAATCTTCACCTGTACGCTATGGTGGCACAGGAAGGCCGGGTGAATGATTACCCGGCTTATACCCTGTCTCCCATTTCCATTCAGGCGCGATTTCCCGATTCCATTCGGGCATCCGGCAATGTATACTTTACCTTCAATGCGGCGTCCGGTACCGTGGTGGTTGATGGGAAGACGTACCAACTGGACCAATGGTACCGGTTGCCATATGGCGAACTGATGTTCACCCGTAACAAAAACAACACAGCAGGCGGATCGTCGCAAAAGGATTTTTATTTTTCCATGGTAGATGTAAAGTCCGCTGCAAATGACCTGCTGAGCCGGTTAAGTGTACTGGCTTCCTCGGGAAGTTCTTCCGTCCTGAAATGGGTCATTCTGGACCTGGAGCCGAAACGGGCTGAAGATATCCTCAACGAGTGGATCGACTGTTATAACCGGGCGGCTGTTGAGGATAAAAATGTGCTGGCGGCCAACACTCTCCGATTCATCGAGGAACGGTTGAAATATGTAATGGACGACCTGGATTCCGTGGAGCACCGCGTAGAACGGTTCAAGGCGGTCAATAAGCTGGTGGATATCAGCGCCCAGGGACAGATGTTTCTGGAAAACGTGAGCAAGAATGACCAACAGTTATCCGATATCAACCTAAAAATGGTGGTGTTGCGCCAAGTAGAGGATTATGTTCGCTCCAAGAATAAACAGGCCGGGATTGTACCTGCAACGTTGGGAGTGGAAGACCCGGTACTGATGCAACTGCTCAATGGCTTGTACGAGGCGGAAACCCAATACGAAAAGCTGAAAAAAACCACTGCTGAAAATCATCCTTCGGTAGGGGCGCTGGCCGGACAGATCACTAAAATGCGGGGCAATATTCTGGAAAATATTGCTAATCAGCGGCGCACGCTGGATGCCGGTAGGGCACAGGTGTTTGCCAGCAACAGCAAATACTCCTCGCTGCTCGCTTCCCTTCCCTCCAAGGAGCGGGAACTGGTCGACATCAACCGGCAACAGGCCATTAAAAACAATATTTATACGTTTTTGCTGCAAAAGCGCGAAGAAACAGCGCTTTCTTCTGCATCGGCCGTTGCCGATAGCCGCATTGTGGACGTGGCGGAGTCCAATTACGGACCTATCCTGTCCAACAGCAGTATGATGTATACCATGGCAGTGCTCAGCGGTCTGTTGCTGGGTATTGGCCTGGTAACCCTGAAAGGCTTATTATCCCGGACCCTCCAGTCACGAGAAGATCTGGAGCGGGAAACGGTAGTGCCGTTACTGGGAGAAGTGGCACATGACCGGTCGGGGAATATCATTGTGATAGGGGAAGGCAAGCGGTCCTTTATTGCAGAGCAGTTCCGTTATTTACGTACGTATCTCAGTTTTCTGGGTATAAATGAAGCGAATAATAAAATACTGGTTACCTCTTCTATCCCCGGGGAGGGAAAAAGCTTTACGGCCCTGAACCTGGGTATCAGCCTGGCCCTGACCGGAAAACGGGTGGTTCTGCTGGAACTGGACCTCCGGATGCCTTTCCTGAGCGCCAGCCTGAACCGTTCCGATTATCCCGGCGTATCCAATTTTCTGATAGGGCAAAAGGAAATCGACGACATCGTAGCACCCACAGATCTTAATGAAAACCTGTTTATCGTACCCTCCGGCCCCATACCGCCGAATCCTTCCGAACTGCTCATGAATGGGCGGTTAAAAGAATTGCTTGAATACGCGGAGCAGCATTTTGATTGTGTCATCGTGGATACGGCTCCGGTAGGCCCCGTAACGGATGCTTTTATCCTGATGCCCCTGTGCAATGTAACCCTGTATGTGGTGCGACAGGGGTATACGCCCAAAGCCACTTTGCAAAGGCTGGACGAGATTTACCAGCTTCATCAGCATAAGAACATGGCGGTTGTTTTCAACGGGGTGAAACCCAAGGGGCTGACGGCATATAAAAATACCTATGAATACGGTTATGGCCAGGAAGCCGGCAGAAAAGAGAAGAAACGCAAAAAGGTAGTCTCCTGAGGCCTGGTTCGATGATCAGCGCCTGCATGCAACCGAATATTCCATAAAGGAGAAAAGAAAAGGGTTGCGGAGGCGGCGGGTGCTTTATTTTCCAATAAACGAAAGAGTAATGCTTTATCAGAATGTAAAAAAGCTTTTAAAGAGATATTTCGAAAATTTTGTCTTTTTCTACCAAAGATTAGGCCGACGGATTATTATACGGGTTTTACTCAGTATTGCCGTCAGCCTGTTTGACGGATTGGGACTATCCATGTTCCTGCCTTTGTTGCAGATGGTAGAGAAGTCCGGTAGTTACCATTCGGAGAACCTGGGGAACCTGAGGTTCCTGGTAGACGGGCTGGCTTACCTGGGCATTGGCATTAATCTGTTAAGCGTACTTATCGTCCTATGTTCCTTCTTTATCCTTAAGGGCCTAGTTCAATATGCCAGTTCGACCTACGAGGTGAAGATCAGGCAATACTTTGTCAAAACCACCAGAAGGCGATTGACCCTGTTAATGGGTGAAATGTCGTATAAGAACTTCGTGCTTTCCGATGTGGGGAAAGTTCAGAATACGCTGTCCGGCGAAGTTTCGCGGCTGTCCATGGCGTTCCAGCAATATTTTGCTACGGTACAGCAAGGGGTAATGGTGCTGGTGTATATAGGCTTTGCCTTTTTTGTGGATGTAAAGTTCGCCCTGATCATTTGCCTGGGTGGCGGATTGACCAACCTGCTGTATAAACGGATTTATGCCTATACCCAGGCTGCTTCCAGAAAACTCGTGTTCGGCACCAATTATTACCAGGGCCTTATTTTGCAGTATGTCAACAGTTTTAAGTACTTAAAGGCTACTGGTTTGCTGAAAGACTACAATGGCAAGCTGCTCGGTACCATAGACCATATTGAAGAAACGAACAGCAAGATCGGCAAGTACAGCGCTATTGTATCCGGAACCCGCGAGCCGCTGCTGATCATCGTGGTTAGTACCGTTATCCTAATTCAGGTAAATGTTTTAGGAGGGTCCCTGGGCACGATCCTGATCAGCCTGCTATTCTTTTACCGGGCACTGTCCTCCCTGATGCTGATGCAAAGTTCCTATAATGGCTTTCTGGGGGTTTATGGTTCCATTGAAAATATGACCGAGTTTGAGAAAGAACTGTCAAATAGCAGGGAAAAGCAGGGTACCTATGAATTGAAGGAATTCAAAAACCAGATCGTGCTGGAAAAGGCCGGCCTTCGTTACAAAGACAGGGAAATACTGCGGAACATCAGTTTAACGATAGAAAAAGACCGTACGATCGCCTTCGTAGGGGAAAGTGGAAGCGGAAAGACCACCCTGGTAAATGTGCTGGCCGGTTTAATACCCCTGGATGAAGGGAAACTGCTGATCGACGGGATCAGGAGCAGCGAGCTAAATATGGTCAGCTACCAGAAAAATATCGGATACATTACGCAGGATCCCGTGATCTTCAGCGATACCATCTTTAATAACGTCACCTTCTGGGCCGACCCCACTCCGGAAAATTACAGCCGCTTCCACTTGGCCTTAAAAAAGGCATCTCTGGAAGACTTTGTGGGAAACCTTCCAGAAAAGGAATTGACGGAGTTAGGAAATAATGGTATCAACTTGAGCGGTGGGCAGCGGCAAAGGATATCCATTGCCCGGGAATTGTTTAAAGATGTGGATATTCTCATTCTGGATGAAGCCACATCAGCGCTGGATTCGGAAACGGAAAAGAGCATTCAGGAAAATATCGAATCCCTGCATGGAAAGTATACGGTCCTCATAGTAGCACACCGGCTTTCCACCATCAAGGACGCAGATTCCATTGTGGTGATGAGTAAAGGGGAGATTGTGGAATCAGGTTCCTTTGACAAATTGATGAAAACGTCAAAGAAGTTCGGGAAAATGATCGAGCTGCAGGAATTGTAAAAACGCAACGTTCTTCAAGAAAAAAAAACTAATGAGCAAGGTCATTTACAGGCTGTCTAACATTAAAGTCATATTTAAGACTTTAAACTCTTATAAAACCTATTCTGTAAATAGGAAGAAGGACAGGTATGCAAAGTTATTGAAAGCCACCAAGGCAGAAATCGGGTACGGGTCGCTGCAGCCGGCTTATGAGGGTTTATTGAATAAACTGATCTATAAAAATGAAGACTGGAACATTGTAAAGCATCGCTTTCATGACCGTTTCTTAAAGTTCTTCAACCTTCCCGTCAGTACGGCGGATAATGTATGTGTCGATAATAAAACCGTCATAGAAGGGAATGACATTTATGTAAGTACCTCGGGATTGAAAGATGATTGGATCTATTATTACCTGGACGATACCTCGCTGAAGAATTACGAACTTAAGTTCAAGGCGGTTTTCCACTCAAAATTCCGGGAAATTCAGTTTGGGTTCCGCTATCATGACTTTTACAACCGCTACCGGTTCAGAATTGAAGACAACTGCCTCCATTTTGATGTAGTCAGCAAGGGCCAGTTTTACAACAGTTTGCTGGTGGAGCCGTTCGCCATCACCGTAGGGGAAACGTATTCTTTTGCAATTGTTGTGAAAGATAGCAAATTCAGTTTCGTGAGTAATGGCAAGGTGGTAATGACAGTTGACGACAAGCTGAAGTTGTTCAATAAAGGGGCTGTAGCCTTTATCCTGTGGGATGATTGCGGGGACAGCAACATCCAGACCGAGTTAAAAAACATCGAATTAAACCCTATAAAATAATAAAATCAGTTGGTTGTTCCCGTAGTGCTTTCTAGTGTTTATAAAAGGGGAACAACGGGCACCGGTTTGTACAAATTTAGACCACTATGAATATTCTGATCGATAATGCAAACTTTGTAAATAAGGGGGCGGAATTGATGCTGCGCTCAGTGATCAAAGAATCGAAGAAAAAGCATCCGGGCTCCCGGTTTGTGATCACTCCGCACAGCGCTGGGGGCAATTACGCCAAACCGATCGGGGAAGGTTTATTTATCTACCAGCGTCGGAAGCTGTTTAATTATTTTCCTAAATCATTGCTCGACAAGCTTTATTTTGTAAAGCCTTCGAAAATCGACGTTTTGCTGGATGCCGGGGGCTTTCAGTTTTCCGATCAGTGGCTGGGAATGTATAGTGCCGCTTCCAATAAAAAGTTGGAACAGTATTATAAGTCTCTGAAGGAAAACGGCACCAAATTAATTTTCCTGCCTCAGGCATTCGGTCCCTTCACTCATCAGCTATCTATTGAACGGATGAAAATCGTTTTCAAGTATGCTGATGTTTTATTCGCACGGGAAAAGGTTTCCTATAATTATCTGGTGGAATTATTCGGAGAAAACAAAAAGGTCATATTAAAGCCGGATTTTACCAATCTTCTGAAGCCGGCCGTTCCGACGGCAAAGCTGGTTGAAGACCGCAAATATGTATGTGTGGTACCCAATTACAGAATGGTTACCGAAACAAGTAAGGAAGTTTCTTCCCAGTACCTTTCTTTCATTACTAAGTTATGCCAGTATTTTGTAGACAGAGGCGAACAATTAATATTGTTGAATCACGAAGGAATTGGTGACGAGGAGATTATCAATAAAATTCAGGAGGGCCTTTCCAGCGAAGTGCTGAAGTTGAACAACCTCAATGCGCTGGAAGTAAAGGCGGTAATCGGGAAAATGAAGCTGCTGGTTTCCTCCAGGTTCCATGGGGTGGTCAGTGGCCTCTCCCAGCAGGTTTGTACTTTCTGTACCGGCTGGAGCCATAAGTACGCGGAACTGATGGCCGATTACCAGGTGCCGGAAAACCTGTTGGATATTAATGACTTTGCTTCCTGTCAACTAAAGATGGAGGAAGCTCTGGGTAATCCCCGTAGTGTGCATCATGTTTCCTCAGAAGTTATTAAAAGCCTGGAGCAGAAGTCTCAGGAAATGTGGAAGCTGGTTTGGGCCCAATAGCTTGTGGTTGGAAAAAGGAAAAGAAGGGTAATCATTTAAACTGCCAATAAAGGATGAGTGTACTAGTTTCGGTCATTGTTCCTACCTATAACAGGGCTGATAAAATAATAAAGTGTCTGGAAAGCCTGGCCGGCCAGACCTATTCCTCTTTGGAAATAATTGTGGTGGATGATGGATCCGTGGACGATACCCGGCAGGTGATCGAGGGGTTTGTAAAAGAAAGAAGCCTGGAGGGCATTCTCTTTTATTACCGACAGGCCAACCAGGGCGCTCCTGTGGCGCGGAACTTGGGATTGAAGAAGGCGAGGGGCAGCTATGTAGTATTTTTTGATTCCGATGATATGATGTTTCCGGACCGCATACGGAAGCAGGTTGAAGCCATGAACCGGGAAAAAAGTGATTGTAGTGCCTGCGGCTTCGTACACTCTTCCAATGAGGAGGTTTTTATACCCGAAGTGGATGCGGAAAAAGGATATATCGGCTCCCTGATCTATTGGAAGCTTATGGGCAGTACCCAGTGCTGGATGTATAAAAAGGAAATACTGGAAAAGATCGGCGGCTATGATCCGTCGTATGCCTGTTATCAGGATTGGGACCTAACGTTCCGGTACCTTACGTATGCCCGAAAGATCGCACTGGTAAAAGAAAGCCTTAGCATTTTTCATAATGACGAACGGAAGGACCGGATCACCTCACAGGTGCAGGCGGAAAAAAGGATCCCTCATATCCAGCGCTTCCATATAAAGGTTATCGATTGGCTGTTGCAGGAAAAACAGGATGCCAAACTGCTGAACCATATGCTGTTCAATTATGTGCACCAGGTAACCCTGCCCTATTACAAGGGCGGTATGAAAGCAAAGGCCAAAGAATCCTACAGCTCTCTTGCGCAAGTGGTGAAACAGAAGTCTTTAAGTAAAGCTTTTTCTTTACGTTTCGTCTTCTTCAAGCACCTGATAAAAGAAATGGTTTAGCAGGTTCGTCCTAGGGCGATTTAGCTCTATTCAGAATTCCGCCTTATTGATTTATTGATCAGGTAGCTATTCCTTCAAACCAAAACTTCATAATAGTCGTGAATAAATTATCCATTATAACCATCAACTATAATAATGCGGCTGATTTAAGGGAGACCATAAAATCAGTACTGGAGCAGACCTGGACTGGCTTTGAATACATTATTATCGACGGGGGCTCTACCGATGGAAGTGTGGAGATCATCAAGCAGCACCAGGAAAGGATCGCTTATTGGGTAAGTGAACCTGACAAAGGCATCTTCAATGCCATGAATAAAGGCATCGAGAAGGCAACTGGAGAATATTTGTTAATGCTGAATGCCGGGGATGTTTTACACAGCCGGGATACGCTGGAGCAGGTTTTCGGTAAACGTTCTTATACGGAAGAGGTATTGTATGGCAATGCCGTTTTAGAGTCCAACGGGAAAGTTTTTGGTACAAAGGTCTTTTCCGAACCCGTCACATTCGATTTTTTCAGAAAAACGTCCTTAAGCCACCAGGCATGCTTTATTAAAAGAGAGCTGCATGATCGCAGCGGCCTTTATGATGAAGCTTTGAAATACTCCTCTGACTGGAAGTTTCTTTTGCTGGCTTTTTGTAAATACAACGTCCGGTCTGTATACCTTGACCTTTTTCTCGCTACCTGTAACTGTGATGGGCTAACCTGGAGTCCAAGGAATTTTAAGGCAATGAGAAAGGAAATGAATAGTGTTTTGGACATGCATTTTCCAGGTTATGTTTTTGTAGACCAGAGTGCTGATGAGCAAGGTAAATGGTTCGGTACGGGACGGGCAATTATAAGTTCGGTTAAAGGTCTGGCCAAAAAGGGGCTGAAAAAGATTATCCCGAGCTTGTAAATTTTTTTGGAAAGAAAAGTTCGGATCGGCATGGGTTCCATCATTATGAAAGGGGTAACGATTGGAAAAGGCAGCGTGATGGGCGCAGGATCCGTGGTAAATAAATCTATACCTGATTACGAAATCAGTGCGGGTTCACTTGCCCGCTTTATCCGTAAACGAATATAACTCTATAACATTGACTTCCGTTATTTGTACCTTATTTGAAGGGCACTATCATTTTGGAGTGGCGGCCTTGGCAAATTCCCTGCATCAAACGGGTTTTCAGGGATCCATTTACGCTGGTTACCGAGGGGTTTTGCCTGCTTGGGCATCCGCCGCCAGAGACAATTGCGGCTTCAACTGGCCGGGAGCGAAAACCCTTCAGCTGCATGAAGGGCTTTCGCTTCATTTTTTGCCGGTTGATACGGATTACCATCTGACAAATTATAAGCCCGATTTCATGCTGCAGTTATGGCAGGGACCGGCTGCTGGTGGGGAATCCCTGTTCTATTTCGACCCGGATATCGTGGTTACGGCCCCCTGGTCCTTTTTTCAAGATTGGGTGCATTGCGGAGTGGCCTTGTGCGAGGATGTAAACTCTCCCCTGGAGAAATACCATCCCCGCCGGGTTGCCTGGAGAAAGTATTTTGGTGAAAAAGGCTTTGACCTTCAATTTAAAAACAACATATATGTCAACGGCGGCTTTGTAGGGGTTAAGAAAAAGGATGAGGGTTTTCTGCAAATGTGGAAGCATATCCAGGAGGCCATGGCATCGGTAATAGGAGGGTTAAACCGTTCCGCTTTTAAATCGGGCGGCCAATTGCCCAAAAGCGAGCAGGGGCCGCTGGCTCCTTTCAGCACCACCGACCAAGATGCACTGAACGCAGCAGTTGAAGGCTGGGAAGGGGCGGTAAGCCTCATCGGCAAAGAAGCAATGGCCTTCAAACCGGGCTTTGCCATCATGCCACATGCCCTGGGCCAGCCAAAGCCTTGGGATTGCCATCCCGTGTACCAGATACTGAAAGGGCGGGCGCCCCGTTTGGTTGACCGCAACTATTGGAATGCCGCAAATGGAGTCATCCAATCGCAGCCGCGCTCCCTGGTGCTTCGCAGAAAAGCCCAGATCTCGTTCAGCGCCTTTGTCGGGCGGTTTTATAAACGCAGTCAACACTAAAAGGAAAGGAGTCAGCATGAGCAACAGCGCTTCCCGGAATACCATAATACTTCAAAAGGGAGCCTTCCTTATCCGGTACAGGTTTGCTAAAAAAGCAGTAAGCAACTTCAGGAAACTTTGGCTGTCCTGTTTTGGAATGAAAATCGGGAAAGGCACCATATTGTCCCGCGTTCATGTTACCTGGCCGCACCAGGTGCTGATAGGCCGGAAGTGCCTGTTTGAAAAAAATGTTTATCTCAAATATGATGGTATCTGGCAACCCGGCCCTTCAATAACAATTGGCAACAATGTATTTATAGGATCGGGGTGTGAGTTCAATATAAAATTAGGCATCCTTGTCGGAAATGATTCCCTCATTGCTTCGGGTTGCCGGTTTATTGACCATGATCATGGAATAGGACTCGGCGAACTGATGCGTATTCAGGAGGGGCCGGGAAAACCGATCCGTATCGGAAATGATGTCTGGATCGGATGTAACGCAGTGGTTTTAAAGGGCGTGGAGATTGGCGATGGGGCTGTAGTGGCCGCTGGGGCGGTTATTACCAAATCCATTGGACCCGGTGAAATTTGGGCGGGAGTGCCAGCAAAAAAAATCGGACAACGGTAATAGTATGAAAATTGTTTTTCTATGCGGTTCGCTGGAGCCCGGTCGGGATGGGGTAGGAGATTATACCCGAAGGCTGGCAGGGGCGTTAATCCGCCAGGGATATGAAGCTTTGATCGTTTCTTTGAATGACCCATTCGTTCAAACGGATATACAGGAGGCACAAGGCGTTGATGAAACCGATGTAAGCGTATTGCGGCTTCCTTCCTTGTGGCCGCTGAATACCCGGCTGCATCACTCGAATAAATGGATAAAGACCTCCGACCCTTCCTGGCTAAGTCTTCAATTCGTGCCGTTCTCCTTTCATTCCAGAGGGTTGCCTTTTGAAATGATCCGGTTTTTTGCAGAGGTTGGAAAAGGCAGAAGGTGGCATGTTATGTTCCATGAGCTTTGGGTAGGGATGGACCGGCAGTCATCGCTGAAAATGATTTTGTGGGGCAATCTTCAAAAGCAAATAATAAAATCGCTGATGGCCAGGCTGGTCCCGGAAGTTATTCACACACAGACGTTGTTGTACCAGGCCCAGTTGTCGCATGTAAATGCCCGGGCCGGATACCTTCCGCTATTTTCAAACATCCCCCATGTTAATAAGCCGGAGCGCGGGCGGGGCGAAGCCGGACCGGTTTTAAAGAAAGGTAGCAGGGTTTCATTTGTAGTATTTGGCGCCATCCGGCCCAACGTTCCCATTTCTTGGTTTGCTAAGGAGGCGGCTCTTTATTCAAAGAAAACGGGTTTGACTGTTGACCTGATTGTCATAGGCCGGTCGGGTCCCGAACTGCAACATTGGGAAAAGGTATGGACGTCGGAAGGACTGGAAATAAAGGTGCTTGGAGAACAATCACCCTGCAGTATTTCAGAGGTGTTGAAAAAGGCAACTGTTGGCATTTCTACCACTCCTATAACCTTGGTTGGAAAAAGCGGTGCGGTAGCGGCAATGCTGGAACATGGCTTACCTGTAATCTGTGTTACAAATCCCTGGGTAATAAGAGGTAATATAAAAGTGAAATCCCCTGATGGGGTCCAGGAATTTCAGAAGGGAAACCTGGAATTCTGTTTAAACAGTTTAAAAACGGTTCACCCGGAATTTAATGTTTCGTCGATTGCAAGGCAGTTTGCTCTTGCCCTTTCCCGTGAAATGAAGGTAACTGAAGCTTCCTGATCATTGGAATGGTTTGCTTTTTAAAAGTTCTTTCTACTAATGAGTATAATGGATCATTGTGGAATGCTATTATAAATGATTGAGGTAAAATTGTTTTGATGCAATTAAAAATTCTTTTTCTCTCCCATAAGTTCTATCCGGATATTGGAGGCATTGAGGTAAATTCAGAGATTCTTGCTGGGGCTTTTACAAAGGCTGGCCATACAGTAAGGCTTATTACTTGGTCATCCGATAATTCGGACAAAAGCTTTCCTTTTACGGTTATCCGGAAGCCCAGATATAGGGCCTTGATCCGGGAGCATGCCTGGGCCGATGTGGTCTACGAAAATAATCCCTGCTTGCGGTTGAGCTGGCCAGGCATTTTTTGCCGTAAAACCTCGGTGGTAGCCCTGAGAACCTGGGTAAGCCGGCTGGACGGAAGTATAGCCTGGCAGGACCGGATTAAGAAGTGGCACTTAAACAAAACCGCAGCTGTAATTGCGGTAAGCGAATCGGTGCGGAAAAAGTGCTGGCCCGGGGCTACGGTAATCGGGAACCCATACCGCGCCCACCACTTCCAGATCAATCCGGATATTCCCAAACAGGTTGATTTTGTTTTTCTGGGACGTCTGGTTTCCGATAAAGGGGCCGACCTTGCTGTCCGGGCATTAGAGCAATTAAAGTCCTCCCGGGAATCCAGCACCGGGGCCGACCGGCCGCTCTCCTTAACCATCATCGGGGACGGTCCGGAGCGGGAAGCCCTTGAAAGCCTGACCCAAGAGCTGGGCTTGCAGGACCGAATAGTTTTTACAGGGTCGCTCCGGGGAGAAGAGCTGGTCGCCTGCCTGAATCGTCACCGGTACCTCCTGGTGCCTTCCTTGTGGGAAGAACCTTTTGGAAATGTAGCGCTGGAAGGAATGGCATGTGGGTGCTTGCCTATAGTTTCAGATGGCGGAGGCCTGGAAGATGCGGTCGGCAATGCCGGTATCGTTTTTAAAAGGGGCAGTGTTCCGGATCTGGTCGCCAGCATAGAAAGTTTGCTGGACAATCCTGAGCGGGAAAAAAAGCTGCGGCAGGCGGCAGGCGATCACCTCGCCATGCACCATCCCGATAAAGTGGCCCGTAAGTATTTGAATGTTATTGAAGCTTCCGTCAAATCGCGTTTGTATTAATGGAAGGTGCTGTAATGAATTATAAATTACCCCATGAAAGTTTTGATCTCTCACCCTACTGGTAATGCCAATATGCGGGCGGCGGCAGCCGGCTTCCTGGCTGCTGGCATACTTGGGGAACTGAATACGGCTATTGCTACCTACCCCGGTACGTTGCTTTACTGGTTAAGTACTTTTGGTCCTCTTTCGGAGTTGCGCAGACGGAACTTTCCTCCTGGGCTGAAGCCTCTGACCCGCCAGTATCCGTGGAAAGAGGCGGGCCGGCTGGCCGCATCCAGGGCTGGTATGCATGCCTGGACGCGACATGAAAAAGGAAGGTTTTGTATAGATGCGGTATACCATAGCCTAGATGATCATGTCGGCAAACGGTTGAAGCGAGTGGTTGAACGGCAAATTGACGCGGTTTATGCCTATGAGGATGGTGCGCTCGAGTCCTTTCGGAAAGCAAAGGAACTGGGACTTCCGTGCTTTTACGATCTGCCCATAGGCTATTGGCGTGCAGCGAAGCACCTGATGGAAAAAGAAGAAGCCAGCTGGCCCCATTGGGCGTCAACATTGACGGGCTTAAAAGATTCCAAAGCAAAGCTGGCTCGGAAGGATGAAGAATTGCGCCTTGCAGACCGGATTTTTGTGGCCAGCAGGTTTACTGCCACAACTTTACAAAGCTTTCCCGAAAGTTTAGGCCCTGTTGAAATCATTCCCTACGGGTTCCCGCCTGTTTGTGACCATCGTACATACGGTACCGGCCACCGTTTCAAACCCCTGCGGCTGCTGTTTGTGGGGGGGCTTTCTCAGCGTAAAGGGATCGCGAATCTTTTTGCGGCCGTGGAATCTTTGGGGCGCCGTGTAGAATTGACGATTGTAGGCAATAAAGCCAGCAATGACTGCCCGGCTTTGGATACAGCATTGGCAAAGCACCGCTGGATTCCCAGCCTTCCCCATGCTGCTGTCCTGGAGCTCATGCAGCAGCATGATGTGCTTGTTTTTCCCTCCTTGTTCGAAGGCTTTGGCCTGGTGATCACGGAGGCCATGTCGCAGGGAACGCCCGTGATCACTACCGATCGCACTGCAGGCCCCGACCTGATACAGCAGGATGAAAACGGCTGGCTGGTGGAGGCCGGTTCTACAGCGGCTTTACAGGCTGCCATTGAAAAGCTGCTTCAAAACCCCGCGCTGATCGCAAAGGCAGGCCGGGAAGCACGGGAAACCGCCCATAAAAGGCCTTGGGAGGTTTATGGAAAGGAATTGGCAGCAGCAGTTATGAAGCATAAGAAGCCCCATAAGCAGTAAACTACTTCGACCCTTTTTTATGAGTCAATTTATAAACGCCGATGTTTCCGGGGGGAACGTCCTGAGTCTTTATACCAGAAGCGGCCACCTGTTTCCTACCTGGAACGATGTGGACCCAAACCGCTGGCTCAAAAAAGGTATCTGGGCTTATTTCTTACTCCTGGTTTTTGAGGGCGCATTACGGAAATGGGTGCTGCCCGGGCTGGCAACACCTCTGCTGATCATTCGCGATCCGGTAGCCTTCTGGCTGTTGGTGATGGCTTGGAAGCGGGGTTTGCTACCCAATGATCTTACCCTTGCCGGAATGATGCTGATCGGTTTGCTGACTACATTCACCGGTTTTTATCTGGGGCATGGGAACTTATTTGTCGTACTCTACGGGGCACGGATTTTTCTGCTGCATTTTCCTTTGATCTTTGTCATTGGAAATATTTTTACTGCGAGCGATGCTGTCAAAGTAGGAAAAGTTGTCTTATGGCTTTGCATACCCATGACCTCCATTATCCTGCTTCAGTTTTACAGTCCGCAATCAGCCTGGATAAACCGGGGTATTGGCGGTGATATGAATGGATCGGGTTTTTCGGGAGCCATGGGTTATTTCCGACCTTCAGGTACCTTTTCTTTTACAAGCGGAGTGTCTTCCTTCTTCGCATTTGCGGCCGCCTATATTTTTTATTTCTGGTTTCAAACCAGAAGCATGAACCGGTTGGTTCTGGTGGTTGCCACCTTTTGTCTTTTGGTAGCTATTCCCATTTCCATTAGCCGTACGCTGTTTTTTTCTGTGATTGTATCCTTATGTTTTGCATGTGGCATTATGCTCAAAAAGCCTAAGTATTTGGGAAGAGTGCTTTTTGCAGGTTTGGTCCTGGTGATGCTTTCCTTTCTTTTGAGCAAAAACAGTGAATTCCAGCATGCCATCCAGGTGTTCGGTGCCCGCTTTGAAAGCGCTAATAACCAGGAAGGCGGACTGGAGGGTGTTTTGCTGGATCGTTACCTGGGAGGGATGATCGATGCATTGAGAACATCTTCGGCACATTACTACTTTGGATTTGGTTCCGGTATGGGTACGAATGTAGGTGCCATGCTGCTGTCCGGGAAGCAGACATTCCTGATTTCCGAGGGAGAATGGGGGCGGTTAATTGGGGAATTAGGACCGTTGATGGGAATGCTGGTGATCTTTTTGCGTATTCGCCTGAGTGCAAAAATGGCGATAGGCGCCTATTCCAAACTTCAAAAGGGCATGCTGCTTCCGTGGATGCTTCTGAGTTTTGTCCTGTTACAGTTGCCCCAGGGGGGATGGGCACAACCCACCTCCTTAGGTTTCTGCGTATTCATTTCTGGATTGTTACTGGCAACTTTACGAAAACAGGAAACGGGACCATCTGTTTAAATTGAATGTTATGAAACTTGTTTTTTTCTCCCATCCCAGTTTTCTGGGTTCTCAGAGTATGCCTCGCTATTCGGCCATGCTGGCTAAAGGAATGAGGGAACGTGGGCATAGCGTTGAGATATGGGCACCACGGCCCCACTTTTTCAAGCTGCCTTTTCCGGATAAGTACCGGAAGTGGCTAGGATATATAGACCAATATGTACTGTTCCCCAAAGAAGTACGCAGTTCTTTAAGAAAAAAGTCTTCGGACACATTGTTTGTGTTTACCGACCATGCCTTGGGGCCATGGGTACCTATGGTGGCGGACCGTCCCCATGTGATCCATTGCCATGATTTTATGGCGCAGCAAAGCGCTCAGGGCCAAGTGCTGGAAAATGTTACCGGATATACGGGCAGGAAGTATCAGACTTACATCCACCAAGGTTATTCAAAAGGAAAAAACTTTATTTCGGTTTCGCAAAAAACAAGACGCGACCTGCATGAATTTCTTCCCTGGCTCCCGGCGGTTTCGGAAGTGGTTTACAACGGCCTGAATCCCCTGTATCAACCATTCGACGCCATCGAGGCCCGGACGGTATTAAGCCGTGAAACCGGCATTGAGCTGGGCTCCGGGTACCTGCTGCATGTGGGCGGTAACCAATGGTATAAAAACCGGCTGGGTGTTATAGAATTGTATGATGCCTGGCGGTGCTTTTCGTTCCAAAGCCTGCCAATGCTATTGGCGGGGGAAAAACCATCGGAGGCTTTACTGCAACGGCGGGCCCAATCCCCCTACCGGTCCGATATACACTTTATTGAGGGGCTTAGCGATAATCATATGCGGCTGGCCTATGCCGGAGCCTCTGTTTTCCTGTTTCCTTCCCTGGCCGAGGGATTTGGCTGGCCGATAGCCGAGGCTATGGCGGCGGGTTGTCCGGTGATCACCACCAATGAAGCGCCGATGACCGAAGTAGCGGGCAACGCCGCCTTTTTAATCCCCCGCCGTCCCAGTAACAGTAAGGAATTGAAAGCGTGGGCGGAACAAGGGGCTCAAGCGGTTATCAGGGCCGTTAATATGCCGGTTAGAGAGCGCAGCGACAGGGTAGCTGCAGGGATGGAAAACGCCCGACGTTTCAATGTGGAGGATGCTTTGGACAGGATGGAGATCATTTACCGGGAAATCCTTGCCTGTACGCCCTGAAATGAGGATCGCTTTCCTGAACAATGATACATATGAAAAAAAAGGATCAGTTCCTTTAAGTTAATTTCAAATGGAAACAATACAGAAGATAAAGCTACCTCCCTCAGTAAAATCGGAAAAGAGAAATGCCACCATTGATGTGATCCGGATCTTCGCCGCTTTAGGAGTCATTGCTATTCATGTACCTTTTCATACCCCTGAAGCGCGGCTTTTTCAGGACGTATTCTCGCCGCTTTGCGTTCCTTTTTTTTATTTAACCTCACTAGTGTTGATGGTATCGGGGATGGAACCGGCAACGGTACCCGGCATTTTAAAAAAATCTCTTTTGCGGATCGGCTTGCCTTTCCTGGCATGGTCATTCATTTACGCGGGATTGCTATGGGCTAAAAGTACCCTGACAGGTGCCGATAATAATCTGGTTCTCTGGAGAGTATTGCTTTTCGGGGAAAGCGCTGTTCACCTATATTTTTTACCCTCATTGCTGAACATACAACTGCTTGTCGTTGGGGTTTTTATGATTTCTTATTCGGCTTTCTCCCAAAAGCTCCTGGGCTTTCTGTTTGTTTCCTTATCGATTTGCTACCTGGTATTGGGGGCCATTGTTAACAGCTATGGTGTAGCCAGTGCGCCTCATATCATCTTTTATGTGGTTGCCGCATTTTTACTCGCTTCAAAGACCAACAGGTCGGGCTTTCATGGGCCGTTGGTAGCTGCCGGTATCTTCCTGGTAGGTTTATCGGTCTTTAATATGATCTTTAAGATCCATGCTCCGGTGGCGGCCAGTGTGGTGAACCTACCAATTGGCGGATTGGGACTGCTGCTGCTTGCTATCGGACTTCCCCTTAGAAAGGTGCCCGGATGGGTAAAAGTCCTGAGTTCCCTGACTTTTGGCATATACCTCTGCCATGTAGTTTTCCTGGAGGCATTCCAGTTCTTTTTCAAAGGGGCGTTATCCGTTGAACTGCATTATAACTTAATAGTAAAACTGCTTGTCTGTGCCCTTGTCTTTGCTTTATCAGCATTGTTTGCCTTCTTAATCAGGAAAAATTTCTTATTGCGAATTATACTCTTGGGAGAAACGAAATGAGGACCAAAAAGATATTACATGTTATAGACAGCATGGACCCCAAACTGGGCGGTGTATGCCAGGCGGTCAGGACAATCATTGCAGGTCTGCAAGGGTTGCACTATTCAAACGAAGTGGTTTGCCTGGATAATCCGGGTTCCTCCTTCTTGGAGACCGACGCGTTTCCCGTTCATGCGCTGGGCCGGGGAAAAGGGCCCTGGTCGTACAGTCCCCATCTGAAAGGATGGCTGAAGGAAAATTTGTCCCGCTTCGATGTGGTGGTGCTTCATGGACTCTGGCTTTATTGCGGATATGCGCTCCATAAAGCTATGCGCCTTTATAAAATGCGGCACGGCCACGACCGGGCGCCCAAACTATGCATTATGCCACATGGCATGCTCGATCCCTATTTTCAAAAGGCAGCCGGAAGGAAAATAAAAGCATTAAGAAACTGGGCTTATTGGCACCTTATTGAAGCCCGGGTGGTAAACGGGGTGGATGGTTTGCTTTTTACCTGCAGCGAGGAGCTGCGCCTTGCCCATGAATCGTTCGGGTCCTATCATCCCAGGCAACCCAAGGTAGTTGGATTGGGTGTGGAAGAACCTTTTCCATATACCCATTCCATGCAAAGTGCTTTCCTGGAGCATTGTCCCGGCCTTAAGCAGGAGCCTTACCTGCTCTTTCTCGGCCGGATACACGAAAAAAAAGGAGTGGATATATTGATCAAAGCCTATGCAGAGATCGTCAGGCAGCATGCTTTCCAGAGATCAGGCAGGCTATCCGTTGTAAACAATTCGGCGGGAGAGGCGCTTGTCCAGGAGGAGTGCCATGATGTGCCCAAACTGGTTGTTGCAGGGCCCGGATTAACGACTCCATTTGGCGGCCACATGCAACAGATGGTTGCGGAGCTTGGATTGCAGGATCAAGTGCTGTTTCCCGGTATGCTCTCCGGCGATGCCAAATGGGGAGCTTTTTATGGTAGTCAGGCTTTTATTCTTCCCAGCCACCAGGAAAATTTCGGGATAGCGGTAGCGGAAGCCCTGGCCTGCCATAAGCCGGTGCTCCTTTCCAACCAGGTAAATATCTGGAAGGAAATTGAGCAGGAGGGGGGAGGTATCATTGCGGATGATACCCTGGAAGGAACGAAACGGCTTCTGAACAGCTGGATATACTCGTCCGCTGAACAAAAACTGCAGATGGCCTCCAATGCATACGCGGCTTATGAAAAGCACTTCGAGGTAGGACAGGCCGCCAAAAACTTTGCCAGCGCTATTTGCCTGTGAGTGTCAAATGATCCGAAATGACAGTCCGGAACTCCGCATCTTTCAACCTTTATCATCCTATAATAGTTACCCTGCAAATTGCTGCTTCATGCATAATCAAGATACTTTTGTCGGACCTTCTTTTTCCCTGGGCAACCGCCTGCGCAGGGTTTTATGGAATGTAGTTGCCGGGCTCCTGTTCCGGAATTCGCCCCGGCCCTTTCACAGCTGGAGGGCCTTGCTGCTCCGGCTGTTTGGCGCTCAGGTAGGAAAAGGAGTGCATGTTTATCCCGGGGTGAAGATATGGGCGCCCTGGAACCTGCAATTAGGCGACGAATGCGGTATCGCCAATGGCGTAACGCTCTACTCGCAGGGTAAAATAACCATTGGGCGACGGGCAGTGGTGTCGCAGGGCTCTTATCTGTGTACCGGTTCTCACGATTACACCCATCCAGGATTTCCGCTCTATACAAAGCCGGTTTTTATAGGCGACCATGCATGGATCGCTGCTGAAGCTTTTGTACATCCGGGCGTAACCATCCATGAAGGATGCGTGGTAGGGGCCCGGTCCGTAGTGACAAAGGATATGCCTGAATGGACGGTATGCGGAGGGCACCCTTGTAAGCCTTTGAAGCCCAGGATAATGAATGAACTGGTTCGAACAGTGGCCGGGGAAAAGCAAATTGTAACAGCTTAAAGAATATAACAGCATAATACGCGAAAACAGAGATCTCATGATACTTGATTTGACAATAGTCATTCCGGTAAAAAACGAGGAAGCCAATCTGGGTGGCTGCCTTGCCGCTATCGGTAATGACCTGGCCCGGCAGGTGGTAGTGGTGGATTCCGGGAGTACGGACCAGACGAAGGTAATTGCCCAAAAGAATGGTGCGGCGTTGATTGACTTTGTCTGGGACGGAAAGTTTCCCAAGAAACGGAACTGGTACCTGAGAAATCATACTCCGGATACCAAATGGGTACTTTTCCTGGATGCGGATGAGCACCTGACCGAGGACTTTAAAAAGGAACTGCGGGCAGCTCTTGCAAAAGAAGATTATGTCGGTTTCTGGTTAAGCTATACCGTTTACTTCATGGGTAAGAAGCTCCGGGGCGGGTACCCGCTGCGCAAACTGGCCCTGTTCCGTGTAGGCGCCGGCGAATACGAACGAATAGATGAGGATCAGTGGAGCCGGCTCGATATGGAGGTGCACGAGCATCCGGTGCTCCAGGGCCAGATAGGACTGATCCGGAGTAAGATCGACCACCGTGATTTGCGGGATGTAGGCCACTATATGCATAAACACAACGAGTATGCCAGCTGGGAAACCGCCAGGTATTATCAGCATGCCGGGCAATTGCAGGAAGGGGCTAGATGGACCTGGAAGCAAAAGCTGAAGTACCGCCTGATGAACAGTCCCTTGATCGGACCGGCTTATTTTTTCGGAAGCTTTCTCTTGCTTGGAGGCTTCCGGGATGGAGCTAGAGGCCTGGCGTTCGCCATTTTAAAAATGTCTTATTTTACCCAGATCTATTGCAGGTTACAGGAACGGGCAAAGTAGTGCTTTACTGGTTGATATATCTGCGATAACTGTTTATACTACCAAAATGAGTTTATGAGAATAAAGCAAAAATTATTGTCGGAAGTGTCGGAGGTGCCTGCACTATTTGAGCGGAATTATTTCCCCTCCCTGGATGGCTTGCGAGCGGTTTCCATATTGCTGGTTGTGGTAATTCATGTGCTGATGTCCTTTAGTTTGAAATTTGATTTTCATCCCCTGGCTAATCTGGGCGTTCAGTTTTTCTTTGTGATCAGCGGCTTCCTGATTACCACCCTCTTACTTAAAGAAAAAGTTACAAAGGGAAGCATATCCCTGAAAAACTTCTATATCAGGCGGTTCTACCGGATCATCCCGCTGGCTTACTTTTATTTATTGGCGGTGTGCGCCTTGAATATCCTTCTGGGATTGAATATAAGCTGGTATGCCATTTTATTTTCCTTCCTTTTCGTTAGGAACTTCTTTTTAAACTATAAGGGAGCTAATCATTTAACGTCCCACTATTGGTCTCTGGCTATTGAGGAACAGTTTTACCTGATATTTCCTTTTATTTTAAAAAGGAACCTTAATATCTACATGTTCTTCCTGGCATTCATTATTTGCTTTTCCCTGCTTTTCGATCTTTTACATATACACACTTCCAACCCTTATGTCGGCTTTGTGTTCAATCTGATCGTGCAGTTCCAGGGTATAGCGGTGGGCTCGCTTTGTTCTGTCCTGATCTTCAAAAAAGTGATTGTTTTCAATGGGGGGGGCAGGTATAAAAGTCTTCTTGTGTCCGGCCTGTTTCTCCTAACTTTTTTGAGTCCTTTGATACTGAAGTCCTCTCAGCATTTAATGATTTTCATTGAGTCGGTGTCGTTTTCGGCTCTTCTTATTCTTTGCCTGATCAGGGAAAATGCGGGCGACCCGATTTTCGATTTCCTTAACCATAAAATCATGAAGGGTGTAGGAATGCTTTCTTATAGCTTATATATATGGCAGCAGCCGTTAACGCTTAATCTTGGTTACTTTAACCGTGCCGGTTTTCTGGCAGGTTTCCCGTACAAGTTTATAACTTATACATCCATAAGCATTGTTTCATTAGGCTTATTGGCTCTGGTAGGCTACCTTTCCTATTTTCATTTTGAAAAGCGCTTCCTGAAGCTGAAGTATAAATACCAATAAGCGCACGGGCAGCAAAATTGTGCCGTTCGTTATCTGTTATCTTTCCGGCTCCTGTGGCAGATAGATTGTTTTTTCGAGCCTAAATAACCAAAACTGATGTTTAATTTTAAAATCCTTCCAGACAGCAAACAGCTTGACAGCCTGGTGCTGCTCAGGGGTGTCGCCGTAATAATGGTTTGCTTTTGTCATTTTGGCTTTGCCCTAACAGAAGGACATATATTCGGACCGCTGTTTGCCTGCTTCGACCACTATGGCCAGTATGGGGTTCATGTTTTTTTTGTTATATCCGGGTTTGTTATTCCTTATAGCCTTTTTAAAGGAAAATACCACATCCGGCATTATGGCCGTTTCCTGTACAAACGCCTGTTGCGGCTTCATCCACCCTATATCGCGGCACTGGCTTTGACTTTGGCCATTATGTTTTTATCCTATAAAGCAAGGCATATGGCTTACCCGGAAAACATGCTGTCCATTTTAAAAAGCCTGATCTATTTTCACTTTCCAGCAGATAACCCTGTCTTTTGGACCTTGAATATAGAAGCGCAGTATTATTTGCTGATCGGCCTTTTGTATGCGCTTTTGATGCGTTATCCAAAAATGGCTTTATATGTTGTACTGCCCGGACTCTTATATATCAGCCAGACCGGTATCGCCCATACTGTTACCCTTTTTTCCTTCCTGGTATTCTTTCTGGTGGGGACGATTGGGTTTATGATCTATACAAACAATGGGTCCCCTGCAGTTAATGGTACGGTCTTAGTTGTGCTGCTGGCTTATTCCGCATTTTATTATGAGTTCCCTTCGTTTGTAGCAGCGCTGTTCACCATAGGTTTTATTTTGTTCTTTCGGTTACCTGTATCCAGCATTCTACAGTTTCCAGGGAAAATATCTTATTCCATTTACCTGATACATTTTCCTATTGGCATAAAGCTGATCAATTTGTTGAAGCCGAAAATGAGCATTTCCAATAGCTGGATTCTGTTTTTCGTTGCCACTTTCCTTACTTTCTTTTGCGCCTGGCTTTTTTACAAGGTGTTTGAAGATTACTCAGAAAAGATTTCGAAAAGAATAAAATACAAACCAGAAGCCAAAGAAAGTTTTCCTCAGCAAGCGCTTGCCCCTGATCTTGCCAGTCTGAATTCAGTTCGATAAAAAGTATGTAGATTCCTGCTACCGCCCTTTCGTGGCAAACCAAACGGCAGACAGGATATACCTGCAATTTTTCCAGTTGCGGTCCTTTTATAAACCAAACTTTATACGATTCACCATAGTCCGGCAATTTCCGGAAATGATATGCTGTAAATAATCAACCCATTTAACCCATCGCAAGTGTGCTTATGAGAAAGAGAATTTTACTGATTGGAGGAAACTTTTTTCCTGAACTGACCGGCATTGGTAAGTATAATGGCGAAATGATTCAGTGGTTTGCCAGCAAGGGATACGAATGCACGGTAATTGCCACCTCTCCCTATTACCCTCAATGGAAGGTGCAACAGCCTTATTCCAACAAATGGTATTCCAGGGAAACGATCCCAACCTCCGGCAAACCTATTGAAGTGTACCGCTGTCCTCATTACGTACCTTCCAGGCCTAGCGGTTCCAAGCGTTTGCTGAGCGAGATGACCTTTACTATTAGTTCCTTGTTCGCACTGGTGCGAGTGCTTAGTGGGCAAAGCTTTGATTATGTGATTACGGTTGCTCCTCCCTTTCAGTTAGGCTTTCATGCCTTGCTTTATAAAACCTTTCACAAGGCCAAATTCCTGTACCATATTCAGGATCTACAAATTGAAGCTGCCCGCGACCTAAATATGATCAAGTCGAAAAAGTTGGTCGACCTGTTGTTTCTCCTGGAAAAGCGGGTCCTAAAGAAGAGCGATATGGTCAGCAGCATTTCGGGAGGCATGCTCAAAAAGATAAAAGATAAAATCGGCCGGGATGTTACTTTGTTTCCCAACTGGGTGGATACTGAGTTTTTCCATCCGTTGAAGGAAAAAGAGGATATTAAAGAGAGCTTTGGCTTTTCCCCTTCACAAAAGATAATTCTATACTCTGGAGCTATAGGCGAAAAGCAGGGACTGGAAATGATCCTGAGCACCGCCAAGGCGCTCGAGCAGGAGTCGGAATTGCAGTTTGTGATCTGTGGCTCCGGTCCCTACAAGGAAAGGCTGCACCAGATGGCAATAGATCAGGGCCTTGCCAATGTGCATTTTCTGCCCTTGCAGTCGCATAAGCGTTTCAACGAATTTTTAAACATGGCCGACGTGCACCTGGTGATCCAAAAGGCAAGTGCCGGAGATCTGGTGATGCCGTCCAAGTTGTCTACCATCCTGGCCGTTGGGGGATTAGCGGTAGTAACGGCTGCTCCCGGTACCAGCTTGTACGAAACGGTCCATAACCACGGGATCGGACTGGTCGTGGAGCCGGAAAGCCCGGAAATGTTTACCGCCGCCGTTTTAAATGCCGTCCGCAGTGATGGTTCCCTTTTGTGCTCCAGGGCCCGCCGGTACGCCGAAGATGCTTTGTCCCGGGACCAGATATTAACCCGCTATGCTGAACAGATGGAGCAGCTGCACGAACCTGGAGTTAAGAAAAAGAAGCGCTTCACCCGTCGCTTTTCGGTATCAGATACCATTCCTGAATCCTTGTGATCCTCCTTCGCCGGCATTCTGCCGTGAAATGGGAGGGCTCCCTTCGCCCGGGGGGAAAGGGGGGACTGTTTGCCGTCAGGCAATTTCCGCCCGTCTTGGCGCTCATGTACCTATGGCTGGGCTACCCGGTTTTTCACTTCAAACCGAAGTAGCATCTTTTTACAATAGCAGAGTGGAGGCTGCGCCGGTCTTTCTGCCATTTCTTATTTGAATTTTCTAATTCTTATTTACAGTTTTATGAACAATCGCTTAATGCGCCTGTCTCAGTTCGGGGCCCTTGTTCTTGATCTTGCCGCCCTGAATGTCCTGTTCCTGTTGCTACAATACCAGATGCAACGAATAGAGGATGTACTGTACCTGCAATACACCTATTTCCTGATGTTTCTCAGTGTTTCATGGATAGCCGTCAGTTATGCCAGCTACCTTTATCACTTCCGGAACCTGCTTCATTATGAGGGGTTCTGCCGCTGTACCATGAGGGTTTATTTTTTCTGGTTAATGATCGTTTTTCTTTACTTGTTTTTTACCCGTCAGTTCGACCTTTCGCGGCTCTTTATCATTTATTTCCTGACAGGCTATGGGTGTTTGCTGGTCATCAACCGCTTTCTTTATCTGGGATGGCGCCGTGCGCTGCAGCAAAATACCCGGATTGCCCGCAGGGTGGTCATTATCGGGTATAATCCCACCGCCAAAAAGCTAGCGGCATACCTGGAGGCTGAAGGCCAGTATACCGAAGTGGTTGGCTTTTGCGAGGACGAGGAAAATATAAAGGAATTGACCCATTATCCGGTTCTTTCTTCCAAACGTCAGGCAATGGAAACCTCCCTCAAACATGGTGTTCACGAGGTGTATTCGACTATTGCCCCGGAAAAGGATGAAGAAATCTACCGTTTGATGGAAGAGGCGGAAGTAAGCTGCATCCGGTTCCGTATCATACCCGACCTGCAGTCGGTGGTGAACCGGAACTTCCAGGTGGCCTACCTGAACGACATTCCCATTCTGTCGATGCGTAATCCTCATATTGATGATCCCGGCAACATTATTCGTAAGCGGTTCTTTGATGTGGCGGTAAGTGGGATCGTTATTCTGACCATCCTGTCGTGGCTGGTGCCTCTGCTGGCACTGCTGATCAAACTCGAGTCTCGGGGCCCGGTCTTTTTCCGGCAGCAACGGACTGGTAAGAACAACCTGCCCTTCTGGTGCCTGAAGTTCCGAAGCATGAAGGTGAACAAGGACGCCAATTCTCGCCAGGCTACCCGAAACGATGCCCGGCTCACCCGGGTCGGAAAATTCCTGCGCAAGTCAAGTCTGGACGAGTTTCCCCAGTTTATCAACGTGTTCCGGGGCGACATGAGCATCGTAGGACCGCGTCCTCATATGCTGCAGCATACCAATGATTACTCAAAAGTGATCAATGATTATATGGTGCGGCAATTCCTCAAGCCGGGGGTTACAGGTTGGGCGCAGGTAAACGGATATAGGGGCGAGACCCGACAACTGAAACAAATGCAGAAGCGGGTGGAGCACGACCTGTGGTATATGGAAAACTGGAGCTTGTGGCTGGATGTGAAAATTATCTTCCTTACCGTGTTTTCCGTTTTCACCGGCGACAAGAATGCATTTTAAAAAGAAAAAGAACCGGTAGTCATCTATTTCAACCGATAAGAAAGCATGCTTTTTAATTCAACACACTTCGCACTGTTTTTACCAATCATATTTATTCTTTATTGGTCTTTGGCCAATAAAAGCCTGAAGCTGCAAAACCTGTTGCTGCTTGCTGCCAGTTACTTTTTTTATGCCTGCTGGGACTGGCGGTTTTTATTATTGCTGGTATTTTCCACCTTGCTGGACTATTTCACGGGTTTAAAAATGGCTCATGCCCGCAATGAGCCTTGGAAAAAGTTCTGGTTCTGGCTGAGCATTTCGGTGAACCTAGGGTTCCTGGGCGTGTTCAAGTACTTTAACTTTTTTGCCTCCTCACTGGCTGAATTGCTTTCCTTTTCCGGCATCCACCTGGATACCTGGACTTTGAATGTAATACTGCCTGTTGGCATTTCATTTTATACCTTTCATGGGCTTTCCTACGTAATTGATATTTATAAGGGGAGAATAAAAGCAGAAAGGAATTTTACTGATTACTCGCTTTTCGTCAGTTATTTTCCGTTGCTGGTGGCCGGCCCTATAGAACGGGCCACGCATCTGCTGCCGCAAATTCAAAGGCAGCGGACTTTCGACTATGCAAAGGCCGTGGATGGTTTAAAGCAGATCTTATGGGGACTTTTCAAAAAAGTGGTGATTGCAGACCAGTGTGCCGAGTATGCCAACATGATCTTCAATAATTCGGCGGCGTATTCGGGAAGCACCCTGGTGCTGGGAGCCCTTTTATTTACCTTCCAGATCTATGGCGACTTTTCCGGTTATTCCGATATCGCCATGGGAACTTCCCGACTTTTTGGAATAGAATTATTGAGAAATTTCGCCTTCCCTTATTTTTCACGTGATATTGCCGAATTCTGGAGGCGTTGGCACATTTCGCTTTCCACCTGGTTCCGTGATTACCTTTATATTCCGCTGGGCGGCAGTAAGGGCGGCAGTTGGAGGAAGATCAGAAATACCTTCATCATCTTTCTGGTAAGTGGTTTTTGGCATGGGGCTAACTGGACCTTTATCATCTGGGGGCTATTAAATGCTCTGTTCATCATGCCTTCCATCATTTTCAAAACAAACCGCAATAACCTGGATACGGTGGCGCAGGGTAAACTACTGCCCTCGCTGAACGAAACCCTTTCAATAGTGAGCACTTTCGCACTGACGGTTCTGGCATGGATATTTTTCAGGGCCGATAGTGTGGGACATGCCTGGAATTACATTTCCGTTATTTTTTCCGCCTCTGTATTTTCCATTCCCCAGGTTCTTCCAAAGATCACCCTTCTTTTGGTGACCTTGTTTATGGTAGTCGAATGGCTGGGCCGGGAGCAGCAGTATGCCATTGCTCAATTAGGTATCCGCTGGAGCCCGGTATTCCGTTATGGAATGTATTATGCACTGGTTATGGCGATTTTCCTTTTTGGAGGCAAGGAACAGCAATTCATTTATTTTCAATTTTAGGTTATGCAAAAGTTTGCTTTACGGATCTCGGTATTCCTTGTTTCGTTGATAGTGATTTATGTGGCTGCAGCCCTTTTGCTGGTCCGCATCCATAAGGAAAGCGGAAGCGACTATATGTCGGCAATTATTGACAAGCACCGGCTGGTGGACAGTATCAAAACGCCTAAAGTGATTTTTGCCGGCGGCTCTAATATTGCCTTTGGAATTAACAGCGAGGAGATTTCCCGGGGGCTCCAAGTTCCTGTAGTTAACCTGGGGCTGCATGCCGGCTTGGGACTATCCTTTATGTTGAATGAGCTGCAAAGCACCGTCAGAGAAGGGGATATGGTGTTCCTTTCCACGGAGTATTTTTTGGGGTCGGAGGGCAATTATAAACTGAAAAGGCATACGAGTGAATTTTATCCGCAGGCTCAAGAATATTACCAGAGGAGCTTTATTGAAGAATTGAATTTGCACCTGAAGTCCACCCGGGACCGTTGTACCGGTTTTCTTTTTTCCCATGGTCAGGCTCAGGAGGCTCCCTCCCCGGCCGCACAGGGCGGTAATGTATATTCAAGAGCCGCCTTTAATCACTATGGTGATATAACCGCCCCCCTGAATACAACTCCGCTTAACGGCTTAAGGGATAAAAAAGTACTTCAGTACAGGGACTGGGAAGGGATTGGGGAGTTGAACCGGTTTGCTGCGTTTGCCGAAGCACATAACGTCAGGGTGTTTTACCTGTACCCCAATTATCCCAGGGAAGAATACATTAAAAATAAAGAAGCCATTAATAAGCTCGAAAGAGATCTGTCCCACAACTTAAAGATCGGGATCGTAGGCAGCACTGCTGATTTTATTTTTGAGAATGCCGATTTTTACGATACTGTTTACCACCTGAATAGGCTGGGACGGGAAAAGAGAACAAAAAAAATTATTGAACTGATTAAAACACATTCCGTAGTCCGGGCAGGTATTGCGGTCATGAAGACAAAAATGGCGGCTTCCTGACTCTGGTTTTCTGGAGCACCGAAGGAAGATTTCCCTCCATCTAAAATCAAGGCTGTCATTTGTCAGATCTCTTTGATCGGATTACCGGCTGGTGGGTGCGGTGCGGCTTAAAAATGGCTTAAATTATGAATTTAAGTGAAAATAGTTAATGCGATAGGTGAAAACCATGATTAAAAACGTTAATTTTACACTTATAAACTGCTTATGAGATATGTCTGAACTCATTTACAAACGAAATGAAGGTATTCTTGCCAACGAGGTCGGCGGCGAAATGGTGATGATGAGTATTGAAGATGGGAAGTATTTTGGTCTGAATAGAACCGGTTCCTATATCTGGAATTTGCTGGAAGAACCATCAAGTCTTCAAAAGATCTGCGCTAAATTAAGTGACACCTTCCGGATACCCTCAGACCAGACTTTCAAAGAGGTGGCTCCCTTTGTCGAGGAGTTGCTGAAAGAGAAGATTATCATTCCCTGTTAGCCATTACTTTCTTTTTTCACGTTCATTTTTCACCTAAAATTTCAATTATGAAAGTCAACAATCAAAACGCTGCTGAGCGCATTCAGAAAGCTGACGATCTCGCAATGGGATCAAATGTTCCGGTTTGGGAAGCCCCCCAGTTGTATAAAGAAAACTGGATGAATACTCTCAGTGGTAAAGAAGCGAGTGACAAAGAAGCCGGTAAGGCTTTCTGGTATGCTCATTCCTAACCTTTAGGGCTCCTGCTTTAGCAGTGTCCCGGTCAGTTGCCGTATCCGGGCATGTAAGTTCCGGATGACCGGGCCGGGGAGCTAGCTCCCTTCCACATTCGTTTGTTACAGTTCTTGCAAAGGAACATCCTGATTCGGGAACCTGCTAATAGGAACTTCAGTTTAGAATGAAGGCGAGCGGATATAAGCTTTTATTCTAAACTTTTTTAATTTCCCGGTCCCGGCCTCCTGGACCTTAGGAATGCCGGTATCTACAACAACCAAAACAAGTGCAATGACATAAAAATGAGCCTTTAGGATCGTTTTATGTATCTTTGCTGACAACTGCTAAAACATTCATCACTTTAAGATCTGATAGTCGTTATCAGCGTGAGGAAAATGAGAAATGTCGTCTTTCAGCTATTTTACCAATGGAATTTACCTGGATTCCGAAATACCGCTTCCCGAACTTTTACCGGCAATGGGATATCCCCGAGTTGCCATAAAGCTGGGTTCCGTTCCGGATAAGCTTGAGGACCCGGTTTCCTGCAATCCTGTACAGCAGGTTTCTTTGCACCAGTATTTACTTCAGATAGACGGGGTGGCTAAATTCTTTGTCCCCAATAAGAATGAAATTATTGTTCAACCCTATGATGGCGCTGATCCCGACAGCATTCGGCTGTTCCTTCTTTCCACCCTGTTGAGCATAGTTCTCTGCAAGCATGACCTGCTTACCCTTCATGCGGCCAGCCTACGGGTAGAGGGCGGGGCGGTGTTAATAGCGGGACCTTCCACTGCCGGAAAGTCAACCCTTTCTTTTGGCCTGCATCAGAATGGGTATGAACTATTAAATGACGACCTTTCCACCATTTCTTTTGATGAAGGAGGACGGCCATTGGTGTATCCGGGAATTGCCCGGATGAAATTGGCGGAGTATAGCTTGGAGAGTTATGGTTTCAGGGTAGCTGATTTCCGCAGGATCAGTAAGGACGTCGAAAAATACAATTTTCCCATTCAACGGCTGCCAGAAACCCGGCCGGTTCCCATAAAAGCCGTCATTTTCATTTCCTTTCACACGCACCATTCCATAGAAAAAAAGGGCGTGGACGGTCTGGAATTATTTTCCTATTTAAAAGAAAATACGTTTCGCTACGAGCTTGTAAAGGAACTGCGGAAAACAAAGGTGCACTTTGGCCATTTGTCCGCCCTTATGGAGAAAGTGCCCTTTGTGAAGGTAGCCCGGCCGGAGACTGTTGAGCCGAAGGACTTTGCTCATTTTATTAACGAACAGGTCCTTCCGCAGTATGCCTGTTAACGCCCCTTTAATAAGGGTACGAAGCTGATCAATTTTCTGGATTCCTTAAATAAACGTTCGTGAACAGATTCAGCGGGATATTTAACCGAAATGGTGTTCCTGTGGAAGATAGCTTTATTTCCAGCTTATCCCGGCGAACAACCGCAGATGCGCAGGTTTCTGTAAAGACCTTCTTTGCAGAGGCGGTTGCTTTCGCCGCTACAGGGGGGGAAAGAGCGGCCCAGCACTTTTACGAAGATAAGGAGGCAAATGTATCCATCCTGGGCGATATCCGCCTGTATAACCGCGAAGAACTGGGAAGATGCCTGGGTAGGCCCTTTGCTGCTAATAGGACCATCTCCGACTACCAATTAGTGGTAGAAGGGTATAAAAAGTGGGGCGACGATTGTGTGCGGCGACTGATGGGCGATTTTGCTTTTGCGATCTGGAACGGAAAGGAAAAGCGCCTGCTGGCTGCCAGGGACCCTCTGGGCCAGAAGCCGCTTTTCTATTATGCCGGCCCTGACCGTTTCCTGTTTTCCAATCGCATACAAGTCTTATCCGGATATTCATTTGCTGCCGAACGGGACCAATTATGGATAGCCGATTATTTGCAGGGCATTAATTCTTACAAAGACCGCACCCCGTTTAAAAAAATCCTGCGCCTGCTGCCCGGTCACCAAATGGTGGTCTGTAAAGACACGATCCATTATTCAGCTTACTGGAATATAGAGGGCGCAACACCGCCACTGGTTAAGTCGCGGGACGAAGCGGTGGAAGGATTCCGGGCTCTTTTGGAAGAAGCGGTACGTTTGCGGAACTGCCCTTCCGGCAAACTGGGCGTGGAGTTGAGCGGCGGTCTGGATTCCGCCTCCATTGCGGTCCTTGCCCGGCGGATGCAAAAAGCTGGGCAAGGGGAGGTTGTGGCATTTTCCAATGTGCTGCCCCCGGCCTATAAAAATTACTATCAGAATTTTTCCGACGAATGGGATAAGGCGGCGAATGTGTGCCGGTATTCAGGCATCCAAAGGCACTATAGTGTGGATCGCCTCCCCTTCGAGCCGGAGAAAATGCTTCAGAATACCCTGGATATAATAGGATACCCGACTAACTTTTTCTTTACCGTGTTCCAAAGCGGCTTATACGCGAAAGCACAGCAGGAAGGGGTAAAAACGGTGTTATCTGGCTTTGGCGGGGATGAACTGTTAAGCCAGAATGCTTTTCCCCGCTACCAGTACACCCTAATGCAGGAAGGACGGATCTTCCGCCTGATCCACATGCACCGGCAGTATTCAGGTAAATCATGGTCCGGGGCTGCGTTTAAAGGGAGTTTGCAGTATGCAAAGTTTTTACTTCGGAAGGAAAAAAAGGCGTTTGACGCTATTTTAGAGCGAAAATGGGCAGGTGTCATTTTAAGGGATGAGCTTTGTGCGGATCTTCAATTGAAAGACCTGTTCTTTCAAAAGGGCCATTTTCCTCCGGGGCAATCGTTGAGAGAAAGGTCCCTGTATGGTTTGAATAACGGCTGCCTAACCGAAAGGATCGAATCGGGCAACCTGGTGACATCCGCTTATGGATTACAGTACAATTATCCGCTGTTCCATATACCCTTGATAGAATATTATTTCCATCTTCCCGACGAATGGAAAGTGGGGGATGGCAGCAACCGCTGGTTTTTCCGTCAAGCAGTAAAAGACATTTTGCCTCCTGATATTTTGCACCAGCAGAAGTCCACCGAAACAGGCACCATCCCTTTTTATGGAGTGGAATCCAGTACACATTTTAATCAATTAAAAGACTTGTGTTTGTCCCGGAACAACGGCCACGAAATATTCGAATATATTGACCGCAAAAAGGTGGAGCGGCTGACGGCTGGAATAGAAGACACGGAGATGCTGTGGTTCGACAATCTGCAAAGTGTGGCTATGATGAGTATGTTCCTGGAAAAAACGCGGAATTGTTTTTTTTATGAAAATGCATAAAGCAGTCAAATTTTGGAGAGGTTCCTTCCGGTTTAAGATACTTTTACTGGAAGCCTTTTTCTGGCTTCTGGCATCCAAGCTGATGGTCCGGTTCGTTCCGTTAAAGGCCATCGCTCAACGAATGGGAACGTTGAACGGTGAACGACGGGAAGTTTTATCCGGCCCGGAAAAAGAAAAGTCCGGGATGGTACAATTGGCGGTCAATACGGTCTGCTCCAATGTACCCTGGAAAAGCGTTTGTCTGGACCAGGCGCTGGCCTGTATGTTTATGCTGAAGCGCCGGAAAATACCCTACAGCTTGTGTCTCGGGACCATAAAGAACGAAACCCGGAAAGCCCTCGACGCCCACGCTTGGGTACTGTGCGGCACCGAAATCATTATGGGAGGTACCCGCAGTAAGAAATATGCCCTAGTGGCGTATTTTTCCAGGACCTTCCTTTAAACCAAAACTTAATTAAATATTCTGTAATGAATTCACTGGATCAGAATCTATGCACGAGCTGTGGCATGTGTTGTAACGGCACTTTGTTCAGCCATGCCTTTTTGGATATGGATAAGGGAGAGCCTGATGAAACGGGGTTCCAGTTCCGTGTTTTTAACCTCAACGACCAGCAAAAGGCCTTCCGGCTGCCGTGCTGTTACCTGCAGGACAAAACCTGCACTATTTACCAGGACCGGCCCTACTCGGTTTGTGCTGCCTTCAAATGTACCCTTCTGCGCTGGGTGGAAAGCGATGCCATATCCTTTGAAGCAGCCCTGGAGATAACAACGGAAACGATCCGGCAAAAAGAGCAGGTGGAAAGTGAGCTCACGCTGCACTTTCCCGATCTTCCAGGAGGTTCTTTTTTTGAAAAGGTATCAGCGTTCAAAGGGCTTCATGAAGATGCTGCCGACCCCGTAGCTTTCCGGCAAAAATACGGACAGCTCCTGTTGAAGGTCATCGCCCTTTCCAAGCGGTTCCAGGACTTTTATTCCGGAAAGCCCAAGAAGCCGGCACATCCCTCCACCTTGGCTCATAAATCGTTATTCGCTACCTGATGTTGTACTATGTTATCCGGCAGAAATCACGGGTGAAAGACTTTTTTACCATTACGGCCCGTGGTTTTGGCCTGATGTGGCATTCTGCCCGAAAGTTGACAGTTATCAACCTGGTGATCAATGCGCTGCAGGCGGTACTACCCCTGCTGTCGCTGCTCATTTTAAAGCATTTTATTGAGGGACTGCTGGCATTCAAAGGGCTTTCCTGGGAGCGGTCCGGCTCCAGCATCCTGCTGTTCTTCGGCGTGCAGGCCGCCTCGCTGCTGGTTACAGAATTATCCTCCTATTTCCTCGACCAGCATCAGCAGGTTATTTCCGACGATATGTCCCGCAAGGTTTTGCACAAGGCCGTTGCCTTGGACCTGGAGTATTTTGAGGATCCGGATTTCTACAACGAATTGTATATGGTGCAGCAGCAGTCGCGGTACCGGCCTGCTGAACTGATCACTTCGTTGCAGGGATTCATTCAAAGTACCATAACGATCATTCTGTTTTCCGGGTTCCTATTTTCGGTTCACTGGTCCATACCGCTGCTGCTGGTGGTACTGAGCATTCCCTTGGCGGTTATCCGGCTAATGCAGGGGTACCAGCAATTCCTGCTGAAAAAGAACTGCGCCTCGCTAGAAAGAAGGGCCTCTGACCTGTTCGACTACCTTACGAGTTACGAATACGCCAAGGAAGTCCGGATATTTCATTACGGCTCCTTTTTCATTCACCGCTTTTCCTCGATCCGAAAGGCCATCTTCCGTAAAGGCAAACGGCTGCAGGGCCGCTTCCTTCGTTTTACGGTCCTCATCCAGTTTTTCGAGATCGGCGTCGTCATGCTCATTTACGGTATCATCCTGAATAAAACTGTGGTGACCGCCGTTTCTATCGGAGGACTGGTGGTGTACCTGACTTCCTTCCAGCGCTTGCAAGGGGCCATTGGAACGTTTTACCAGTCTTGTATTCACCTTTTTCAGCAGCACTTATACCTGCAGCAGGTGCTCGATTACCTGGCCATAAAACCTCGAGTCAAAAGCAGGGACGTGGAGCGCCCCATGCCTTCTTTATCCGGAGGGATACAGGTGACAGACCTTTCGTTTACCTACCCGCAAACCAACCGTCAGGTGCTGAAGGATATCAATATGCATTTTCCTGTCGGCAAAATCGTGGCCATTGTGGGAGAAAACGGTTCGGGTAAATCAACGCTGGTAAAGCTGCTATGCCGCCTGTATGATGTGCCCCAGGACACAGTATTCCTTGGGGATACGGACATTACCTGCATTGCTCAGGATGATATACGACGCAACATAACGGCGCTCTTTCAGGATTTTGGCAAATATTACCTTTCCGTTCGGGAAAACATTGCACTGGGCACTAATAGGTGGGATGAGCTGCGTATGGAAGACGCATCCCAAAAATCAGGCTTCGGCCAATACCTCAATTCTTTTCCTCTAGGCCTTGATACGCAGTTGGGACGAACCTTTAAGAAAGGAGAACAGTTAAGTGGCGGCCAGTGGCAGAAGCTGGCTCTGAGCCGGGCCCTTTATAAAAAGAGTCCCATCCTGATCTTGGATGAGCCAACCAGCGCCCTGGACCCGGTATCCGAATACGAGGTGCTGCACAACCTCAAACAAGAAGGGGCCCCTAACCGCGTGATCATCCTCATCTCGCACCGCTTGTACAACCTGAAAGCAGCCGACTATATTTACGTGCTGGACAATGGAACGATAGCCGAAAGCGGCACTTTTGACGACTTGCTTGCCCGCAAAGGTTTGTTTTTCCATACGTATAAAACCCAGATGATATGATTCCCGTTGAAGACATAAAGAAACGGTTCGGCACGGAGACCGGCCTGGTCATCCTGGTGCTGCGGATCTACTTCCGGAAAGAAACACCCCAGGCTCTGGCAGCTTACCTGCAGGGCGGGACCATAAACTGGGACTTCTTTTGCCAGCTGATTTTCGAATACGAGATCCGGCCCGTCATCTATAAGGTTTTGTCAGCGCACCAGGCAGGGGTGGATCCTGATACCCTGGCCCGGCTTCGGCAGGATTGCTTCCAGCTTGCCGCCGCCAGCCTGGAAAAAGCTAAGGAAATCTTGCGTCTGCAGACGCTGCTCCGCGGTCAGGGCATCACTTCCGTTCCTTATAAAGGCGCTTTTTTAAGCCGGTTCCTGTTTGGCGATTTCATTACCCGGGAAACCCGGGATATTGATTTTTTGATTTATCCTTCCGATACTATAAAGGTTACCCGGCTGTTGCTGGCAGAAGGTTACCGGACGGATTTCTATTATGACGAACAGGACGAAGACTATATCGTAAAGGTCTCCTGTGAGCGGTCGTTTTATAAAACAGACCAACAGGGGAGGCTGACCAGCGTCGAAATTCATTGGCAGTTGCTGCCGCCTTCCTTTGACGTACCGCTCCAAAATGCCGAACTGCTGCAGCACTTGGAGGTCGAGCAGGTGTATGGCAAGGAAGTAAACCTGTTGAATACCTCCTTTAATTTTCTGTCCCTGATTACCCACCATGGTGTCAACGATGTTTGGCGAACCCTGAAGCATGTCGTGGATCTGGGCACCTTCGTGGAACATAAGGCTGATTCCATCGACTGGGAGTGGGTTAGGAAAAAAACGGGGCAGTTGAAAATCAAAAAGGCCCTGGAAACGGGCTTTTACTTGGCCGATGACTTGTTGGGTATAGATCCCCCTCCCGGCTATAAGCTGCATAGGGGTAAAGACGGCGGACGGGTCCTGGAAAATTTGCTGGCATATCCCATGCTGACGAAATTAAAATATTCCTGGAAGCATTTTTCGCAGCATCTGGCGCTGCGTGACAACAGGATGCACCAGCTGAAACTGGTCGTGAATAGCCTGAAATTGCTTTTTATGCCTACAGCCAACGATTTAAAATCGCTACGGCTGCCTTCGGCTCTGTTCTTTTTGTATTACTTCATAAAGCCGTTCCGCCTCTTGCAGGACCGCCTGTGAATGAAACCGTTCCGAAAAGGCAGATAGCGGTATTGCAAGTGACCATGCGATGGAACCTTATTCGTGTTTGTCCCTATTCATCAATACTTGTTAACGAACATGATATAGGTAGGTATATTACCTGCCCTCACCCATAAACAACTGCGATATGCTGAACAAGATCAAAGAGTACTTAGTACCCGGCGCCGCCATTTATGACGTCGGTAATTATTTATTCTGCCCAATCGAAAATGCCAGCGAAGGCCTGGTGGCCAACGCTTATTATTTCAGCCACCCCGCCTGGGCGGAGGAATACCTGACCTATTGCCATAGGAGTGAAGAATTTAAAAGCAGGTGGGAAGCGGCCATTGGCAACTGGGACAATAAAGTGGTGCTGGACATCGGTTGCGGTCCCGGCAACCTGCTGGCTACCCTCGGCGGAAAACCCAAAGTGATTATCGGCGTGGATGTGGCCGAAGGCTCCCTGAAGCTGGCTAAAGAACTCGGCTATGTGCCCCTGCTGGCCGATGCGACCAACCTGCCCTTCGTTTCCGGCTTTGCCGATATCGTTACCCTCAACGCCACCCTGCACCATTGCGACGATATGGAAGCCATCCTCAAAGAAGCGGCCCGCCTCGTAAAACCCAACGGCGGGATCCTGGTCACCGATCACGACCCGCAAAAAAGCGCCTGGAATTTCAAAGGCGTTGGAAAGCTGATGTGGAACGGCCGGTTGATTCTTTACCGGATGATGCAAAAAGGCTTTCACAAAGGAGGCGGCCAGCAGGAGTGGGGCCTTAAATGCGAGATCCACCACCGGGCCGGTGATGGGGTAACCCGGGACCTGTTCCACAATGTGCTGCAAAAGGATACCTTTGATGTCGCTATTTACCCGCACAACCATACCGTCGGAAAAGAGGTGTTGCAGGGCGTGAAAGGAAAGGCGGAATTCAAATACCGCCTGGGCAACCTGCTGTCAGGAAGAAACCCTTCCTCCGACGCCAGCGCTTTATCGCTGATGTGCGTGGCCCGGCGAAAAAACTGATGTAGACACTTTACCTTGCTTTTTTATAAGACTAAACTGAAATTTTACACGTAATGAAAAGAGCTTTAATTACCGGCGTTACCGGCCAGGACGGCGCCTATTTATCCGAACTGCTGTTGGAAAAAGGATACGAGGTGCACGGCATCAAGAGACGCTCGTCCCTGTTCAATACCGACCGCATCGATCACCTCTACCAGGACCCCCACGAAAAGAACGTCCGCTTCAAGCTGCACTACGGCGACCTGACCGATTCCACCAACCTGATCCGGATCATCCAGGAGGTGCAGCCCGATGAGATCTACAACCTCGGCGCCATGTCGCACGTAAAGGTGAGCTTCGATACCCCGGAATATACCGCCAACGTCGACGGCCTGGGCACCCTGCGCATCCTGGAAGCGGTACGCATCCTGGGACTGACCGAAAAAACAAAGATCTACCAGGCCTCCACCTCCGAGCTCTACGGGCTGGTGCAGGAGATCCCCCAGTCGGAAAAAACCCCTTTCTACCCGCGCTCCCCCTATGCCGTGGCCAAAATGTACGGCTACTGGATCACCGTGAACTACCGCGAAGCCTATAATATGTTTGCCTGTAACGGCATCCTGTTCAACCACGAATCGCCCCTGCGCGGCGAAACCTTCGTGACCCGCAAGATCACCCGCGGCGCCGCCCGCATCGCCATGGGCCTGCAGGATATGGTGTACCTGGGCAACCTCGACGCCAAACGCGACTGGGGCCATGCCAAGGACTACGTGGAAGCCATGTGGCTGATCCTCCAACAGGACACCGCCGAGGATTACGTGATCGCCACCGGCATCACCACCACCGTACGCGATTTTGTCCGCATGGCCTTTGAAGAGCTGGGCATCGAGCTTTCCTTCGAAGGCGAAGGCCTGCAGGAAATCGGCCGCGTCGTACGCTGCTCTAACCCTGAATTCCAGCTGGAAACAGGAAAAGTGGCGATCGCCGTGGATCCCAACTACTTCCGTCCCACCGAGGTGGAGCTGCTGATCGGCGACCCCACCAAGGCCATGACGCAGCTGGGATGGCAGCCTAAATTCGACCTGCCGGCCCTGGTGAAGGACATGGTGCGGGCCGACCTGGAGCTGTTCCAGCGGGATGCCTACCTGATGCAAGCCGGCCATAAAGTGCTGAATTACCATGAATAACAAGCACCTTTCCATGAATAAAGACGCGAAAATCTATATTGCCGGCCACCGGGGCATGGTCGGATCGGCTATTGTGCGCCGCCTGCAGGAACAGGGATACGGCAACCTGGTGTGCCGCACCTCCCGGGAGCTGGACCTGCGCGATGCCGCCGCCGTACAGGCCTTCTTTGAGGCGGAACGGCCGGAATACGTATTCCTGGCCGCCGCCAAAGTGGGCGGCATCCTGGCCAACAACACCTACCGGGCCGAATTCCTGTACGACAACCTGATGATCCAGAGCAACGTGATCCACCAGAGCCACCGTTCCGGTGTTCGGAAGCTGCTGTTCCTGGGATCGTCCTGCATCTACCCGAAGCTCGCTCCCCAGCCGCTCCGGGAGGACAGCCTGCTGACCGGCGAGCTGGAACCCACCAACGAACCTTATGCCATCGCCAAGATCGCCGGCATCAAGATGTGCGATGCCTACCGCGACCAGTACGGCTGCAACTTTATTTCCGTGATGCCGACCAACCTGTATGGTCCTAATGACAATTATGACCTGGCGAACTCGCACGTGCTGCCGGCCCTGTTGCGCAAGATGCACGAGGCGAAGGAAGCCAACCAGCCGACGGTAACGGTCTGGGGCACGGGCAAACCGTTGCGCGAATTCCTGCATGCCGATGACCTGGCCGATGCCTGCCTGTTCCTGATGGACCGCTACCATGAAAAAGGCCTGGTGAACATCGGGGTGGGAGCGGATATTTCCATCCGGGACCTGGCATACCTGATCAAAGAGATCGTGGGCTACGGGGGCGAAATTGTTTTCGATTCCTCAAAACCCGACGGTACCCCCCGCAAGCTGATGGACGTTTCCAAAATCAACGCCCTGGGGTGGACCGCTACAATCGACCTGCGGCAGGGCATCGCTTCCATATACGAAGCGCAATTTGCCCCTGTTGGGTAAGGCGACCCATCGCTCCATTTTTTATTAGGATAAAGAGGCTGTCTCCACGTTAGCGTGGGGCAGCCTCTTTTTTTTGCCTGCCCCGGAAAGGTGCTTCCTTCCCCCGAAAAGGAGGAGCGTTATTTGTGATAGCTTCCGCAGCAAATTCCTGTGGTATGGGCACCGACGTAATCGCCATCTTCGATTTGGTGCGGCTGGACAAGCAGTTCCTGCTGTTTGACAAGGAGTACCAGGTGGTGTATTCCCGCTCGTACCCCGGCGCCCGCACCACCGACGAAGACGGCGACGAATGCGAGGACCTGCAGCAGCTGTCCTCCTGGGTCCGCAATACCTTTGACGAGGCCCTCCGGGACCCTTCCTTTTCGATCCAGGCCGTCAATTTCGCGGCTTACGGGGCCAGCTTCGTGCACCTCGACGCCGCCGGCAGCCCGGTCGGTCCCCTCTACTCGTATTTAAAGCCGTATCCCGAAGAGCTGCTGGACCGGTTTTACCAACAAAACGGCGGCCGGGATGCCCTTGCCCTGGAAACGGCCTCGCCCCCGCTGGGCATGCTCAATTCGGGCCTGCAGCTGTACTGGCTGAAATACCGCAGGCCACGGCAGTTTGCTTTCGTAAAACGCTCCCTGCACCTGCCCCAATATATCAGTTACCTCATCACCGGCCGCCGGTTTTCGGAGATCACTTCCATCGGCTGCCATACCGACCTGTGGAATTTTCGCGAGAACGCCTACCACCGTTGGGTAACCGAAGAAGGGCTCGACCGCTTGTTTGCCCCGATCACGCCCAGCAACGCCTACGTCCGCCTGTCCGGGGGCAGCCGCCTGGTGGCCGGCGTCGGCATGCACGACAGCTCCGCCGCCCTGGTGCCCTACCTGCTGAACGAGGAAAAGCCCTTCCTGCTGCTGTCCACCGGCACCTGGAGCATCGCCTTCAATGCCTTCAGCAAAGAACTGCTGACGCTGGAAGACCTCCAAAAGGATTGTTTGTACTACCTCAACTTTTTGGGCAAGCCCGTAAAAGCCTGCCGCCTGTTCCTGGGCAATGAGCTCCACCACCAGGTAAAAAAGATCGCCGCGCACTTTCACAAGGAAGGCGACTACCACCTGCAGGTGCTTTTCGACAAGGAGCTGGTAAAAAAGCTGCTGCGGGAACGGGATCCCCGCAAGCAATTTATCCCCGAAACCATGGACATTTCCGGCCTGCTGCCGCGGCTGCGGAAACGGCCGGTGCAGCTGGAGCTGTTTGCCTCCTTCGAGGAGGCCTACCACCAGCTGCACCTCGACCTGGTGGCCCTGCAGGCGCTGTCGCTGCAGGTCGTGATGGGGAAGACCCCGGTGGAAACCCTCTATATTTCGGGCAGCTTTTGCGACAATCCCCTCTTTGTAAAACTGGTCGCCAGCCGGTTTCCCCGCCTGCGGGTATATACCTCCGTCATCAGCCGGGCCTCCGCCCTGGGCGCCGCCGCGGTGGTACACCTGCACTGGAACGGCGACCAGCCCTTTCCTGGCACGGGCAAAACAAAGCGGCACGAACCGGAAGAAGACCTCGATATGGAAGGATATAGGTTGCAGCAAGCCTGAAACTTTTTAGCGCGCCGGAACCATTTTATGCAGGTGCCCGGCTATGCACAACCGTTATACCGCGAGGAGGATTTCCGGTGGTGCAGCAGGAGCAAAAGGAGGAGGAACACGTACGATACATAGTTGAACAGCTCGTGGTTGTTGGTGTTCAGCTTTGGACCGATGGACCAGTTGTGGGTCAGGGCAATATAAAGGACGGCGATGCGGCAGCAGTTGATCAGCCAGATGGTGCCAATGCCGGCAAGGCTCCAGAAGATCTTATTTTTCAGGGGGTGGGCATGGGCAATGACATACGCCAGCCAGAAGCTTTTATTCATCAGCCCGTAACAGGGCCAGCCCATGCGCACCTGCCGGGAAACCTCTCCGTTGACCAGGGAGTCGGACGTCACGAAACTCTCGATTTCCAGGAACGAAAGGATCTGGTGGCCGCCGTACAGCACACTGGTGCGGATCCATTCCGGGAAATTGAAATAACGGTCGATACAGGGGTAATAAGTTCCGCTGGGGGTGGTGGCCCCGATGATAAAGGTATAAAGGCCGTACAAGCCGAGGAACAGCAGGGCGAAGCGGGTATAAAACCGGAGATCGAAACAGTCAAGGACAGGCCGGAACACGTTCATTCGTTTTAGGGTGGGAAAAGAAGAAGGTAACCAACCCTTTGACCCTTCCGGGTGCAAATGAGTTGGTTATCTTCTCAAGAAAAGGACAGGGAATTACGCGAGGGCTGCCGCCTTGTTTTTCCGGTTGCGGGCCCTTTTCATGGCGGCAACGGCGCCGGCGCCCAGCAGCAGGCTCAGGCCGGCGTCAAAGGGGGTATCATACAGTTCCAGGGCAAAGCCCGGGGTGGAAAATACCTTGGCGTCCGGGCCATAATACGGTTGGCCGGGATAAATGCTGTTTTGAATGATAAACAGCCGGGCCAATTCTTCCAAAAATCCCTCGGAAGTGTTGGAAGCATAGAGGTCTTTGTCTACCGAACCCACAACGGGAGGGTTTCCAATGCCATCCAGGTCCACCACCCGGAAGGTTCTTCCATTGACGGGATTGAAAAAGCCGGAGGCGCCTGTGATGGTTATGACCTCGTGGCGGTAAAATTCTGCTTTGCTCATAAAGGGAATAGCGGTGAAGAGTGCTCCCATAAAGAGTAGGCTTAGTTTTCTTTTCATGGTTACTTTACTGGTTTTGGGTGAATAAGTAGTTTCAGGTCTTTTAACCCTTTAATGCGGTATTTATACGCTTGGATGCGTTAGGATGTTGTTGCTTTTTCGAGTTCTTTTTTCCATCGCCTGCTTGCCCGGTAACAGCTGGAACAATTTGATCAGCAGGAAGTAAAATCCGGCCAGCAGGGCCATCAGCCAGGCCGATCCTAATGCTTCCGCTGCATAGGTAAAAAACACCACCGGTATGTTGACGGATACCAGCAGGGCCGTGATCTGGTTGTGATTCAGCCCTTTGCTTAACAGGATGTGGTGCACATGGTTCTTGTCGGGATAAAAGGGCGAACGTTTGTGCGCCAGGCGCAGGATGAAAACCCTCAGGGTGTCCAGTACCGGAACCAGCAGGATGCTGAAGCCTGCCGCTGCCGATACAGGAGAGGGGAAGGCCTTGCTGCCCGGGGCCGTTTCAATGAATTTTACCACCAGTACGGAGCATACCAGTCCGATCAGCAGCGAACCCGTATCGCCCATGAAAATGCGGGCGGGATGCAGGTTGAAAAACAAAAAACCCAAAATGCTGCCGCTCAATCCAAAGGCCAGGGCGGCATAGGCATAGTGGCCGTTTTTCAGGAAAAAATAACCCAGGATCACCGACGCGCCCAACCCCAGGGAGCCGGCCAGCCCGTCCACCCCGTCAATGAGGTTGAAGGCGTTGATGATAAATACCATGACCAAAACCGTCAGCAGCAGGCCGGCCAGCGGGGGTATCTGGAAAAAGCCCAGGATCCCCTGCAGGTTGGTGAGCTGCAGGTTGCCTTTCCAGGCAACCAGCAGGGCTGCCAGCAGTTGTCCCAGGAACTTTTTGAAAGGAGAAAGGACCAGGATGTCGTCTTTCATTCCCAAAAAAAGGATTACCAGGGCGGCGGCCATGATAAATTGAAGCTCCGGCGCCTTGCTGAAGGGGATATACAGCAAGGCGGTCAGGGCAAAGCCGCCAAAGATGCCGATGCCGCCAAGGGCGGCCACGGGCACGGCGTGCACCTTCCGGAAGTCAGGTACATCCACCAGGTTTTTTTTCTCGGCAATGTGGATAATTACGGGTATGGACAGGTAGGTGGCAATAAAGGAGATGATGAGGATAAGATAGATTCCCATGTGCTTGGTTTTACAGGGGGTTAATGGAGTGGTGTGTGCCCTAATGAGCCGTATGCAGGCCGGGAAGCCGGCGCAGTTGCTCCAGGTTCATGTATTGAAAGATTTTCCGTAATGGCTTCAGGTAGAGCGTAAAGAAGTAGGGGCGGAGCTCATTGAGCTTCCAGGCCAGGCGGTCTTCCTTATTGGCTTTCAGCCTGTTTTTCAAAGAAGCGTTGCTGGCACCGCCCGTCCTCATTTTCACCAGTACCTCGGGCAGGTAGGAGGTGGTGAATCCATATTTGAAAAGGATCCGCAGCATCAGTTCATAATCGGCCGACATCTTAAGGTTGAGGTTAAAGCCGCCTACCTGCTGGTACACCTGCCGCTTCACGAAAAAGGTGGGGTGGGGCGGCATCCAGCCGAATTTGAAAAGGCTCTTTTTAAAGAGGCCGGAGTTCCAGTCGCGCAACACTTTATTGAAGTTTTTGGCATCGGTGTACTGTAGGTTTCCATAGAGCGTATCGGTATGGTTGTGTGCAAAGGCATGCGCCACATTTTTAAGAACGTCCTTATGGGAATACACATCGTCGGAGTTCAGGATTCCGATAATATCGCCTGTGGCCAATCCCAGGCCTTTGTTCATGGCGTCGTAGATGCCGTTGTCTTTTTCCGAGATGATCTTTGCGATATGCGGAAAGGAGCGGGCGATCCGCAGCGTGTCGTCGCTGGAGCCGCCATCGACGATGATGTGTTCGATAGGGCCATACGATTGGGTTCGTACGCTTTCCAGTGTATCCGCGATCGTCGCCGCGCTGTTGTAGGTAACGGTAACGATCGAGATTTTTTCGGAGCGCATTTCTTGCCTGTCGGGGACCTTGTCAGCCCCGGAGATTCTTAGGTATTTTCCAACTCCGGACGCCTCGGGTTTGGGGAAAATAGTGGGGATCAGTCTCATAATCAATGTTTTATTGAGTGAGGAATAAAGGCCGGGTCCCATCCGTTTCTGGAAGGGATGCAGAGGGGGCGGTGGCGTCTTTTACAGGTTTTGACAATAGTAGTTCATGCCCTTCCCGGCAGCGAAAAGCGGGAAAGAGCCCTTTGGGAATGGAAAACCCTTTGCACTCCGGCAACCGGGCAAGCAACAGCCGGTCCGCCGGATAGGGGCAGAAAACCAGGTACCCGTTGCCGGGTGCACAACAATAATGGAAGCGTAAAATTTTCAAAGGGAGGGCAGGGAGTACACGCTGGTACAGCTTCAAAGGGAAGGTGGGGAGGTACGCGGTGGTACGTCTTCAAAGGGAAGGCGGGAAGGTACGCGCTGGTACATCTTCAAAGGGAAGGTGGAGGAGCACACGGTGGTACGTCTTCAAAGGGTGGGAAGGGGTACGCGCTGGTAAACAGCGATGGAGGGCACGGATTAAATTCAGTAAAAGGAATTACAGCGCGCTTTCATTCGAAACCGTCTTCCGATCTTCCAGGTTCAGTTTTTCCGGCACCTCGGAAAAAGAGGAAAACAGGCAGTAACGCGCAAGGATGTTCAGGGTGGTTTTGGACGGATTAAAATAATAGGTCACCAGGCCGAAAAAACGGCGCAGCGTGTTTGAGTTCAGGGTCTCGTCCGTTTTTTGGAAGATATCCTCACTCAGTTCGATGCAATCATTGGCGGTGGAAATTTTGCGGCCGAATTCCTTTTGAATGCAGTGCTTCAAAATCGCGATCCGGTTTTGGTCTTCATTTGATTCTTTAATTCTCATAGCAGTTTCGTTGGTTAGGTGGACTAAAATATTCTTGTCAGGACCTAATGGGAAATAATTGGGCTGTAGTATGCTTTCGTATCCTGTCCTGTCAGGATTATTTTCAAAACTTAAGCAGGTTTTATAACAGGGCTGTCTGCCGGCCTGGTTCGTTACCCTTCCTCTGCTCCTCTTCCAGCCGCGCATTTCCTTCCAGGCACTATAATGCCCGGACCCGGGAAGAAGTCCTCCGGTGTGATATCTCGGTGTGCTATCAGGTTATTATTTTCAGGTGATTTTTCGTCAATACAGGTAAGATGCTGCCGGATGGATTGTTCAGTTGGCTGAATTACTTCGGACATCGGGATTTCATCCAAATAGTTCTCATGGTGGTTGCTGTTGGTTATGGTTTGGTTGCCTTAGGGGTCGTTATCCAATAAGAAAGCGCCGCATCGCTGCACATGCTCCTTTCTTTTTGAATGATCTCACCTTGCTGCATCCACGAAGGAGGGTCTTCATCCTCCATATCCCTTATGCCTTGAAAACAAAACGGGAAAGGAGGCTTTTGTTTAGCGTTTGAAGCAACTGCTTATTTGTGGCTAACTGATAATAAAGAAAAGTATTTTTTTTAGGTCCTCATAGTTCAGCTGTGTTCATTTTTAAGAATTCTTTCAGTAATTGAAAATGGCATTTTTAGATATGATGTTTTTGGGGGATGTTTTATTTTTTTTGTCTTTTCCTTCGTTCTTTTCATTTCTCCGGAAGGTCCGACAATCAAGCTCTTTTTGCCATTCATGTAAATGACAGGTCCCTGCTGGCACAGGTCGGAGCGGTTCGTTGGAAATTGGTTTGCGGCTAAGGGTATTGTTTATACGTAAGCTGGACTGGAATCTTTGCTGGGTAGGGGTTTTCACTGTTTGTTAAACCGGATCATGTCCGATTCGTGGTAGAAATGAATAGGGAATCTTACCCCGGAAGGGGAGGGGATGAAAGAATTTCAAAAGTTGTAATAGGATTTCCTGCACAAATTATTGCTTTTCTCAACAAAGGTGTATATTGTACTTCCACAGTACAAGTCGGTAATTTCTAAATCATTCGTGCCATGGTCACCGTTATAGGTGGCCGAGGGGCGAAGCCGCACAGGGCTTCACTTTTTATGCTGCAGCTCTTCTCCTCAAACGGTACGGACAGGGTTTAAATCAAGCGTTCCGCCTTGTGCTGGTGATCCGAAACACACCCCGCTGAAACGGGTAACTAGCCAAACTAACTGTAATTATATGAGAAAACTATTCGGAGTTTTTTCCCTTGCCGTTGTGGCCCTATTATGCCTGGCCTGCAATCCGTCCAAAAGGCTGAACAAAGAGTTTCTCTACTTCCAGAACGGTCGGGACAGTTTAGGCGCTGTCCAGTTAAACGACCGGGTGATCCAGCCCAATGACCTGCTCAGTATTCTTTTCTTTAGTAAAACGCTCAACCAGGAGCAAGCGGCTGTCTTTAATATTCCGGCGCAGCAGGGCTACCAGGTGGGCAGCGACGGCTACATAGAGATCCCCATTGTCGGGGAAGTAAAAGTGACCGGCTGCACCCGCAATGAGCTGCAGCATCTCCTCTGCGAAAAGTTATCTCCTTATATAAAGAACCCCTCGGCGCTTGTGCGCTTCCGGCAATTTCGCGTCAACGTGCTGGGAGAAGTGCATGGTCCCGGCGTTAAGTCTTTTGAAACCGACCGTGTAACCCTGCTGGATGCCCTTGGTGCCGCCGGCGACCTAACGGAGCAGGGCAGCCGAAAAAATGTGGTGGTGATCCGCGAAGAGGCCGGGGGGCACAGGCATATGTACCAGGTGGACCTGAAATCGGTGGACCTGTTCCAGTCCAGCGCCTACCAGTTACGGGCAAACGATATTGTTTACGTGTGTGCCAACGACCAGAAGCTCAAGGCGTTGAACAACAAAAGGGACCCTTTGAAGGTCATACAGATCGGCGCCAGCCTGCTGTCGGTTTTGAGTACGATTATATTTCTTATAAAAAGTTAAAAAACTACTATGGCTAGCGAATTCCAAAACATGTTGCAGTCTAAGGGAGTGGCCAAGGGTAAATCGATTGGGGAGATCGTATCCCGGTACTGGTCCCATTATCCTTTATTCCTGGCCTTCCTAACGGTCAGTTTTGGCATCGGCTTTTTATATACCCGGTATGCCGTTCCCTTGTACCAGGCCAATACCACCATCAACGTAAAAGGCGAAACCACCGCCTCCAAGCACAGTTCCGCTGCCGCCAATGACCTGATCAATAATGCCATGAACGGCGGACGGGCGGTGATCAACCTCGATAATGAGCTGGCCCGCCTGCGGTCGGCCAAGTTGATGGAGCGGGTGGTCCGCCATTCCGACCAGAACATTTCCTACTTCCGGGAGGGCGACGTGCGGAAAACCGACGTTTACCTCAACGCTCCCTTTCGCCTGCTGCCCCGCGATATCCAGGACAGCAGCCGGTCCATCGGCTTTACCCTGACCCAGCCCACCTCCTGGGGCGTCACCCTTCACTTCGACGACGACCTGGAACCCGGGTCCACCGCCGTAAAGTGGAACACCCCCTTCCGGGTTCATTCCAATACCTATATGCTGGTGCCGCTTTCCCCTTCCTGGAACGATGCGGATCAGTACAGCGTGGAATGGAGTCCTGTTCAGGACGCCGTTTATGCCCTCATGCCCCGGGTGTCCGTCAATGTGCTGGGAAAGACCACCAACATCGGGCTGAGCATTTCCATTGAAAACCCGTTACGGGGCGAGGATATCCTCGATAAAATGGTAACGGAGTTCGTCGGGATGAACCTCGAGGACCAGAACAGGGCGGCGCAGGGCAAGATCTATTTTATCGAGGAGCGGCTGGGAAAGATTGCGTCCGAACTCAAAGGAGTGGAAAAGAACCTGTCCTCCTTCCAGGGAAATAACCTGCTGGTACGAGGCCAGGATGCAGGCGTAGAGGGAGAGCCGATCCCGGCAGCCAGTAAAGCGGTGGCCGATCTCAACGCCCAGATGCGCATATTGGCCCTGCTCCGGCAATTGCTGGCGGATCCGGGCGCGCACAACAAGGTGTTGCCCTCTACGCTTGGCCTGAACGATGCCGAGCTGGCAGGGCTGATTTCCAAGTTCAATAACCTGGTGTTGATCCGCCAGCGCGAAACGCCCCTGCTGGCCCCCAGCAGCCTGGTGCTGAAAGACCTGGACACCCAGATTGCGGCCGTGAAGGATAATATGCTGGTGAACATTAAAAACCTGACCAGTGGCATGCAGATCCAGCTGGCGAACCACCAGAGCCAGGGCAGCCAGTATAAGGCCAGCGTATCGGTTTTGCCGGAAAAGCACCGGGTGCTGGAAGAAATCTCCCGCGAAAAATCGGTGAAGGAAAACCTGTACATGTATTTGCTGCAGAAAAGAGAGGAGGCGGCCCTGTCCCGGAGTTCCACTTCGCCTTACGAACAAATTGACCTGGCCAGTTCCATCGGGCCCGTTTCTCCCAACCCGGTCCGGGTGTATCAACTGGCATTTTTGCTCGGCCTGGTTTTGCCGATAGGCGTCATCTATTTCCGGGAAGTGATCGCGGGAAAAGTTTCCAGCCCGGAGGAGGCGCAACAGATGTCCGGTCTGCCGCTGGCCGGCGAGGTGGGCTATCAGAAAACGCCCGAAAAAATGCTGCTGCCCGGGCTCATGGGAGGCCTGCTGGGCGAACAGTTCCGCAGCATGAGGGCCAATTTCGAGGTGCTGAATAAAGAAAATGGGCCGAGGGTACTGATGATTACTTCATCTATTAGTGGGGAAGGAAAGTCGTTTATCAGCCGGAACCTGGCCGCCCTGTTGGCACGTGCCGGCCGCAAAGTGGCCCTGCTCGAATTTGACCTGCGCGGGCAGGCGCTCCCCGGCTGGGAGGCGAAGCGGGAAAAAGGCCTGAGCGATTTCCTGTTGGGGGAAGCGCCGCTCGGCGAGATTTGTCAATCCGTGCCGGAGGTGAACGGCCTGTATGTTTATCCCTCCGGTAAATGGGTGCCGGATGCGGGCGACCTGCTGGTGCACCCCCGCATGGACTATTTGTTTGAGGAGCTCCGGAAGCATTATGATATTATCCTGGTGGATTCCCCTCCCGCACGCCTGGTCAGCGATGCCCTGGTCCTGGAAAAGTATTGCAATGTGACCGGTTACGTGGTGCGGGAAGGTTATACCCCCCGCAAACACCTGGATTTTCTCCATTCCTTGCTGGAAAGCGGGAAGTTGAAAAACGCCTTCATCATCTGCAACGGCGTTAAAAACAGGGAGCATTACGGGTATTACCCGGGTAAGAACTATTCCTATTTTAACCGCAAAGGCAACAGCCCCGCCACCTTTTCCAATACAGGCAGTTAACTACTTTTCTTTTTGTAAATAATTTATATGAGCAATTTAGAAATTTCCAATACTTCACTGGATCGGCCGGACTGGGACATCGTCATCAGGCCTTCCGATAAATGGATCAACCTTCCCATAAAGGATGTTTGGGAATACCGGGATTTAATGTGGTTGTTTGTGCGCCGCGACTTCGTCGCCCAATACAAGCAGACCGTGTTAGGGCCGGCCTGGCATTTTATCCAGCCCGTTTTAACCACCGCGATGTTCCTGATGGTGTTTAACAAAATTGCCCGGATCCCTACGGATGGCATTGCCCCGGGGGGCTTTTATATGGCAGGCCTTACCATTTGGAGTTATTTTTCCAATGCGCTGACCAGCACCTCCAACACCTTTGTCCATAATGCATCGATTTTTGGAAAAGTATATTTCCCGCGTTTGGTTTTACCTATTTCTGTCGTAATTTCCAGTGTCGTCAAGTTTGGTATCCAGTTTTTATTACTCCTGGTCTTATTAGCCTATTACCATTTTAACGGTTACCCGGTACACCTGGGGCCGCAATTATTGGCCATCCCTTTTTTGTTGGTGCAAATGGCGGCTTTAAGCCTGGGCTTGGGCATTATTATTTCCTCGGCTACCACGAAATACAGGGATTTCAGCGTCCTGCTGGGTTTTGCAGTCCAGCTTTTAATGTATGCCACCCCGGTGGTATATCCCCTTTCTTATGTGCAGGAGAAAAGCTTTAAATGGCTGGTGATGGCCAATCCGCTTACTTCCGTGGTGGAATCGTTCCGCTGGGCCATTTTCGGCATTGGAACCGTAGACCTTCTTTCCATTATGTACAGCATTGGTTTTACAATCATAACACTGGTGGTGGGCGTACTGTTGTTCAACCGGGTGGAAAAGACCTTCATGGATACCGTCTGATTTTATACCTAAAAACATTTTTGATATGACAAAAGTCATTAGGGTGGAAAACTTATCCAAGCAATACAGGCTGGGTCAGATTGGTACCGGGAGCCTGTTGCACGACCTGAACCGGTGGTGGCATGTCGTGCGCGGAAAGGAGAATCCTTATTTGAAAATAGGGGAGATGAATGACCGGACATCGAAGGGCAAGTGCGATTATGTCTGGTCCTTAAAGGATGTGAGCTTTGATATCAACCAGGGTGATTCGGTGGGGATCATCGGAAGGAATGGCGCCGGGAAAAGTACCCTGCTCAAAATACTCAGCAGGGTTACCGCGCCCACCACCGGGGCTTTGGGGCTCAAAGGCCGTATTGCAAGTTTACTGGAGGTGGGCACCGGGTTTCACCCGGACCTGAGCGGCCGGGAGAATATTTACCTGAATGGCGCCATCCTGGGCATGCGCCGGCAGGAAATAAGGAAGAAGTTTGATGAAATCGTGGATTTCGCCGGTGTGGAAAGATATATTGATACCCCGGTGAAACGATATTCCTCGGGCATGTATGTACGCTTGGCTTTTGCAGTGGCCGCCCATTTGGAATCCGAAATTTTAATTGTAGACGAGGTGTTGGCCGTAGGGGATGCCGAGTTTCAAAAGAAGTGCCTGGGTAAAATGGGCCAGGTCAGTAAAGGGGAGGGAAGAACGGTTCTATTTGTCAGCCACCAGATCTCCTCTGTAAAAAGTTTATGTAACAAAGGCATTTTCCTGAGAAACGGCACCCTTCAGCAGGAAGGGCCCATTGACAAGGTGATTGACTGTTATTTGAAAGACGGCGAGAAAAAAAGCAATTTAAAAGTTTACGACGCGTTTTTGAAATATGTGAAAATGGAACAGAAGGGGGCCGTCCTGACGTTAGAGGCTGCATATGATTGTCCCTTCGGCCTGGACATCCCGAACCTGGGGTTTATCGTGTATAATTCCAACCATCAGCCCGTGTTCGGGTCCAATCCAACCCTGGAATTGATCCCGGATGATCAGTACAAAAGGGGTACGAAACGGGGAAGGATTTCAATCGAAATCAAAAGTCCCAAGCTGATTGACGGCCGGTATTATGCCTCCATCTGGTTTGGCGACAGTAAGGAGAACTTTATTGAAGATCATTACTGCCTCACCTTCGAAGTTTCGGACATGACCGGGAAAAAAAGCCATCCCCAGATCATTTCCGGAAATGTGATTCCCGAAACCGAATGGGTCTTCCAGGACCTGTGATCCGGATGTGCGTATCCATCTTCCTCCTCCTTCATAAAAGAATCCCAATAGGATCCTTTATGCGATCAACATTTTTGCTCCTGATAAAATTGGGAATAAACTATGATAAAAGGGGTTTCCATCATTGTTTGTTGTTTTAACAGTTCCGCCCGTCTTCCGGAGACCATAAGGTATTTGGCGCAGCAACAGGTGGCCGATAACTTTTGTTGGGAAGTGATTGTCGTGGACAATGCCTCCCGGGATCATACGGGCGAAATCGCAACCGAAAACTGGGAAGGGTATGGTAGGACCCATGCAGGTTTTAAGGTGGTGTCGGAACCCAATCCCGGGCTTTCCTTCGCCAGGGAGAAAGGCTTGTCCGCGGCTCAATATGAGTATATCGTTTTTTGCGATGATGATAACCTGTTGTTTCCCGACTTTGTTCAGAATGCCTATAGTCTCCTGGAGCGGTATCCCGATTTTGGCGTTATGGGCAGCAATAATCACTATAGGAACAGCTATAGCAATTTCATTACGGATCATTATATAGCGGATTATGCGGTAGGGGAGCAAGCCAACCAGGAGCTGGAGGATGTGACGCCCGGAAGGGGCTTTGTCTGGGGCGCCGGGATGGTTTTACGGAAATCGGTTATGAGGGAATTAAAGGCAAAAAACTTTAGTTCGTTGCTTACCGGAAGAAAAGGCAAAAAGCTGGCTGCCGGGGATGATGCGGAAATTTGCTTTGCCATTCGCCTTTTGGGTTGGAAGATCGGCGCCAGTAACCGGTTGAATTTATATCATAATGTCCCGGAGGAACGTTTTCAGCTGGATTATTTATTAAGGTTGAAACAAGGTTTTGGCAGGGCGGATCCCTACCTGGACCTCTATAACGCCGCCTGGAAAAGAACGTTAGGCGCCCCTGTCCGTTTTAGCTATCGAAAGGAGCTGTTCCGTTATATAAGGATTATTTTCTTCCATAAAAGGGCTTTACTTCTTTTTATCAGGGGAAAGAAAGAAGTAAGAAACGACTTTATCCAGTTGCATTATTACCTGGCGAAAGTGCAAACCTTATTTCGCCTGGGCGCCGGTTTGGATCGTGGCTTTCTTAAACTCGTAAAAGACTACAACAGACATGCTTCCCAAGATATCGATCATTACCCCTTCCTTTAACCAGGGAGACTATATGGAGCAAACCATCCTTTCCGTCCTGAACCAGGGGTATCCCAACCTGGAGTATATCATCGTTGACGGGGGCAGCAAGGATCATACGGTTGCGCTGATAAAGAAGTACGAATCCCGGATAAGTTTTTGGGTCAGCGAGCCGGATAAAGGCCAGACCGACGCCCTGAATAAGGGATTTAAGAAGGCAACAGGCGATATTGTGAACTGGATCAACAGCGATGATTATTATGCCGGTCAATGCTTGTTCCAGGTAGCCGATTCTTTCCGGGACCCTAAGGTACAGGCGGTGACCACAACCGTTCGCAATTTCGAGGAGGGGGGCGCCGAATGGAACGAGTTGACGCCCCGGTGCTCCGGTAATGCAGCTTATATCGCAAGGGCGTTTAACAATCAGCCGGGAACATTTTTCAGAAAAGAAGTCTGGGACCGGTACTTTCCCATGCCGCCACAGCTTCGCTACACCATGGACCAGTACTTATGGTTTTGCTATTGGTTGGAAAACAAGGTGGAGGGCTTCAAAACGGAAACCTATACGACGGTCAATTTCAGGAGGCATGCCCTGTCGAAAACGTCGAATTCCCTGGGCGACCTGGTGTTTAATACCCTGGGGAAAGTGTTTTTTAATGAGCACAACCTGATTTTCTGGAGTTATTTTCATTGGGCAGATCCCTTAAAGGCAGCAGTGGTGGCGGGTTACTTCTGGGATAATTTTGATTACCGAAAGAACGTTATTTCCTTTCCGCCGCACATCAAGTTCGATGCCGTTATGGCCGAAAAAATTTTCCAGCTGTATTTATTTCAATTATTGAAGGAAGATTACCGGCTTGGTTTCTTTGACAGGCTGCGTCAGCATATCGGCTGCCTTAAAGCCGAATATTTTTCACCGGCGGAGAAGGGGCAAATAGAGAAAATGCGTTTCCGGGCCGCCAGGCCCCTGGTGGTCAAAGCTTATAGAAATGTTTTTTGGAAAATCAATAATTTTTTCAAATAGTATTCTATGAGGATTGCTTTTGTAACATATGAGTGCCCGCCCGAAACAGGTGGGGGCGGAATCGGCACCTATGTGCGGCAGGTATCCCGGATGTTGTATCGATCCGGGCATTCGGTTACGGTTTTTGCCGGTTCGGGAAAAAAGGAAGCCTTCTGGGAAGATGAATCCATTTTTCGCATCCCGGCAACGAACTGGACGGAATTCAATAACGTGCTGCCCGGGTACTTTAATAGCCTGCATCGCTCCGAACCGTTTGATGTGGTGGAGTGTATGGATTTTTGCGGATGTGGACTTTCTATAAAAAAGATGCTGCCGACCCTTCCCATTGTCGTTAGGCTGCATACCCCTCTGTATATGGTGGACCGCCTTTTGTTCCAGCCTTTATCATTGCGGGGCAAAGTCCGGTTTATTGCGGGTGCCTTGTTGCGATGGAAATTGCCGTCCCTGCCTTTGTTCCCCCAGCCCCATAATTACCGGGACGAGTTTGCGATCATTGAGCTTGCAGAACGGGTTTGCAGCCCCAGCCGTTCTATTTATAACGAAATGCTTTCCCTGGGGTATCCGCTGCAAGACAAGACCGACTTTATACCCTTGCCGTTTGCGATTCCCGATGCCCTTCGCTCTATTATTCCGCGGAAAGCCATCCGGGAAGATCCGCAAATCATGTTTATCGGCAGGATGGAGAAGCGAAAAGGGGTCATCGATCTGGCGCGTTCCATTCCACTGATCCTCAAACGCTATCCAAAGGCGCATTTTACCTTTGTGGGCAGTCCTTCCCAAAGTCCGGTCCCTGGCGTCCATATGATGGATTTTTTGAAGAAAGAACTTTATCGGTATACAGGATCCGTATCCTTTACCGGCGGCGTACCTCCGGAGCAAGTGCCCGGATATTTATCCCAGGGTGACATTTTTGTTTTTCCCAGTCATTATGAAAGCTTTGGGCTGGTTTGTTGCGAAGCCATGGCAGCTGGAAAGGCTGTGGTGGCCAGCCGGTCGGGCGGCATGTCGGAGATCATCGAGGAAGGGACGTCCGGCCTGTTGGTTCCGCCGCACCAGCCCCAAATGTTGGCAGCGGCCGTTTTGAAATTGATCGGGAATGAACGCCTGCGGTTGGAAATGGGTACCCGGGCCCGGGAACGGATCCATGAGTACCTGGATGGCGACAGGGTGGTGCAGCGGCAGGTAGGCTGTTATCAAAAGGCCATAGAGCTGGCGATAAAGAAAAAGCAACTTACGCTATAAGATTTGTATCGGCCCAAGGGGGATGAATGTTTTGAAACGATTCCAAACGTCTAAACCGCTTTCTGTGGAGATAAGCGTCATCATATGTACCTATAACCCAAAAACCTCCATTTTTCACCGGGTCCTGGAGGCCCTTCGTGTGCAACGGCTTTCCCGGGACTTGTGGGAACTGATCATCATTGATAACAACAGCGCGCTGCCGGTGGCCCCAAGGTTTGACCTGGCCGGACACCCTTCCGCCCGGGTGATCCGGGAAACCAGGCCGGGCCTGTCGCATGCACGCCTGGCGGGGATCCGTGCCGCCCGTGGTTCCCTGGTGGTATTTGTGGATGACGATAATGTGCTGGAGGAAAACTATTTGGCGGTGGCGCTGGACTTTTATAAGGCCCACCCCCGGGTAGGCTGCTTTGGCGGAAAGTCGAAGCCGGTTTTTGAAACCCATCCGCCGGCCTGGTTTTTCCACACGGGCGTGAACCTGGGGTGCCAGGATTACGGGGACGAGTTGCATGTTTCCAACTATACAAGTGCGGGCCGGCCTGTAACCGGGTACCCCGAAAAAGCGCCTATAGGAACCGGGATGGTCATACAGAAGGAGGCCTTCCTGCTGTATTTGAACGAGGTGGCCACGGCTCCTGAACGGCTGGAACTGGGAAGAAAGGGCCAGTCGCTGAGCTCCGGGGAAGACAACGATATAGTGCTTACCGTCGTGAAAAAAGGATACGAGCTCGCCTATGTTCCCCAACTGGTGGTGCATCACCTCATTCCGGCAAAAAGGTACAGCCGCGGGTACCTCGAGAAAATGGCTTTTGAGAGTAATAAAACCTGGATCACCGTGCTGGCACTTCACGGGATCCGACCGTGGAAGAAAATAGGGAAATGGACCTACGGCCTCCGAACGGCAAAAAGCTATTTTGCCCACCGTGCCTGGCAGTCGCCGCTTTCATCCATTAAATGGAAAGCTTCCTGCGGCCTGTTTAAAGGGCTGGCGGAACTGGAATAAAACACTTCTTCTATTAAAGTAATTTTTACTAACTGTATTGCTTATGGTCAGCGCGGGAAAAATTCTTTATAAAGTTTATTATCAGCCTGTCGGGGCGGCAAAGAAGATCCTGAAAACCGGCATCCGGCGGCATTTGGCCACCGAAGCGGGCCGGAAAGAAATGATCCTTGCCGCTGAAAGCTTGCGGGAGTTGTCGTTCCCGGGGGCGGAGGCTTATTCGGTCTATTTCCTTACCGGCAGCAAATACTGGTACCAGACGGCCTTTTGCCTGTATTCGCTGCAACGGCAATCCGGCAGGAACATCCATGCCTGTATCGTGGATGACGGCAGCTTTGACGACGCGTTGGAACACAAGGTGCTAACGGCTTTTCCCTCCAGCGTGGTGGTGCGCAAAGAAGCCCTGGAAAAACTCCTGGAAGAACATTTGCCGGCGCGTTTTTTTCCCGTGCTCCGGCACAGGAGACTGGAATACCCCCATATACGGAAGCTGACGGATATCCATATTTTGCCGGGCAGGGGGCCTAAGCTGGTGATGGACTCCGACATGCTGTTCTTCCATAAGCCCGAGGCGCTCCTGCAATGGCTGCGCCATCCCCGGGGCCTGTTGTTTTTAAAGGATTCGGAACAATCCTACGGCTACACCACCGGCCTGATGCAGCACCTGTGCCAAAGCCCCCACCTGCCTTCGCGCCTGAACGTAGGGATCGCGGGTATTCCTTCGGAAAAAGTGGACTGGAAGGAGCTGGAGCGGTGGACCGCGGAACTGCAACGGCGGGAAGGGACCCATTATTTGCAGGAGCAGGCGCTGACCGCCATGATCGCTGCCCGGGAACCCTACACCTTCCTGTCGGAAAAGGCCTATAAAGTTCAGCCCGTCATCCAGGGCGACCCTATACCCGAAGTGCTGCACCATTATGTTGCGGATTCCAAATACGACTATTTCGTCAAAGGCTGGCGGAAAATAATTTCCTGAATTTCTCATAAACAGTTTACGCCCATGAATGTTCCCCTGGTTTCCTTTTGCATACCCGTTCATAATTCCGGAAAATTCCTGGAACAGACGCTGCAATCGGTTTTGCGGCAGGATTACGGAGCCATTGAGGTGGTGTGCGTCAACGACCACTCCTGCGATGATTCGGCGGCTATCCTGGAAAGGTATGCCGCGAGGGTCAACAGCTTTCATGCCCGGCGCAAAGGGGCTGCCGCCGCCCGTAACCAGGCGTACCAGCACAGCACCGGCGCCTTTATCGTTTTCCTGGATTCGGACGACCTGCTGAATCCGGGTTATGTATCGTCCCAGGTGGCCCGGGCAGTGCAGCAGCCTGCCAGCGTGGTGGTCAGCAAGTGGGGCCGGTTTTACAGGCACCCCCAGGATTTTCGCGAAGACCGTTTTATCGTGAAGTCGGACCTTACCTTCCATGACTGGATCGTTCGGTATTGGACCGCCAACCGCCATATGACCTCGCCCGGCAGGGTGTTGATTCCACGATCGATCGTGGAGAAGGCCGGTCCCTGGAACGAAGCCTTATCCTTGAACGATGACCTGGATTTTTATGTCCGCGTATTCAGCTGTGCCGAAAAGATCCGCTACAATGAGCAGGCCTGCCTGTATTACCGCTCCGGCATTGGCGGCCTGTCCAGCAAAACCAGGGGCTACCCGTACCAGCTTTCCAACTGGACTTCCATTGAAAACGCCACCGCCCTGGCTATGGCACGCTACGGCGATGACCCCAAGGTGAAACGGGCCTGTGCCAATATGTGGCAGCTTTTTATCTATGACAATTACCCCGATAATATGGATTTGGTCCAAAGCGCGAAAGCCAGGATCCGTCAATATGGAGGGGCCGATTATGCTTTTCCCGCCGGTGGCTGGACGAAATTACTGTGCCGGATGGTGGGATGGCGCATGGTAAAGCAGGTGAAGCATCGTATTGGGCGATAATCCCCGGTTGTCCTCAATTATTATACGGAATCAAAATAACCTAAATCCTAATCGTTTACCTATGTCGATAATAAGCAAGCGGCAAAAAGTGTTATTTATAGCGGAGAAGGGTAGCCTGGAGTGCCATATTCCCGGTGGGGTTCAGCTTTGCACCAGGGAGCTGATCCAGTATTTTGAACTGGCCGGCTTTGAGGTGCTGAAATACGGGGTGCAAACCACCCGAAGAATACTTCCCCGTATCATCATAAGAATGGGGATGGATGCCTATAATTTCTTCGATTTCAAAAAAATAGCCCGCGACATTGCGCAAACGATCCGCAAAGAAGAGATAACGGCCGTGGCCTTGAACCAGATCTATTTAAGCCCGTTGATCCCCTACCTGAAAGACCTGGTTTCCCCTAACGTATGCTTTATCGGCTTGTCGCATGGCAATGAAAGCGGTGATTTTTTACACGACATCACGGCTTCTTCGGGAAGGAGTTTGCTGCAGACCTTGAAGCTGGGCCGGCTGATTGCCCTGGAAAGCAAGTTTTACAAGCAATACCTGGACGGGGTGATCGTCATCAGTGAGCATGAGGTGGGCTTGAACCAATGGTTAGGTGCAGACCGCATCCTGGTGTTACCCCGGAAGCTGCAACCGGATTTTTTAACCTGGCGGCCCGATCGTTCCCGGGTGGGTTATGTGGGTACGTTAAACCATTTGCCGAATTACGAGGGCCTGAGCCGGGTGGCGCGGGAACTGGACGCGGAAGGCTTTAGCGGCGTGATCCGGCTGGTAGGGGGACCGGATACCCTGGGCCGGAAATTAGCGGCCGCCTACCGGTGCGTTCAGTATGTAGGAAAGCTGGACGAAAGCGCCCTGCTGCAGGAGGTGCAGTCCTGGTCTGTATTCCTGAACCCGGTGTTCTGGTATTCGAGGGGATCCTCTACCAAGCTGGCCCAGGGCCTGAACTGGGGCATTCCCGTCCTGTCTACCCCCGCCGGGCGCAGGGGCTATGTGCTTTCCGACGAGCAGATCATTACTAAGGATCATCAGCCCCGTACGTTCGCAAGGGATCTTATCAACGCCTGCAGCCAACAGGAGCGGCTGGAGGGGCTGAAGGCATCGGTGGAGAAGAACGTGATGGAGTTTGACAGTCACCATTTCGCCCATCAATTACATTGCTTTTGTAAAAACCTGCAACCTTGAGCCATCCGGATCCCCAACAACTGCTGAAAAGGGTGTTGATCATTTCGCCCTATTTCCCGCCCACGAATGCGGCCGATATGCACCGGGTGCGGATGTCGCTGCCTTATTTTAAGGAATACGGCTGGGAAGCGGAAGTGGTGACCGTCCATCCTTCTTTTTCGGACATGGCGGTGGACCCCCTGCTGGAGCAAAGCCTCCCCGGCGATGTGCCGGTTCATTACGTCAGCGCGTTGTCCAAAAAGTGGACCTCCCGGTTGGGCCTGGGCAGCATCGCCCTGCGTTCGCTTTGGTTTTTCCGAAAAACGGGCAACCGGCTGCTGCGGCAAAAGAAGTTCGACCTGGTCTATTTTTCCACCACCCAGTTCCCGGTTTGCATCCTGGGGGCCTACTGGAAGCGGAAGTTCGGGGTCCCTTATGTCATCGACGTGCAGGACCCCTGGCATTCCGATTATTATAAAGACAAGCCCAGGGCGCAGCGTCCGCCCAAGTACTGGTTTTCCTACCGGTTGAACAAGACGCTGGAACCCCTGGCCATGAACAATGTGGACGGGCTGATTGCCGTGTCCGAAGCCTACCGGACCACCCTGGCAAACCGTTACGCCAACTGCCGCAGGATACCGGGGCAAACCATCCCCTTCGGCGCTTTTGAACCGGACCTGCACCTTGCCCGGCAACACCGGGCCCTCCAACCCTCCTGGCTCCGGGGCAAACCAGGGCAGGTGCAGGTGGTGTATGTGGGCAGGGGCGGCAAGGACATGCGGGATGCGGTTTCCCTGTTGTTCCGGGCGTTCCGGCACTGCCTGGAGCAGGACCGGCAGTTGTTCTCCCGGTTTCATTTTTCGTTTATTGGGACCAGTTATGCCGCCCGGGGGAAGGGGGAGCCGACCATTTTTCCCCTCGCCCGGGAAGCAGGCGTGGCGGACCATGTAACCGAAGTTACCGACCGCATTCCCTTTTACCAGACGCTCAATACCCTGGCGGATGCCACCGCCTTGTTCATTCCCGGTTCCAATGATCCGCAATACACGGCCTCCAAAATATACCCCTATGTACTGGTGCGGAAGCCGTTATTGGCCCTGTTCCATCCAAAGAGCAGTGCGGTTGCTTTTTTGAAGAATTGCAGGGTGGGGGCCGTATGGACCTTTGATCAGCAGGAACAGGACATCGTACACGGGATCAAAGAATTCCTGGTGTCGGTGGCCCTTGGCCGGTCCGTCAATGTAGTTCCTGTGCCGGAGGTGTTGGAGCAGTATTCGGCTAAAGAAATGACCTCCCGGCAATGTGATCTGTTTCGTGCCGTCCTGTTCAACGCCTGATGATCCACCCCGTTTATACTCCCTATTCCTTTCTGTAAATGCTCATCATATGCCGTTCTACAACTTTAATTCAGGTGAGGTGAATATTCCATTCGACGATGTCGACTATTGTATCATAGGAGCGGGCGCTGCCGGGATATTGCTGGCGGTGCGGTTACGTAAGCTGGGGAAGCGGGTGTTGGTGATAGAGTCCGGGCATTTTGTGGAAGATGAAGCCCGGCAGCAGTTAAACGAGGTGGAGCAAACCGGGAAGACGTTGACCAGTTCTTCCTGGGGCAGGAAGCGGGCGATCGGCGGAACCACCATCGCCTGGGGCGGGCAATCCTTGCCTTTCTCTACATTGGATTTTGAAGAGCGTCCCTGGGTTCGGAACAGCGGGTGGCCCATAAGGTATGCCGACCTGAAGGAATTCTACGACCAGGCAAATGCGTTTATGAAGATCGACCAGATGGATTTCTGCGACGACATTTTCAATTTGTTGAAGATGAACCGGCCGGACCTTGACGGCACAAGATTATTGCAGCACTTTTCGAAATGGGCGCCCGAGCCTAATTTCAGAAAGATATGCGAGAAAGAGTTGCGGGAAAACGTCGCGCTTCTGTACAATGCGAACCTGACCCGGATTACCTTTTTGGACGGGGGAGAACAGATCCGGTTAAGGATCCATAATTACGAGGGAAAGAGCCTGGAGCTTACGGTACCTAAATTGATCCTGGCAACGGGGGGTATCGAAACCAACAGGATCTTATTGACCAATAACCACCAATTTAAGGGAGGCATTGGAAACCACTCGGGCTGGTTGGGAAAATGTTTTATGGAACATCCCTGCCTGAATGCGGGAAGCATTAAAAACTATGCTTCCTCCTATGCACTTCAACGGAAGTTCAATACACATGTCCGGGAAAATATCAAGTACTCGGTAAAGCTCAGTTTAAGCAACCACGCCCAGGTGCGGCACCGGTTATTGAACGCATCGGCCAGCTTGCTGTTTCTATTGCCGGAGGAAGGTTTTGACCCCTATAACGAGATCAGATTCTTTTTAAAGACCAGGAACCTGAAGCATTTTTTCAAGGTCGCCAAAAATTCCAAAAACCTGTTTTATACGTTGGGTGCCTATATCAGGCACCGGTTTGTTTATAAGCACAACGCGGTTCCGCACCTGGTCTTTATGCTCGAACAGGAACCGCTGGAAGAGTCCTGTATCCGCTTGAGCAAGGAGGTGGATCGCTTCGGCATACCCAAAGCAAAAGTGAACTGGGCGATCAGCCGGCTTACCTGGGAGTCTGCTTTATCCCTGGCGCATTTTATCCGGGAAGATTTTAGGAGGCTGAACATCGGTGAGTTGGATTTGCCCCCCGGGTTGGGCGCGGATAATCCTGATTGGCAGTCCTGTCTGTCCGATGTGAACCACCATATGGGAGGGGCGCGCATGAGTGCAACTTCGGATACCGGCGTAGTGAATTCGTACGGCCAGGTTTGGGGGTTGGAGAATTTATATGTATGCAGTGCCGCCGTTTTTCCTACCAGTTCGTTTTCCAACCCCACGCTAACTTTATTGGCTTTATGTGAACGGTTGGCGCGTCAATTATGAACGGGCTTTTTTGCTACGGATTTAGCCTTAATTCCGGATTTTATTTTTATAAATAAGGGTTATGTCTTTTGAATCACGCGGATTTATTCTTAGTTTATATTCTGTTCGGCCGACGATCCTAAAACCAAACGATTTCATCCATCACTACTGCAAATGATATGGCAATGAAAAGGCTCGCTATTGTCGTCACCCATCCCATTCAATATTATGCACCCGTGTTCCAGGCTCTGTCGCGGTACCGCGACCTGGCGGTAAAAGTGTTTTATACCTGGGGCGAAGGTTCTTTGCAAAAGTACGATCCCGGCTTCCGGCGGGAGATCCGGTGGGATATTCCGCTGCTGGAAGGGTATGACTACGTGTTTTTGAAAAACACGTCCGCCCGGCCCGGCTCCAGTCATTTTAAAGGGATCGTCAACCCCGATGCCCGGGCGGCGATCAACGAATTCGATCCGCAGGCGGTGCTGGTGTACGGCTGGGCCTACCAGACCCATTTGCAACTGTTGTGGGCTTTTCGCCGGAAAAGGAAGGTCTGGTTCCGCGGCGATTCCACCCTGCTGGACGAGACCGGCGGATGGAAAAAGTTGCTGCGGGCGGCCTTGCTGGGCTGGGTGTACCGGCATATTGACCTGGCGTTTTACGTAGGGACCTCCAACCGGAAGTATTTCCAAAAATTCGGCCTGACCAAGGGGAAGCTGAAGTTTGCCCCCCACGCCATCGACAACGGCCGGTTTGCCGCGCCGCAGCCCCAGGCGGTACGCCAGTTGCGCAGCGACCTGGGGATTCCGCAAAACGGCCGGCTAGTGCTGTTTGCCGGCAAGCTGGAACCGAAAAAAGATCCCCTGGCGCTCCTGGAAGCCTTTTTGACCCTCCGCAACGAACAGGCCTACCTGTTGTTTGCGGGCAACGGGGTGCTGGAAAAGGAATTGAAAGAACGGGCGATGGCTTCTCCGAAAAAAGAGAAGATCCGTTTTTTGGCTTTCCAGAACCAGGGCCAGATGCCCCGGCTGTACCAGTGCTGCCAGTTGTTTTGCCTGCCTTCCCGCGGACCCGGGGAAACCTGGGGCCTGGCGGTAAACGAGGCGATGGCCTCCGGCAGGGCCGTGCTGGTATCCGATAAAGTGGGCTGTGCTACCGACCTGGTCCGGGAAGGAAAGAACGGGCGTGTCTTCCCGGCAGGAAATGTAGCGGCGCTCGGGGCGGCGCTGGAGCAGCTGCTGGCCGATGCCGGCGCGCTGCGGCACATGGGCCGGCAGTCCTCCGAAATCATTCAAAGCTGGTCGTTTGATCACCAGGCGGCTTCCATCAGGGAAGAACTGCTTAAAATTCAGGAAGACTAATGGAACCTGCAACTTATTCCCGGTATTACCTGTTGTACCTGCCCTGGATCGCCTCCCTGCTGTTTGTGGGCGACCCGGTCGTCGCTTACCTCGTTGCCTGGGCCGGCTCCTTTTTTATTTTCTACATTTCCTTTACCAATAAGGTAAAGCCCACCAGCCCCGGGCTGCCGCTGACGGAAAAGATCCTCCGGCCCTTGTTCCTGACCCAGGTCATTTTCTGCGGTTATATGAGCTGTTCCTCCATTTTTTATTTCCTGGACCAGATGGGGTATCAGTACTTTACCCTGGTATCGGACCGCACCCCGGTGCTGGAGGAAATCGCCACGGTGGCGGCTTGCCAGCGGGCTTACCTGTTGGGGCATATCGCCTTTGTGCACGGCATCCTGGTTTTTTACCGTTCGGATATCGAGCCGAAGTACAAGGTGCAGGTAGGCAACTGGCCGGCTTTTTTTCTACTGATGGTCGTCATCTGCAACCCCCTGGGGTCGGTCCTTTCGAGGATCGGCGGCTTGGCGGTGCTGGGCAACAGCGTGGACGGACTGGGGATGGTGGCGGCAACCATTGCGCTGGCATTAGCTATTCCCCTGCGGCAGGGCTCCTTGACCCTGGCGGCGGGCATCCTGTTTGGCATGACCCTGCTGAAGGCCCTTACCTCCGGCTTTAAAGAGCCCGTGATTGTCAGCCTGCTGATGCTGGGCCTGTTCCTCTATCCCTTTTACAAAAGGGTCATCACCCTCACCTTTATTCCCCTCATGCTGTTCCTGTTTACCGTTCTGCCTACCTATGTCAATACGTTCCGCAGTCAAAACTGGAGCGGCGATAAGGATGCGGAAGCGGCAAAGGCCGAGGCGCTCAAAAAGGTGCAGGAAGATATGGCAGGGGAGGGACTGAAAGAAACCAACTGGGCCTTCCTGACCAACCGGATCTCGGAAATAGGAATGTTTGTCCGGTACCGGGAAAGTATGGAATACCGGGGTACAACTTATGGTTTCCAGATCCTGGAGCAAACGGCCATAGCCCTGGTGCCCCGGGTCTTTTGGTCCGATAAGCCCAGTATCGAAAATATGGCGATGCAACGGGTTTGGGATAACGGCATTGTTTCGGAGGAGTCGAGCACTTCGGCCAAGCCCCAGTATATAGTGGATGGATACCTTTCCGGCGGCTTGGCGGGTATCTGGCTGGCTTTGTTTTTCTACGGTGCCATCGCCCAATTGATCTGCAACAAAGCCGAAACATTTTTCGGAGGCTATTTCTTCGGGACCGTTTTCGTTTTTACCGGCATGTTCCGGACCTTATGGCGGGGGAACTGCTTCGAATATATCGGCAACAACATCCTATACGGGATCGTCGGACTGGTATTCCTGTTTTATATATTCCGGGAACTGGGCGTGCTGGTAAAAATTCAGCCCGCAGAATAACACGGGACATTTTCAACATGTTTTCATGAAAGAAAAGGCCACCTCTTCATTGGTTAAAGCGAAGCCTGCCGGCCGGAAGGGCGAGCGAAAGCCCGGCCCGGAAGTCGTGCTGGTTTTTCGCAAACCCTTACCTTCCACGCACAGTATCGAATACTTGTTTCATAACATTTATGAGGTCCTGCGGGAAAGATCGGCCGTCCGTGAATGGGAACTTCCCTGTTTCAGTACCGGTTTGCTGAACCGGGTACGAAACCTTTTCAGCCTGTTTCGGTTTCGCAACAAGATTATTCATATTACCGGCGATTGTTATTATGCCGTCCTGGGCGCCTGGTTTTGCAAGCGCATCCTGACGGTGCACGACCTGAGTTTCCTGGACCGCACCACCGGCTGGCGCAGGGCCGTCCTCCGGCTTTTCTGGGTGCGTTTGCCGGTCCGGTTTGCGCACAAGGTCACCGTGGTATCCCTGGCCACCCAAAACGTCCTGTTGCGGGAAACAAAGGCATTGCCCCGGAAGGTCCGGGTCATTACCAACTTTATCGATCCCGTTTATCAACCGGTAACAAGAACCTTTAATGCCCGGTGCCCGCGCATCCTGCAGGTGGGGACGGCTTTCAATAAGAACATTCCTTTGCTGGCCAAAGCCCTGGAAGGCATGGACTGCACGCTGATGATCATCGGCCGCTTATCGCGGCAGCAGGAGGAAGCCCTGCTCACTTGCGGTATCCGGTACCAAAACCGGTGCTCCCTTCCCTTAAGCGAATTGCACCGGGAATACCTGGCGGCCGACCTGCTGGCTTTTGTTTCTACCGTTGAAGGATTTGGCATGCCCATACTGGAAGCCCAGGCTACGGGGTTGCCGGTGGTGACCAGCAATTGCTCTTCCATGCCCGAGGTGGCCGGCAAGGGCGCGCTGTTCGTCGACCCCTTTGACCCGGCCAGCATCCGCCGGGGCTTTTTGGAAATAATAGCGGACGGGCAAAAGCGCGAACAACTGGTTTGCGAAGGTTTGCTGAATGTACAGCGGTTTTCCAAACAAAAGATTGCGGAGGATTACCGCGCCCTTTACCAAAGTTTCTTCACCTGACACCCTGTATATATGAAGATCCTGTTCGTCACTCCCTCCTATAAGCCGGCCTATATTTATGGCGGGCCCACCATTTCGGTCAGCCAACTGGCGGAAGCCCTGGTCGGCATTGGTTATTCGGTGACCGTTTATACCACCACGGCCAACGGAACAGCGGAGCTGGACGTGCCGGTGGCGGCGCCCACAGGGATCAATGGCGTAGCCGTCCACTACTTTAAACGGGTAACCGGCGATCCTACCCATATTTCCCCGGCTTTATGGCGCCAGCTCTGGAAGACGCACCACCAGTATGATATTATTCATTTGCAGTCCTGGTGGAACTTGTTGATCCTGGGTTCGGCCTTACTCTGTAAGTGGAGCGGCCGCAAGTATATTGTTTCTCCCCGGGGCATGCTCGGGGCTTATTCCTTTCAACATCAGCACGGCTTTCCCAAAAAGGTGCTGCACGCTGTACTGGGGAAAAGGTTGCTGAAGAGCAGTGTGTTGCACGCTACGACCCGCCTGGAGTGGAACGACTGTATGCAGGTATATGACCGGTGGCAGGGCTTTATCGAGCATAACCTGGTTCCTCTTCCCCCGGCGCAGGACGAACCGGTGCCCCCGGGGGAGCCCGCGGAGTTTACCATTGGTTTTTTGTCCCGGGTGGATCCTAAAAAAGGGATGGAGCTGTTGCTCCGGGCGCTGGCAACTGTTTCCTTTCCCTACCGGTTGTGCATTGCGGGTACGGGTACCCCAACGTATATGGATTCCCTGAAAGCCCTGGCCGCCGAACTGGAAATTTCCGACCGGATTGAATGGTGCGGTTGGAAGGCCGGGGCGGAAAAGCTCCGGTTTTTGAAGCGCATCAGTCTTTTTGCCTTGCCCTCCTATAATGAAAACTTTGCCATAGCCGTGACGGAGGCGTTAGCCATGGGTACGCCTGTGCTGGTCAGTGAAAATGTAGGGCTGGCCGATTATGTACTGGAAAAGGGCCTGGGGTGGGTGTGCCGGTCGGACGTAAACTCCATAGCCTGTAAGCTGACGGAAATATTCCACAGCAGGGAGGAGCGGCTCCGTGTGCGACAGATCGCCCCGCGGAGGATCACGGAAGACTTTAACAAGGAACGCCTGGCCGCCCGCTATGCAACGGCCTATCATCACCTGCTGACGGGTCCGCCCGGTTAATCAGTTGCTCCCGGGCCTTTGGAATATCCCTGGCAATGGTTTCGAAACCTTATTCTTCCCTTATAGAATTTTATGCAATGGTTTATCAGCCTTTATCGGTAATCATTCTTACCTGTAATGAAAGTAAGAACATCCGGGACTGCCTGGAAAGCGTAAAGGACCTTACGGACGACATCATCATCGTGGATTCCGGGTCCACGGACGATACGCTGGAAATTGCCGCGCAGTACACCCAAAAGCTTTACCATCATCCTTTTGAAAACTATTCAAGGCAGCGGAACTGGGCTTTTGCCCATGTCGATTGTAAGTACGAGTGGATCTTCAATATGGATGCGGACCACCGCCTGACCGTTGAAATAAAAACAGAGCTGGCCGCGTTATTTCAAAAAGGCGTTCCCGCCGATATCCGGGGATTCATGGCTTCCCGCCGCACCATGTTTATGAACCGGTGGATCCGGCACGGAGGACACTACCCGGTTTACCACGGCGTTATTTTCAAAAAAGGATACGGGGCCTGCGAAGAAAAGGAGTATGACCAGCATTTTCTTATCAAGGGCAAAAGCATGGTGCTGCAGGGAGATGTGGAGGACATCATTACCGACTCGCTGAACACCTTTATCAGCCGGCACAACAAGTGGGCTACGCTGGAGTCGAGGGATATCCTGGACAAGGGAAAGCAGGAGGGTAAGATAAAACCCTGCAAAAACGGCAACCTGATGGAGCAGCGCCGCTACCAGCGGATGCGTTATTACAGTTACCCCAGGTTTTGGCGGGTGTTTCTCTACTTTTTTTACCGGTTCGTTATCAAGGGCGGTTTCCGCGATGGCAAAGAAGGATTGATCTTCCATTTTCTCCAGGGATTCTGGTTCCGCTTCCTGGTGGATGCTAAATTGTATGAACTGGAAACCTCGGCCAAAGCCGCAAAGAAGCAGGTGGGCGTACTTCCGTAAATTTTCCAATTACTTATAACGGTCACTTACATATGAAAACAGATCTTTCCCTTTATAATAATTCCTGGTATAAGCCGGGCTCTTCCCTGAAAATACGGCTGTGGATGGTCGCCAGCTTTTTGTTTTTCAACCACGGCCTGGCGGTGGTCAACCCCCTCAAAATTGCCTTGCTGCGTTTGTTCGGCGCCCGGGTCGGCAGGGGCGTATTGATCAAGCCTTCGGTTTCCATCAAGTACCCCTGGCTGCTGTCCATTGGCGACCATTGCTGGATCGGCGAGCGTGTTTGGATCGACAACCTGGCCGAGGTGCGCATTGGCGACCATGTGTGTATCTCCCAGGGCGCCATGCTGCTGGCCGGGAATCACAATTATTCCCTGAAGACCTTTGACCTGGTGGTACAGCCCATTGTCCTGGAAGACGGCGTATGGATAGGGGCGCGGTCGGTGGTGTGCCCGGGAGTGTACTGCGAGAGTCATTCGGTCCTGGCGGTACAATCCGTAGCGACCAAAAGAATGCGGGCGTTTGCCGTTTACCAGGGCAACCCTGCCTTGCCTGTAAAGGAACGGGTTGTGGGCTAGGCCTGGAAATGAATTCAACCCAACACAAACAGAATTGTTTCACCTGATTAAATCTGCTTTATGAGGACATTCGTTTACATTTCCTTACCGCTGCTGTTTTTGTCGTGCTCGGATTCCGAAAATAAAAGGAACGGCAGCAACTGGATGCTGTCGGAGCAAACCATTTATACCAACACCCTGACAAAGGAAGGATATCTCGATTCTTCTTTTGCCGTAAGGTACCGGTTCAATAAGGGAAATCTGACCGACAGTTCAAAAGGCCTAATTGTCCGGGGCTATGACAAAAACCACAGGCTGGTACGAACGGAGTTTTTCCTGCCCGGCAAAGAGGGGGTACGGCCCCGCAAGGCAAAGGGCAGCTCGGTGTTCACCTATGATGCCGGGGGCCAGCTGATCGCTTCCTCCAGTATGTTTTCAGGCGTTCTGGAAGAAAAAAGTGCTACGCAATATGATCCTTCCGGGCGCCAGGTACAACTGACCAATATTTTCCGGGTATCGGAGGAGGCGCCGGAGTTTCAAAACGCGGTTTTCCGGGAAAGCTCCGGGCGGAAAGCGGCGTATGATTCCGTGCAGGTTACCTTTGAATACGACAAGGAAAACAAAGTCAGCAAGGTCGTCACCACCGATATGAGGGGCAAGCTGCTGCGTACGGATTTCAACCTGTATAGCGGCAGCGAGGCGTTTGCCTCGTACAGCATCACACCTAAAGGCGATACGGTGCAAAAGATCCGCTATCTGAAAGAAGGGGTGGTGGATAAAATGGTCATTACCGCCGGTTCTACCGTGGTCACCCGGTGGACCTCCAACGACTGGTTGTTGGGGATGGTCCAGGAAGATAACCGGACCCATAAAAAAAGGAAATTGGTCAATAAATACGATGAAACCGGGAAGCTGGTGGAGCAAAAGGTCTATTTATGGGAAAGCCCTCTTCCGGGCAATGGCGAAAAGCCCCGTACCTAAAACAGCGCCTGCTTTTCCGAAAAATAAATGAAAATAGTAAACGCGATGAAAAAGCTGGTCATTACAACGGCCCTCCTGGTAGTGTGTATCCTGGGCATTGAGCTGTTTTTGCGGCAATATTATGGCTTTTGCGACGCTGTTCTTTTAAGGGCCGATCCGGACTACGAATATATTTCCCTGCCCCACCAGGCCCGTTTTCGATTGGGGAACCATATATGCTATAACTCCGTATCCATGAGAAGCGCGGAGGTGGATAGCTCGGCCTTCATCATTTTGGGATTTGGCGATTCTGTCATCAATGGCGGTGGCTATACGGACCAGGATTCCCTGGCCACCTCCATTTTAACCTCCCGGTTAACCGAACGCTATCACAAAAAGGTCCAGTTTTTAAATATCTCGGCCGGCAGTTGGGGCCCGGACAATTGTTATGCTTATTTAAAGAAACATGGAGACTTCCACGCCAAATGCATTTTCTTATTTGTGAGTTCGCATGATGCTTACGATAATATGGACTTTGAGAAAATTATTGATGTCCAGGACGGCTTCTCCAGTAAGCAGTATCCATCGGCAATATTTGAGTTGGTGAACCGGTACCTGGTTCCTCATGTAAGGGGACTGATGAAAAAGTCATCGCCCGGTGAGCAACAATTAGGCATCAACAAAAAAAAGGCGAACAGCCTGTTTAATGCGGGGTTCCCGTCTTTTCTCTCTTATACCCGGGAAAAAGGCATTCCGCTGGTGATCTATCTTCATGCGGATGCGGCCGAACGCAAGAAAGGCTTCTATAATGAGCAGGGCCAGGAGATCATCAGCTTTGCCAGGAGGAATAACGTAGAGCTGATCATGGATGTGGACAATGATCTCAAGCCTGCTGACTACCGCGATTATATCCATTTCAATGCAAGCGGCCAGCATAAGATGGCAATGACTGTGTTCGCCTATACAACCGGTCTTTTTGAAAAGTATAAATGGTGAATGCCTGAAAAATGCAATGCCGAAAATTCGTGATTTCAGGACAGGGCGCTTATATTTGTTTTATAGATTTTTTGATACCTGTGGTGTTGTGATTGGTATCCTGTTTTAAGGCCAGTTCAACCTGAAATGCACTTTTTTTACGCCTCAATAGCGGTCTCTCTTTTCAGTTATTCCCGTTCCCCCACCTTTTCCCTGTTTACTTGTTTCAGCCTTATGTCCGGCCCTGTTTCCCGCTTTCCTTGAAAAGGATCGCGCCTACTAAACCTTATAATACCACTTGCTTATGCAGAATCCAAAACCAAATAAGCCGCCCCTTGTATCTGTTATTATCACCTGTTATAATCATGGCCGTTACCTTAGTACGGCCATTGAAAGTGTGCGCTCGCAAACATATACGCACCATGAAATAGTCGTGGTGGACGATGGATCCGGGGACAATACCCGCGAGGTGGCGCAACGTTATAAGGAGGTGGTTTACGTTTACCAGGAAAACAGGGGCCTGTCCGCTGCCCGCAATACCGGAGTGGCCAGCAGTAAAGGAACGTATCTTGTTTTCCTGGATGCGGATGACACCTTGTGTCCCGATAACCTGCAGATCAATGTGGGCGTTCATAGCCGCCATCCCGAAGCGGCCTTCGTATCCGGGGCCTTCCGGAAGGTGGACCCGGAGGGCACCGTCCTGGATGACGGCTTCATGGAAGTACAAAAGGATCATTATGCCACCTTATTGCAGTGTAACTATATTGGTATGCACGCCGCGGTCATGTATCAAAGGTGGGTATTTACCCATTTTCACTACGATGAAACCCTGAAAGCCTGCGAAGATTACGATTTGTACCTGCACGTAGCCAGGAGGTTCCCGGTCATCCATCATACCGAATGTATCGCCAATTACTTGATCCATAACAACAATATGTCGGGAAACATTTCCCTGATGCTTCACTGCGCTTTGCTGGTTTTAAAGCGACAGAAAAAAGCATTAAAGAATGCCCATGAGCGATATTGCCTGGGCAGGGGAGAGCAGCGGGCGCGTACCTATTACGGCAATATTTTGCGGGAAAAGCTCCGGAACAAACCCGTATCCTACCTGGTAGCAAATGCTGCCGAGCTGAGGCTATTGCTTCAGCTGGACCCCAATTTTTGTACCCGGATGATGGCCCGGAAACTCGTACCCCGGGGGTTCAAGAGGATGATCCGGAAGGTTTATCCCGCCAGGCGGAACGTGCCCGGAACCGGAAGGGTAAACCTTGGTGATTTCAACCGTACCACTCCTTTCAGCCAACAATTCGGATATGACCGCGGAGGGCCTTTGGACCGGTATTATATTGAGGACTTCCTGAAAAAGAAGCAATCCTGGATCCGGGGCAGGGTGCTGGAGATCGGTGATAATGCCTATACCCTGCAATTCGGGGGCTCCCGCGTACAGCGAAGTGACATCTTTCATGTAGACGACAATAACAAGCAGGCTACTTTTACGGGTGACCTGAGCAACGCTCCGCATTTGCCGGATAATGCATTTGACTGCATTGTGCTTACCCAAACGCTTCAGATGATTTATGATTATGCAGGCGCTATTCAAACCTGCTACCGCATCCTCAAGCCGGGAGGCGTACTCCTGCTCACCGTGCCGGGAATCAGCCAGGTCGATCAGGACAATTGGGGGGAGTACTGGATGTGGTCCTTTACAACGACCTCCATGAAACGCATTTTGTCCGCATCGTTTTCGCCGGAACTGTCCGAAGTTCGATCCTTTGGAAATGTGCAGGTAGCCTCGGCTTTCCTGTACGGCCTGGGGCAGCCGGAAATTTCCCGGGAAGTTTTGGACGTCAACGATGCCCAGTACCAGGTAATCATTGCCGCTGCTGCTGTAAAACCGGTGCACCATGCCCAATAACTGGACACGTATGCTGAAGAACCTTTTTACCCGGCGCGCCCTGGTGCTGATGTACCACCGCGTTGCCGATTTGCCGGCCGACCCCTGGGAACTGGCCGTGAGCCCGGAAAACTTTGCCCAACAACTGGAGCTGCTGCAGCAAAAATATAACGTGGTGCCGGTGAACCGGCTGGTGGCCCAGCTCCGGAACCAGTCGGTTGCTTCCAAAACAGTTTGCCTCACCTTTGACGACGGCTACAGTGACAATTCCCGCCTGGCCAGGCCCTTGCTGGAAAAATACAACTGCCCCGCCACCTTTTTCATTGCTACGGGTTACGTAGACCGGCAGGCGGAATTCTGGTGGGACGAGCTGGAGGGAGTGATCCTGCACTCCGTGCAGCTGCCCGGTACCCTTCAGCTGCAGATCGGCAACGAGTGGTTTGTCTATAACCTGGACAGCGACTGCCGGTTGACGGAAGAACAACAGCGGCAGCAGCAGCGGTGGCGCGCTTACCTGCCGCCGCCCACCAGGCGTTGCGCCCTGTACCTGGAGCTCTGGAGGCGTTTGCAGCCATTACCCGCCGCGGCCATTGAAGAAGGCCTGCGGCAGCTACAGGCATGGGCCGGAACGCCCGCTCCGCCCCGCAGGGAAAACTTCCCCCTGGCCGGCCACCAACTGGGGGAACTGGCCGGCCATCCCCTGTTCGAGATCGGCCTGCATACCCAAACCCATCCTTCCCTGTCCCGTCATTCCGCGGACATCCAGCAGGGAGAAATTGCCGGCTGCAGCCGGTTTTTGAAGGAACGGTATGGAAAGACCTGCACCACCTTTTCCTATCCCTACGGTAATTTTAACGGCGACACCCTGGCCATCGCCCGGCAGCAAAAGCTGGAAGCCGTCTTTACGACGCACGCGCAAACGGTCACCAACCGGGCCCATCCTTACCGGCTGGGCCGCTTCCAGGTAAAAAACTGGAACGGGGCTGAGTTTGAACGGCAACTGCGCCGTTGGGCACAGGCCTGATCCTTCCCTGACTCATTTCGAAAAACCCACCTCGTCTTCTTATGGAACCGAAGTTCGCACCCCTTGTCTCGGTGATCATTCCTTTCCTGAACGTGGCGCCTTACCTGCAGGAAACGGTGGACAGCGTACTGCAGCAAACCTACCTCCACTGGGAAATCATCCTGGTGGATGACGGGTCCACCGATGGCAGCACCGCTATTGCACAAGCGTATGCCCGGCAGCTACCCGGCAAAATTGTATACGCCGAACACCCCGGACATGTGAACAAGGGAGCGCCCACGAGCCGGAACCTGGGCATTTCCCTTGCCCGGGGCGAGTGGATCGCCCTGCTCGATTCGGACGATGTGTGGTTGCCGGATAAGCTGCTGATGCAGGTAAACCTGTTACAGGCGAATCCCCGGGTGGAAGTGCTCCTCGAGGCCACGCGGTATTGGTTGAGCTGGTGCGATCCCGGGGCGGTGGATTTTGATGCGTTCGTAGGGGTGCCGGCCGAACGCTTTTACCATCCGCCGGAATTGATGCTGCAACTGTACCCCCTGGGGCCCGGATCGGCTCCCTGCATGTGCGGATTCATCATGAAGACCTCCGCGCTGCGTGCTATGGGCGGTTTTGATGAAACCTTTACGGGCAAAAACCAATTGTTCGAAGACCAGGCCTTCATGTATAAGATCTACCTGTCCCGGCAAGTATACGTCTCTTCGCTGTGCAACAATATTTACCGGCAGCGCAGCAATTCCCTCATGCATTCCCTGATCAGCGAAGGCTATTACCTGCAGGGCGAATATTTTTTCCTGAAATGGCTCCCGGGCTACATGCGCCGGATGGGGGTAAGCCACCCCGCTATTGAAAGGCGGGTCCGGGAAAAGATGTTGTTGAACCGCTACCGCTACCTGGTGCGCGGCCTGCGGCGGCGCCTCCGGAAAGTAAAGGAATTGGTGGGGCTGGCATAACCCGGTCCACCCACCTGCAGGCAGAATCTATTCGTTAAAACCATCCCATATGAATACGCCTTGTGTAACGGTGCTGATGCCGGTTTATAATGCCGAAAAATACCTGGCGGAGGCTATCGACAGCATCTTGCAACAAACCTTTACGGATTTCGAATTCCTCATCCTGGACGACGGCTCCACCGACGGCAGCGTCCGTATCATCCGTTCCTACAGCGATTCCCGGATCCGCCTGCTGCAGAATGAAACGAATGCAGGGATCACCGCTACGCTCAACAAAGGGATTGAACGGGCAAAAGCGCCTCTCATCGCCCGCATGGACGCTGATGATATCAGCTATCCCGCCCGGCTGCAGCGGCAGTACGATTTTTTCCGGGCCCATCCCCATTGCGGCCTGCTTTCTGCCGGCGCCCGGACCGTCACCAGCAGCAAGGAAAGCGTAGGCATGGACAGGATAGAGGCGGCAGGCCTTTACTATCACCTGAACTTTCAGTGCCTCATCCACCATCCTACGGTCATGTACCCGCGCCAGGTAGTGCTGGAGGCCGGAGGATATGCCACTCCCTGGGCCGAAGATTACGACCTGTGGTGGCGCATTGCCCGGAAATACCCCATCCATCACCTTCCCGAAGTGCTGCTGGACTACCGGTTAACCGATGAAAGCCTGTGCAAGGTGACCCGGAAGCAGGAATATGAAGCGGCCCATAACGAACAGGTATTGCGGAACATCCGGTACTATACTGGCAAGGATTTTCAGCTGACGCCGAACGAGGTGGCATGCCTCGGTCACCAGTTTGAGTCCCTGCTCGGGGAGAATAAGCTGAATTCACGGATCAGGTGCCTGCGAAAACTGGCATACATCAACCGTTGCATCCTGGAAAAGGAAAATGTCAATGCCGATCCGGCAGCCATAACACAAGCCGCTTCCTTCAAGCTACAGCATATGATCAGCCGCTTGCGCACGGGATTGTCGCCGGTCGCCCTTTCCCTGCTGTATTTGCGTACCGGTTATTGGTGGCAATGGTTGCACCACAAGCTTACGGATCACCGGATGCATGCCTAAGCCTGTAATGGCGTTTATTCCTGCCAAAAACGGCATCCTGTTCGCCGTTTGTCCGGAGCCCCAAAGGGGGGGCGCCACCGCCGGCTTACAGGATGCCGTTCCCCGTAGGATGATGAGGGAGTCGGACTTATTCTTTTGATATCTGGGTTGCCAGGGAATGTTTGCCCCGGACAGACAAAAGCGTATAGCTTCCCTTGGCAAGTCCCTGCACATTCAGTTTTATAAAGTTGCTGCCCGGATTCAGCCGGGTTTCCAGCTTTTTCACCAGGGACCCTTTGCTGTCATACAGCGATAAGTGAAGCGGCTCTTCTTTTTCCGCAGTGATGGTTACGGTCATGATATCCTTTACAGGGTTGGGATAAACGTTTTCAAAGGTAGTGCTGGAGCCCTGGTAGCTTTCCGAAAGGCCGGGGTTACTTGCCTGTGTGATCGCCGGAACTTTTACGCTCACCAATTCCATTCCGGTTGCCGAATTGGTAGACATGACCCGATACACGCGGGCATCCGTCGTCTGTTCCGGTAAGGGGGTGAGCACCTGGGCATGGGTGGAACGTAATAACGCCAGCATGTTCGTGAACCTGGATTCGCTGGGCGGCCTTCGGTCCGGTAACTGGTAGCTGCCCGACCAGGAGATGGTGGTATTGGGGTCGCGGGAGCGGACGTTAAAACTCCGGATATCAGCAGCCGGCGAGGTGAGATCCCTGATAAAATTCGCCCTGTGGGTGAGGTTGCCCACCGACAATACCCTGGAATAGGTGCCATTACCGTTCACTTCAATTTCATTGGTGAACTGGGAGGTTACAAAGACGGCATCGCCATTGAGTTGGGTCACCAGCATCTGGGGCACGGGCATCGTCTTGGGGGTCGCTATGCGGCTTCCTTCCACGGTAAACCTGGCTCTGCCGGCAACACGTACATACTGCCCGCTTTTATTGCTCTCGTACCACACGTCCCTGACCAGGAGGGTGCCGCCGGCTGTTACTTCATGACTCAGGATGTTGTCCGACTCCGCACCGCCGAAAAGGATGGTCTTTCCCGCCCTGTCTTTGCCCTGTGCCGAATAGACGCCTCCGACAACGCCTACGGAGGTTCCCGTACTTTTGGCAAAGCCGCAGTTCTCCGCCAGAACGAGGGCGTCGTCCAGGCCGTTGACCAGTATATTTCTCTGGTTATTGCGCGAATTGAATTGCTGCAGGTAGATCCTTGCCCCGGTCTGGTCCACCTGCGACAGCAGGATATTTACGTTGGTCCGGTTGCCGTAAATGGAAAAGTCGCGCAGGGTGGCTTTCGTGCGGCCGGCCAGCTGGAGCACGGGGCCCGCCGCCGTACCGTTCCATCTCAGCCAGGTAGGCCGGATATCGCCGTAGCCGTCGCCCACCAGTTGCACATCGCTGCCGGCGGGGATGATCAGGGTGGAGGTGATCGAATAAGATCCATGCGGCAAATGCACTACCGGCCTGCTGCCCCTGTAATTGTCCGCATTGTTGATCGCCGTCTGGATGGCTGCGGAGCCGGAATTCCGGGCGACTTCAAAGATCCTGCGGCGCAGGTTCGGAGGGGTACCCGGAAGCCTGGGTTCGGTAAGCCGGGCCAGGCTGTCCCTGGGTACGCTGGGCGGGTCATAAGCAAGCGCGCGTACGTTCGGGACCCGGTAACGGTTGCTGACCGTGAAGGTGTTTCCCATCGCAAACAGGTCGCTGCTGGGGGATATGTTGAAATTGACCACCGGAAGCGCAAATCCCACCCTGGAACGGATCGTGTTGTCGAGCAGGAGCACGGGTCCCTGGTTGCGGATCTCGATCGGGGAAACGGTGCCCACCGGATCGAGAATGGTATTGCCCTGGATGGTGACGCAGGCAGGATTGCCGGTCAGCCCGGTCCGGAAAAAGGCATTGGAATTTATGGACGTATTGTCGCGGAAGGAAAACTCGCCGGTATTGGTGATTTTTATATCGCTGTCTTTTGAATTCCGGAACAGGCTGCGATATACTCTAAAGGCGCCTGCGCCATAAACGTTGGTCACCCCGATGGTACAATCCTGGAAAACGCAGTACCATACCCAGATATCCAGCGCGTTGAAATTTCCCAGGCTGATGCCGGCCACCGTATTGCGGATAAAGCGGCAGCGGAGGATGGCGACTTCCGCGAAGCCGTAACCCTTATGGCCGCCCCGGATGCCCGTGCCCACGTCGGTAAAAAAGTCATCGGCATATTCATTGCCGGTATCGAAATAAGGTTTTAAGTTGTCGTACGACTGGTCTACCGCTACAGCGGCAATCCCGCTGCCATTCCAGGTAATCCGGTTAAAGCGCGAATAGGCCGTGCCGTTTAACTCCAGCATCGTGCCACCCCTTGCCCCCGCCCAAACAATTCGGGTGGTGGCCGGATCCTGGCCGATAACGCTGATGTTTATTTTGTTATTTATGCGTAAGGTGCCCGTGATGCGATAGGTGCCGGCAGGAAGGTACACCACGCTGGAGGTGCTGGTGGAATTCCCAATGGCATTGAACGCTGCCTGGATAGCAGCCGTTTCATCGGCTTTGCCGTCTCCTACCGCTCCATATGCTTTTACGTTTAACCAGCTGGGAAAGGGGCCTATAAACTCATCGTCAAGTGCGGGGTGCGTATAAACCGTCTGGCTGAAGGAAAATAACGCCGATAAGGTGCACCATAAGATAACAACTAAGCTTTTCATCAGTAAGTTTTTAACAGGTTAACAAATAGAACTGATAAAACACTCCGGCAGGTGGCTTAGGTGTTGCTCGGTGAATCAGCAATGGTAATAGGGGCGGGATACGGAGCGGCCCGTACTGTTGATTTCAAAATCCATTGCTGCACTGAGCTTATTTTCGGAGGAAACGAATAACGATCCATTGAATGGTCGGGTATAACGCCCGGGAGGAATACCTCATCCATCAACTTATTGAGCTACAATTTATAAAAATTTTTTTGAATATTCATGATGAAGATGAAAGAAAACAAACCAGGAAGAGCCCGCTAAAGCCCTGGAAAAAATACGTCCGTATCCGGAATTTTTGAAGGGGTACGGGGGCAGCAATCCGGTCGGGTTTCGGTTGGGTATTGACCATGAACGAATAAGGATTTCTTCATCTTTTTTAATGAAAAGCGCAGCAATAAGCAAAATTCTTTTATTATATTCACAATAGAACATTGATGGCAGCGAACTCTTAACGAGTATGAATATGCGCCCTACGGGGCTGCAGGGGATAAGCGCCCTGTTTGTGCACCTGACCGCTTCCACTGCTTTTTAATCCCTGCGGCATCCTTTTGTGCAATCGCTTCTCCCCGGTATTTCAGTTGACGCAAAGGTCAGACTTAACCAAAACCGATAAACTTTTACTTATGCGAACTGCCTTATTTAATTTTTCTGTTCCTCCGGAAAAGACAAACTTAATTGCCAAAACAGTTCTCCTTTGTTTTCTGGTTTACTATCCCGCACTGTTCTCCTTGTTTTATACAGCCATTATCAGCCCTCCTGCAGGCGGGGTCATTTCATGGGTTACTTTTAATGAGCTGGTGACTGTTTTTCTAACCCTTTCCATTCTTTTGTTAATCAGTACACTTTTGCGTATTCACTGGCTGCATCGATTTTACTTAATCGGGATGATGACAGGGGTTTATTTAAAGGCATTGCTGGAAACCTCCTACTTTTATATGTATCACCATACTATATCCTCCTCCACCATCTATATCCTGCTGGAAACCAATTTTTCGGAAGCAAGGGATTATTTTTCCATGTACTTCGATGGTCCCCTCCTGGTTATCTGGCTGGTGCTGCTGATGCCCCTTCTGCTGGCGGTTTTTTTGCTGACCCGGGGTTTCCCCCGAAAGCGATCCCCGTTCAACCTGGCTTCCCTCCTGAAAAATCATAAGGTCCTTCCTTACCTGGTATCGGTTTCCCTGATCGTCCTGTTCAGTGCCATTTGTATCTATACGGAATCCTACCGCAGGGATGTATTGTACGTTGCCTACCAGTCTTTTAAAGCGTACAAAAAGGAAGCTTTATCCTTTCAGTTGCTGGGTAAAGACAAGTTCGGGGGTAAGTTTACCAATGTTTCTTCAGATGATCAGCAGGAGGAACTTTATGTCCTGATCATTGGCGAATCCACTTGCCGGCACCATATGAGCCTCTACAACTATTATAGAAACACCAATCCCCTGCTTCAATCCAGAAGGAATGAACTGACAGTTTATAATGATGTCATTAGTCCGCATGCCCATACCATTCCCTCCTTACAAAAGGTGCTTACGTTGGCCAATTACGAGCACCCCGAAAGGTCGAAGGACGGCTCACTCCTTCAATTGATGAATAAAGCAGGATTTACCACCTACTGGATCTCCAACCAGGCCCCTATTGGAATGTATGAGACGTTGGTTACTACTATAGCAAAGGCGGCCCATACCAGCTATTTTATAAATACCGGGGATTTTAGTTTCAATGCAACGGTTGATGAAAGCTTGCTGGTACCCTATGACGAAAAATTGCTGGTCCCCTTAACGCAGGTATTATCACAAAAGGCAAAGAAAAAGTTCATTGCCCTTCATCTCATGGGCACGCATGGGGTTTATCTTTATCGCTATCCTGCTGCATTTGACCGGTTTCACACCGAGCCAAATACCCCTTTTCAGCATGAAACGGCGTTTAAGGCAATCAACGAATATGATAATGCTGTTCTTTATAATGATTTTGTTGTTAATAAGGTAATCGATCTTATTAAAAAGGAAGATAAGAAGTCCTGGGTTATCTATCTGTCCGATCATGGAGAGGATGCTTATGAAACCTCAAACGCGGCGGATCACGAAGAAGGTAAAGGAACCAAGCCCATGTATGACATTCCGTTCTTCATTTGGTTATCCCCCAAATACCAGCAGGCGGATGCGCATCACCAGTATGACGTAAACCGGAAGTATATGTCCGATGACCTGATCTATACCATAGCGGATCTGAGTAACGTCCGCTTTACGGAGTTTGACGCTGCACGAAGCCTGGTGCATCCTAACTTTGTGGAGCGGAAGCGGCTTATCGGCAAGGGCGAGGAATACGATAAAAAGTTTTCCGGCAACTGATTCCTTATTGCTCACCGGATCAAATGTATTTTTATGGGGAGGGAAGTGATCGCCGTATTCGATTTGGTACGAATTGACATGCAGTTTTTGCTCCTGGACCGGGAATACCAGGTGGTCTATTCCCGGGCCTTCCCGGGGGCGAAAACGGTGGATGACGACGGTGATGCCTGTGACGACCTGCCGGCGCTGACCACCTGGATCCGGAACACCTTTGATGAAGCCGCGCACGATCCTTCCTTTGACATCCGGGCCATCAACTGCACCACCTACGGGGGCAGCCTGGTGCATATCGATGGCTCCGGGGCGCCCGTGCTGCCCCTGTATCACTATTTAAAGCAGTTGCCCCCCGACCTGGTGGAGCGGTTGGCGGTCCCGCTGGGCGGCAGGGATACACTGGCCCGCGAAACGGCTTCGCCGCTCCTGGGCATGCTCAATGCGGGCCTGCAGCTGTACTGGTTAAAGCACTACAAGCCCCGGTCCTTTGAAAAGATCCGGCGCTCCCTGCACTTACCCCAGTATGTCAGCTACCTGTTCACCGGCCGGCGGTTTTCGGATATTACCAGTATCGGCTGCCATACCTACCTGTGGAACTTTAAAGAACACCAATACCACCGCTGGGTGACGCAGGAGGGGATCAATGCCCTGCTGGCGCCCATTGCCCCTACCAATTCCTTTATCCGGCTGACTTCCGGCAACCGCATGGTGGCCGGCGTGGGCATCCACGACAGTTCCGCCGCCCTGGTGCCCTACCTGCTGAACGTGGAAAAGCCCTTTATCCTGCTGTCCACCGGCACCTGGACCGTTGCGTTCAATGCCTTCAGCCGGGAGCTGCTGACCCTGGACGAGCTGCAGCAGGACTGTTTGTATTACCTGAACTTTTTGGGCAAGCCGGTAAAAGCCTGCCGCCTGTTTTTGGGCAATGAGCACGATTACCAGGTGAAAATCCTGGCCACCCATTTTCAAAAGGAAATAACCTGTTGCCGGCAGGTGCAATTCGATAAAGGGATCCTTCAAAAGCTGTTGCAGGAGCGGGATCCCCGCAAACGCTTTGTTCCGGAGACCATGGATATCTCCGGCATCCGGCCCCAGCCCTGGAAGCGGCAGGTGAACCTGCACCTGTTCGAAAGCTTTGAAGAGGCCTACCACCAGCTGACCCTGGACCTGGTGGCGGTGCAGGCCCTTTCCCTGGCCCTCGTGATGGGCAAGACGCCGGTAGAGACCCTCTATGTTTCGGGCAGCTTTTGCGACAACCCCCTGTTTGCCAAATTGATCGCCTGCCGCTATCCCCATTTGAAAGTATACACCTCCGAGATCAGCAGGGCCTCCGCCCTGGGAGCGGCTGCCGTGGTGCACCTGCACTGGAATGGCGACCGGCCGTTCCCCGGCATCGGCAAGGTGAGGCTCCATGAGCCGGAAGCCGGCCTGGATACAAGTGCGTATGAACCGCTGAATGCGTGAGGAAATAAAAAAGGCGGCATCGAATGCCGCCTTTTCCGTTATAGCCGTCGCCGGCTGTTTTATTGCTTTACCATTTTAAAGAGGGCTGTCTGGCTGCCGGCTGTCACCTGTACCACGAACACGCCCGGCTGCCAGCCTGTGGCGGCAAGGGATACCTGGTTGCTGCCTGCGGTTAAGGATACCTGTTGCTGCAGCACCCTTCTTCCCAAAAAGTCGGTAACGGTGATCAGGGCCGTTGCGGCTTTTTCCACCCGGATGCTTAACTGTACGGACTGGCCGAAGGGGTTGGGGTAGGAGGAAGCCAGGATGCCTGTAGCGGCGATGCGGACGCTCCGGACATCGGAGTAGCGGAAGCTGTTGTCCTTGTCCACCATTTTCAGGCGGTAATAGCTGGTGCCGGCAACGGGGTCGTTGTCCACGGCCGCGTAATCGGTTTGAACGGCTCCTTCACCCCGGGCCGCTTGGGAGCTGATGGTGGTGAAGTCGCGCCGGTCGGTGCTGCGCTGCACTTCGAAGCGGTCTACGTTTTCTTCTTCGGCGGTTAGCCAGCTCAGTTGCACCTGGTTGTTGGTGGCGGTGGCGCCAAAGCGCAGCAGGTTCAGCGGTAAGGTGATCAGGCTGGGTTTCGGATTGACCGTCATCTGCACGGCGGCAGTCTCCGAGATGGCGGCGGAGCAGCTGCTGGTCACTGCGCACTCGATCCGGTCGTTGTTGATCAGGGTGTCGGGCGTATAAGCGGCGGTGGTGGCTTCCGTAACCCCGTTTCTTTTCCACAGGTAGGCAGGAGTGGCGCCTAAATTGGCGGTCTGGGCGGTGAAGGTCACCTTCGTGCCCTCGGTTATGGTGGTGCCCGGGTTGGCCGTGATTTTCACGCCGGCGGCGATGCCTGCCTGGGGGTCGAAGATGTATGCCCGGTTATTGCCCGGCCATACCGCGCCGCCGCTGCCCCCGGTGGGGTTGTACAGGACGGAATGATCCAGTGCATTCACGCTGGCAATATCGGTTTTGCCGGCAGTGATGCCGATGCCCGAGTATTTATTGACGTCGTAGTTATTGGCGCCATAAACGAATTCGATCCGGTTGGAGCCTTCAAACAGCCAGGCCTGGAAGGTCAGCGCGTGGGTATTGGCGGCATCTCCGAAATAGCTGACGATGTTCCATTCCACCACCAGCATCTGCTGGTCGTCGGCGCCGGTGAGCACTTTATAGCGGATGCTGCCGTTGCCCGATTTCAGGTCGGCAAAATAAGGGGCCAGCACCGGGTCGGTGAAGGAGCTTAAGGAACCGGTCGTCAGGGAGGGAACCAGGGAGCCCAGGCCGATGACGCCGTTGGGGCTCACGGAAAACTGGTCGTAAACCTTGCCGGCATAGGTGAAGTTGAACGGAAGCGACAGCAGGGGGGAGGTCTCGTCATCCGCCGGACTGGAGAATACCGGGGTGGCGCCGGTGCTCATGTCCACGAGGTTGACGCCGCTGGCGGTAAAATACGAATAACAAGTGGCCTTCTGGGCCCGGGCCAGCAGGAAATTGCTGAAAATGATCAGGACAAAGAGGTAAAATTTTTTCATATATGCTCTGGTTAACTTTTTTAAGTAGGGCAATAGGATTCCCGGTCCTTTTTCCGGCATGTTGTTTCATTCCGGTAAAGGACAAATGCACCAAAAACACCGTGGTTGAGTGAATGTGTATTTCAGGACCTCCACGCCATGGCAAATACGCATAGTTCGGTCCCGCACCATAAATGATGAAAGACCAGGTTCATCCGGCAATAATGGAAAATTTGGATTGGTTTTTTTGCGGATCAGAGGAAACGGAGCAAGGCTCGTGTTTGGAACTTATGGCAGCAATTCGTATTCACTTACTGTAGACGTGAACGGGCGCAAATGTAATGCAAAACGTATAAGTGCCCGTAGGCTTTTTCTTTATTTTTTTCTCCTTTATTACCTAGGTGTTTGGTATTATTTGTAGATCACCACCTTCCAGCAGGGGTCTTCCTTTTCCAGCACGTTGATGCCTACATCGTTTTTATAACGGTTCAATTCAATTTCCACGCGGGTATCGCCGATAGGTAGATTTTTGATGGAGATCGTATCAAGGAAGGGCGGCATGATGGGCTGGCGGAAATAGATCTCTTTTTTGGTGGCGTCGATCTCCAGCTGCAGGCAGGCTTTCAGCAGCAGGTACACCGCCGCCACCGACCAGGCCTGGGGCGAGCAGGCCACCGGGTAGGCGGTAGGGCCTTCGCCGGGGCGTTGCTCAAAGCCGCAGAACAGTTCGGGCAGGCGCTGCAGGTCAAGGAACAGCGAGGCCTGGAACAACCCCTGGACCAGTTGCAGGGCCTCCTGCTGGTAGCCGTATTTGGACAGGCCGTAGGCGATCAGGGCGGTGTCGTGGGGCCAGACCGAGCCGTTGTGGTACGACATGGGATTGTAGCGCACCGAGTTGCGCCCCAGGGTGCGGATGCCCCAGCCGGAAAACAGTTCTTCGTTCAGCAGGGTGCGCGCCAGCCGGCCGGCATACTGCTCGTCCACGATACCGGTAAACAGGCACTGCCCGGCGTTGGAGGAGCTGACCCGGCAGGGCCGTTTGTGGCCGTCCAGCGCCAGCACGAAGGTCTCCAGGTCCTCGTCCCAGAACGCCTGGTTGAAGGCCGTTTTGAGGGCGGCGGCTTCCCGCCTCAGCCGCTGTTCCAGCTCCCCTTCGCCCAGGGCGGCCGCCAGCCGGGCGGCGCTGTTCTTGGCGTCGTACACATAGGCCTGCACCTCGCATAAGGCAATGGGGGGCACCGCCAGGTTGCCGTTGTCGTGCGAAACCGAATCCACCGAGTCCTTCCAGCCCTGGTTGGTCAGGCCGTTGGCGGCTTTGTGGTGGTATTCCACAAAGCCGTCGCCGTCGGCATCGCCATAGGTATCGATCCACTGCAGTGCGGCCAGGATATGGGGCCAGAGCGTCTGTATGGTGTCGCGGTCGGCGGTGCGTTCGTAATAGGCCCAGGCCAGCATCACGAAGAGGGGGGTGGCGTCCACGGTGCCGTAATAAAGCGAAAAAGGAACTTCGCCGGTGCCGGCCATTTCGCCGCGGCGGGTTTCGTGGAGGATTTTTCCGGGCTCGGCGTCGCGGTAGGGCTCTTCCTTCGTGGCCTGGGTGCGGGCCAGGAAGCGCAGCACGTCGCGGGCAAAGACCGGGGCGGCCCAGAGGGTTTCAAAGGCGGTGATGATGCCGTCGCGGCCGAAGGCGGTATTGTACCAGGGCACGCCGGCGTAGAAATAGTTGCCGTGGGGGGTGGCCGCCGTCAGCGATACCAGGTCGGCCCGGGAGCGCTGCAGCCAGCCGTTGAACTGCTCGTTGGAGGTGGTGATGTCGGCGATGCGTTCATTGAGCTGCCGCAATTCGGGCGTGAAGCGGTTGAAGGCCTCGGTGAAGGACAGGGGCAGGCCCACGGGCTTTTCGCGGATAAAGTCAAAGGAAATGTCGATCAGGAACACGTATCCCAGCTTGATGCGGTACACCACCTCGTTGCCGGAATAGGCGGTGGGGTGGGGTGAAAAGCGGATCTCGGTCAGGCGGTCCACCCGGTCGAGGCCCGTGTAGCCCAGGGTCAGGATATGGTCCTGCTCAAACCGGGGTTCGTGCAGCCGGCCGCGTTGCGGGCGGGTCATGCCCCGCACCTCGAAGATGTCCCTAAAATCGTTGTCAAGGGTGAAGGACAGCTCGATGTCGCGCAGTTCGGTGCCGTGGTTCACCACCTTGATCTTTTCGTAGCAGCGGCCCTGCAGCACGAACTTGCTGCGGAAGATATAGATCTCGTCCTTGGGGATGATGATGTCGCCCCCCTCCCGCAGGTCGGGGTTGGTGAGGTCGGCGCTGAGGATCTCGTTTTCTTCCTTGAGGGTAGAGCTGAGGAGCAGCGGCCGCTGGCCGTTGATGCGCAGCTCGTAGGCCGACAGGTAGCGGGTGTCCTCGAAGTACAGGCCCTGCACCTGCAGGCCGATGGGCTGGATGTCGCCCCAGCGGTCGAAGATGCCGAAGGTGTCGGCATGGTTCAGGATGCGGACGCGGTCGTCGGCATAGGACGATTCGGCGGCAATATAGTAGCGGCCTTCGATTTTTACGATGCGTTCCTGCTGTGCCATAGGTTCCTTGCGGATAAAAGGTTTACAATTGGTGCATCACCTGGCGGTACACGGCCAGGTAGTCCTCCGTCATGCGGCGGGCGGTAAAGCGTTTTTCGAACTGCCCGCGGCAGTCCTGGCGGCGGATCCGGTGCAGCCGGCCCACGGCCTGCACCGCTGCAGCCGTGTCGTGGACCACGAAGCCGGAAAGGCCGTCGTCGATCACTTCGGGTACCGATCCCCGTTTGAAGGCGATCACCGGCGTGCCGCAGGCCAGCGACTCGATCATCACCAGCCCGAAGGGTTCGGGCCAGTCGATGGGAAAGAGCACGCAGAGGGCGTTGCCGATAAATTCGTTTTTCTGCTCCTCGCTGATCTCGCCCAAAAAATCGAGCAGGGGGTGGTCGAGCAGGGGGGCGATCTCTTTTTCGAAATAGGACCGTTCCTTTTTGTCGATCTTGGCGTCGAGGTCGATCTTGGCGGCGATCTTCAGGGGCAGGCCGGTTTGCTTGGCGATCTCGATGGCCTTGTCGATGCCCTTGTCTTTGGAGATGCGGCCCAGGAAGGCCAGGTAGTGGCCCTGGCGGGGGTAGTAGGCGTAGAGCTCGGGGGGCAGGCCGTGGTAGATGGTGGCGGCCCAGCGGGCGAAGGGCAGGGGCCGTTTCTGGTCGTCGGAAATGGCCACCACCGGCATGTCGGCATACAGGCGGTAGAGCACCTGCAGCTCGGGCAGGTCGAGCCGGCCGTGCAGGGTGGTGAGCTGGGGATGGCGGTTGATGCGGGAGAGGGGGAAGTGCCCGTAGTCGGTATGGTAGTGGACGATGTCGAACTCGTGCAGCCGGTCCTGCACCATCTGCAGCTGCCCGATGTGGGGGGCCAGCATATCGGTGCAGTAGGTGCATAGCCTGAGCGATTCGGTACAGCCCGGCACCAGGCGGGCAGCGGTCACCGAGTCGCCGGAAGCAAACAGGGTCACCTCGTGGCCCACCCGCACCAGCTCTTCGGTCAGGTAGGAGACGATCCGTTCGGTGCCGCCGTAAAACCGGGGCGGCACCCGTTCGTAGAGGGGGGCAACCTGGGCTATTCTCATGAGCTCCGCTTTTAACAACCGGGCAATAAAAAAAGGCCGTCTCCCCAGAGCCGGCCTTTTCGTATTATCTCCAAAAGTTATTCCTTTCTTCGGTCATTCCCTTGGGCGCCTTAGATGATCAGCATGGCGTCGCCGTAGCTGAAGAAGCGGTATTTTTCCTTGATGGCGCGCTTGTAGGCTTCCATCATCAGGTCGTAGCCGGCGAAGGCGCAGGCCATGATCAGCAGGGAGGTCTTGGGCAGGTGGAAGTTGGTCACCAGCGAATCGGCGATGTTGAAGTCGTAAGGCGGGTGGATAAAGGTGTTGGTCCAGCCTTCGGAGGGCTTCAGCAGCTTTTGGGCGGTGAAGGACGACTCCAGTCCGCGCATGGTGGTGGTGCCGATGGAGCAGATGCGGTGGGAGGTTTCCTTGGCTTTGTTCACCACTTTGCAGGCCTGTTCTTCGATGCGGTAATATTCCGCGTCCATTTTGTGCTTGCTGAGGTCTTCCACCTCGATGGGGCGGAACGTGCCCAGGCCGGTATGCAGGGTCACTTCCGCAAAGCGGATGCCTTTGATCTCGCAGCGCTTGATCAGTTCGCGGCTGAAGTGCAGGCCGGCGGTAGGGGCGGCCACGGCGCCTTCGTGCTTGGCGTACACGGTCTGGTAGCGTTCGCGGTCGTCGTCGTCGGGTTTGCGCTTGATGTATTTGGGCAGGGGGGTCTCGCCGTGCTTTTCCAGCACATGGCGGAATTCCTCGTCGCTGCCTTCAAAGAGGAATTTGATGGTGCGGCCGCGGGAAGTGGTGTTGTCGATTACCTCGGCCACCAGGTCCTCGTCGTCGCCGAAATAGAGTTTGTTGCCCACGCGGATCTTTCGGGCGGGATCCACGATCACGTCCCAGAGGCGGTGTTCCTTGTTCAGCTCGCGCAGCAGGAACACTTCGATCTTGGCACCTGTTTTTTCCTTGCGGCCGTACATGCGGGCGGGGAACACCTTGGTGTTGTTGACCACGAATACGTCCTTGTCGTCGAAGTAATCCAGGATTTCGCGGAAGTGCTTGTTCTCGATTTCTCCCGTTTTGCGGTGGACCACCATCATACGGGCATCTTCACGTTTCTTGGCAGGATGTTGGGCAATCAGGTTGAGGGGAAGATCGAATTTGAATTGTGAAAGCTTCATGTGGGCTGTTTATTGTTTTGAGCTCATGACGCAAACCGGGGGCCAGAAGTGGCAGGAGGGGGGGCGTCCAAAACCGCGGTCTTACGGCACCGGGCCTGGTCATTCAGCTTATAAGGGCTGCGAAATTAGGAAAATAGGGATTAATTCCATATTTTTTTTACATTAGGCCATCTTTTAATGCCCGTTCCTGCTTTTTTTGACTCATATTTACTAGTTTGTTCTTCAATCCAAGGATTTCTTATGAGGCGTTTTTTACTGAGTGCAATCTTTATCCTTTTTCTTTTTTCCCTTCAAGCCCAAAAAAGCCAGCGATACCAAAGCCTGTTGTGGGAAATCAGCGGTCCCGGCCTGAAAAAGCCTTCCTACCTGTTCGGGACCATGCACGTTTCCTCCAAGATGGTGTTCAACCTGTCCGATTCCTTCTACCTGGGCATCCGGCAGGCCGACGTGGTGGCCCTGGAAACGAATCCCGAATCCTGGCAGGAGGACATGTTCAACTTCAATTTTGCCCAGGGACCGGGCATGCCCCCGCTGGGCGGCACCGGCTACCGCAACACCCCCTCGGACTACCTGACCCAGCGCACCCTGAAGGTGCGGCCCTACGAAAAGCTGCTGCAAACGGCCCTGGTGAGCCACCCCTCCACCATCGACAACCTGCTGTACCGCAGCTATTCGGAGGCCGAAAGCGATTTCGAGGAGGATACCTACCTCGACCTCTACATCTACCAGGTGGGCAAGAAGTGGGGAAAAAAGATCATGGGCGTGGAGCGCTACGAGGAAAGCATGAAGCTGATGATGGAAGCCTACCTCGACGCCATGAAGGACAAGAACCGCCGCGACCGCAGCGCCGAGCAGGACGAGGACTTTTCGTACAGCAAGCTCCAGGACGCCTACCGCACCGGCAACCTCGACCTGCTGGACACCATCAACCGCCTCAACAGCTTTTCCGCCGCCTTTGACGAAAAATTCCTCTACCGCCGCAACGAGATCCAGGCGGAATCCATCGACTCCATCATCCGCAGTGGCGCCTCCCTGTTCGTGGGGGTGGGCGCCGCCCACCTGCCCGGCCAGCGCGGCGTCATCGAGCTGCTGCGGCAGAAGGGCTATCGCCTGCGCCCCGTGAAGATGGGCGCCCGCGAAAGCACCCATAAGGAAGCCATTGAAAAAATGCAGGTGCCCATCGTGCTCAGCCGCCAGGTGGCCGAGGACGGCTTTTTCCGGCTGGACGTACCCGGCAAGCTGTACCGCTTTTCCTCGGTCTACAGCGGCTTCGACCAGCAGCAGTATGCCGACATGGCCAACGGCAGCTATTATATGGTCACCCGGGTACAGACCGCCGCGCCCCTGCGGGGCCAGAGCCCCGAAATGGTGCTCAAAAAGGTCGACAGCCTGCTGTACGAGAACATTCCCGGCCGCATCCTGTCGCGGCAGCCCCTGGTGAAAAACGGCTACAAGGGCTACGATATCCTCAACAAAACCCGCCGCGGCGACTACCAGCGCTACCAGATCTTCGTGACGCCCTTCGAGGTGCTCTTCTTTAAGGTCAGCGGCAATGGCGACTATGTGAAGACCAGCAAGGGGGCCGAACGCTTTTTCTCCAGCATCGAGCTGAAGGAATACCTGCCCCGCTGGACGGCCTACACGCCGCCGGCCGGGGGCTTTACCGCCGACCTGCCCCACGAGCCTTACGTGCGGAAGAACGGCACCTGGCAGTTCATGGCGCTGGACCGCCCTACCGCCACCGCCTACGAGGTGGTGCGCACCGACCTGCACAATTACGAGTTCGTGGAGGAGGACACCTTTGACCTCAGCCTGATGGAAGAAAGCTTTACCGCCTCCGACTTTTTCGATAAAACCCTCAGCCGCCGCCAGACCACCCACCAGGGCTACCCCGCCCTGGAAGCGGCCTACCGGCAGAAAGACGGTTCGATCGCCCTGGTGAAATACATTATCCAGGGACCGCACTACTACACCCTCGTGGCCCAGGCCCCGAAGGAACATCCCCGCATGCGGCAGTTCCTGTCGTCCTTCACCCTAAAACCCTTTGTGTACGGGCCCGCCCGGGCGCAGTCCGATACGGCCCTGTCGTATACCGTGACCTCCCCGGTGGACGGGGGGAAGAAGGGCAGCCCGCTGCCGGGCAATTTCGAAGGGTTCTATGCCGGCTTCCAGGAGAGCGACGACGGCCCGCCGGCCGAAAAGACCCTGTACCGCGACGGCGTGGTGGCCAATGATACCACCGGCGAAAAGGTCTATGTGTCGTTCTTCCGCTCGCCCCGCTACCAGCAGGTAGGCGACAGCGCCCATTTTCAAAAGCAGGACCGCTTCCTCTACAAGCGCGAGGCGGACTGGGTGATCCGGTCGCAAACAGCCGCCACCCTGCCCGACGGCATGAAGGTGTGGGAATACACCCTGGGCGAAAAGGGCAGCAGCCGCATGGTATGGACCAAGCTCTTTTACCGCGACGGCATGGGCTATGCCATCCGCAGCCTTACCGACACGCTCACGCCGCCCAGCGATTTCCTGGCGACGTTTTATAAAACCTTCCGGCCCGCCGATTCGCTGAAGGGCGCCGCCCCCGGCGGGAAAAAAACGCAGCTGTTCTTTGCCGACTTTTTCAGCAGCGATACCGTGGCCCACAAGCGGGCGGTGAAAAGCATCGACATGGCCACCTTCGATACGGCGGATTTCGACCAGCTGAAACGGGCCGTGGAATCCCTGTCGTGGAAGGAAAAGAATTACCTGGAAGTGAAAAGCCGCTTCCTGGCGAAGATGGGCGAGCTGTCGTCGCCGAGGGCTACCGATTACCTGCAAAGCCGCTATTACGCCGCCGGCGACACCATCGACCTGCAGTATGCCGCCCTGGAAAACCTCGTGGCCCAGCAGACCGCCTATGCCTTCGGCGCGTTCAAAAATATCCTGATCAACGAGCCGCCCGTGCTGAACATGGGATCTTCGGAGGAAGAGGAAGAATACGGCGGCGCCTTTATCCGCAACCTCTACGACTCGCTGCAGCTGACGGCCACCCTCTTTCCCGACCTGCTGCCGCTGGTGGGCATCGACGACTACAAGTGGCCCATGATGCGGCTGATGGGCACCCTAGTGGACAGCAACCTGCTGCCGGCCAAAAAATACGCTGCCTACCTGCCCACCTTCCAGCTGGAGGCAAAGCAGGCCTGGAAAAAGCAGCTGATCGCCGAACGGAACAAATCCATTGAAAAGGCCCGGAGCCGCGACCGCAACAATTTTAGCGGCGACGACGAGGAGCGGGATTACGGCAACGACGAGTTGAGCCTGTATGCCACCCTGCTGCTGCCTTTTTGGGAAAAGCAGCCCGCCGTGCCCGCCCTGCTCAACGCCCTGCTGGGCAGCACCGACAAGCGCCTCCGCTACAACACGGCCCTGCTGTATGTGCGCCGGCAAAAACCCCTGGCCGATAGTATCCTGGTGTCGCTGGCCGCCGATGACGCCTTCCGCTACGACCTGTACACCGAACTGAACCGCCAGAACAAGGGGGCTTTGTTTCCGAAAGCCTGGAGCAGCTACCTCGACCTGGCCAAAAGCAAGCTGCTGTCCTACGTGGAAGACCGGCCCGACTCGGTGGTGTACCTGGATAAGCTGCCCGTGCAGTGGCAGGGAAAGGACGGCTTCGTGTATTTCTTCAAGTACAAGCGCAAAGCCGAGGACAACAACTGGAAGATCGCCTCTTCGGGCCTGGTGCTGGCCGACGGCAAGCGGTTTGAGCCCGAGGAAGAAAGCGAAAACCGCCTCCTCCGCGACCGCTACGATTTTACCGGCCTGCTCGATAAAAAGCTGAACCCCGAACAACCCGTACGCGACCAGCTTCAAAAAGCCCTGAAGCAGCTGCTCTATTCCAAACGCAACAGTGCCCGGGAGTTTTACCGCGGCGGCGACGAGGAAACGGCCGGCATCCGCTTCGGGCGGTAAAAACCAACAAGTTATTCATTTAAAAAAGGCGCTTTTCCCCTGGCGGGAAAGCGCCTTTTTTGTGCCGGCTGCTGTCCGGGCGGTTGCTCGTCTTTTTCGGTTACCTCCAGTCGTTAGCCTTATTCCATAATCACTAACCTTTGTGCCGGAACCTTGTCCTTTCCTTTGGCCTTCAGGTAATACACGCCGGCCGGCAGGGCCCCGGTTTCCAGGGAAGCGTTGCGGGTAAATTTCAGCGAGAAGACCGTGTGGCCATGGTTGTCCAGTACTTCCATTTGCACCGGTTCCTCCCAGGATACCTGCAGGCTGATGGGCGCTCCGCGGTGCACCAGCGTGGGATAGGCCCTGAGGGCGGGTACAGCCGCCGTCCGTTCCATTTCCGCAGACGGAACTGCGGTGATGGCGGCATTGGTGACCACCACGTTGAAGGCGTCGTGCAGGCAACCCTGGTCGTCCACTACCTTGTAGGTGGCGTTGTCGCCGGGGCGTACCGTAATGCTGCGGGTGGTGGCGCCGGTGGACCATTTGTAATTGCCGATCCAGGAAGCGGTCAGCTGCCGGCTTTGGCCGGACGGAACGCTGATCGAAGAGGTTTTGTTCACATCGTGCAGGAGGGTGAACCGGTCGGCGACCGATCCGTTCTTGCGTAAGAACTGGCCGTCGAGCCGGTTGTCCTCCACTTCCAGGTACAGCATGCCGCCGTCGTTAAAGGCGAAGGGCAGGGCATTGTGCGGCCAGCCGGAGGCCAGGTCGCCGGAGTTGCCGGCGGAGCCCGACACCACGTAGACGGTACCCTTATTGCCCTTGCCCGTAGCGGTTACATAGGGACAGGAATTGCTGCTGCCGTCGTACTTCGCGCTGGAAGTGCTGATGGCATGCGCAGCGGGGCTGAAAGAAGACTCTTTGCCGTAATGGTTGTTCAACAGGTACGAACGTTCATAGTCGTGGCTGTGGCCGGTCAGCACCAGGTCCACGCCGTAGCGTTCCAGGATGCGGATAAATCGGCTGCGGATCGCCACCAGCTCGCCTTCGCCGTCCGAGTCGTGGCTGCCCTTGGTGTAGGGCGGGTGGTGAAAGTAAACGACCACCCATTCCCGCCGGTTGGCGTCCAGGTCTTTTTTCAGCCAGCTGGCCTGGGCGCCGGTGGTGTCGGACATCCGCTTACCGTTTTCCGTGCCGTAGGAATCCAGGCTGATGAAGTGGATGTTACCCCAGTCGAAGGCGTAATACGACTTGGTGCCGGAGGGCACGCCGCCGCATTCGCCGGCAGTGGGCATCGAGAAGTTTTTATAATAGGGTGCGGTACGGGCCGCTTGCGTGGTGGTATGGTAATCGTGGTTGCCGGGTGCGGAGAACAGCACGTGGTTTTTCAGGATATTGGGGCTGTAAACATTAAAGAACTTAGCCTGGTACTGGGCGTCGGTGCCGTCCTGGTAGGCGTTGTCTCCCAGCAGCAGCAGCACCTCGGCGGGGTTGGCCCCTGTGCGTTCCATATAGGAGCTGAGCGAGCCTACCTGGTAACCATTGGCGTTGGTGCCGCAGTCGCCAAAGGCGGCGATGCGGATCCTGCGGGTGGTGTTGGGGGGCGGCGCCGTGTGGAAAAAATTGGCGGGCCCGCTTTGCAGGCTGTGCGTCGAGCTGCCGAAGCGGTAGTAGTATTTGGTGTCGGGCGCCAGGCCGCTGATGCGCACCTCGTGTTCGGTGACTTTGAGGGAGTTGGTGGCCGACAGGGTGTATACGCCGGCCGCAGTGCCCACTTCCATCTTCGAATCGGTGGCCACATCCGTGCGCCAGCGCAGGCTGACGGCGGTCTGGTTGCCCATCTGAAGGTAGGGCCCGCGGGTCAGTTGGGCATTGTCGCTGCCGCCCACCTGGCCGCGGCCGCTGTTCCCAAAAACGTCATTAAAGGTGGTTTGGGCGCTTGCGGTAAGAAGGCAAAGGCTGGACATGCCCAGGAGGGATAAAATCTTTTTCATAGACCGACTGATTTGTGGCCTGTTACCCTTTTAACCCGGAGTCAAGCGAAGGAGAGGACTGCGGGTGCGGGACTACCTGTATTCAAAGGGTACAGGCCTGTTTTACACTGGGTTCTGCGATTGAAAGTGTCTGGAATGAAGGAAAAAGGGTACGGTGCGTTCTTTAACCCTTATGTCCAACTTTCATGCAAGTTCCGGCTGTGTTATGGCGGGCTGGACGGGCAGGGCCCACTGGCAGGAGGGTGGTTTTTTACCGGTTTTACAGGTGGTTCTGCTTTGCGGTATGCGGGAAACTAGGTGTAACCCCCCAATGAAATTGCCGCTTGACCGGCCTGGTTTCCCACAGCTGCCGGAACAGCCGGCTGCAGGAAAGTTGTAGATTTTCCAACTCAGTATATGGATAACCGGAAAAAAAACGGACAATTCAAATTTTCTTCATTATCCTGTTTGCACTTTCGCACCCTGCATTCGGCTTCATTGGATAGATGACCATTTTGCCATATGTACATATCTTATTTGCGGGAAGCGAAGGTTACCTTTGACACCTTCCTGTTCCTCCTGAAATGATACCGCATGACACCAAAGCAACCCGGCATAGCACCGTCCACGAAGTTGGATGCCGTTCTTGGATGGTTTACCTGGATATTGTTGGCAGCGCTGTGGCTGTTTGCCCTGGTCAACTATGCGATCCTGCCGCAAAAAATTCCCGTGCATTTCAATGCCCTGGGCCAGGCTGACGGTTTTGGCAGCAAGAGCAGCATTTTCTCCCTGCCGCTGGTCGCCACCCTGATTGCGCTGGTGCTGGCGGTATTGAAAAATCATTTGCCGCAGGTGTCCGGCAGGTCTTACGGTCCTGCCGGCGGCTACCGGCAGGTTGCGCCCCGGCTCACCCAACGTTTACTGGGCCTGCTGCAATTGGGGGTGGTGCTTCTTTGTTTTTCCCTGGTATTCCTCACCTACCTGACCGCCCACAACAAAGCCGGCGGCCTGGACCTGTTGGTGTTGCCGGTAAGCCTGGGCCTGCTGATTGGGCCCACGCTCTGGTACGTATTCAGGGTTTTCCGGAAAGGTTAGGTTTACGGGTTTACAAGTTTACGAGTTCTGCCCTGCCTGGAAACAACTCGTAAACTTGTAAACCCGTAAACTCCTAAATGCGCCCCGGAATGGCGGCCAGCAATTCTTTGGTGTAAGCGGATTGGGGGTGGCGGTACACTGCTTCCGCCGTTCCGGCTTCCACGATCTTTCCCGCCTTCATGACCAGGATGCGGTCGCTCATGTAGCGGACCACCGACAGGTCGTGCGAAATAAAAAGAAGGGTAAGACCCAGGTCGTTTTTGAGGTCGTTGAGCAGGTTCAGCACTTGTGCCTGCACGCTTACGTCCAGGGCGGAGACCGATTCGTCGCATACCAGGAAGTGGGGATTGAGGGCCAGGGCGCGGGCAATGACGACGCGCTGGCGCTGCCCGCCGGAAGCTTCGTGCGGATAGCGTTTGGCAAAGGCCGCCGGCAGCCCCACCTTGTCCAGCAGTCCCGCCACCTGTTCCCTTCGCTGCCGCCGGCCGCCGTACAGGCCAAAGACGTCCAGCGGTTCCTCCAGGGCATCACCGATGGTGAGCCGCGGGTTGAGGGAAGAAAAAGGGTCCTGGAACACCAGTTGCACCTCGCGGCGGAAGGGGCGGAGGGCCGGGCGGTCCAGGGCAGTAATGTCCTGTTGACGGAACAGGATCCTTCCTTTTGTCGGCTCGGTCAGCCGCAGCAGGGTGCGGCCCAGCGTGGTTTTGCCGCAGCCCGATTCGCCCACCAGTCCCAGGGTTTCCCCGCTGTGGATGTCGAAGCTTACATCGTCTACCGCGGTAAAGAACCGGGTGGGGGTGCCCCAGAAGTTTTTCGTTACCGGGAAGGCTACCGACAGCTGTTGTATGGAAAGGAGCGTGCCGCCGGCCTGTTGGGCAACGGGCGACGGGGCAGCACTAGTTGGGGCCGGCACCGCCGGATTTCCCAGGAAATCGCCGACCACGGGCAGGCGTTGGCCTTTGGGGTGCAGGGCGGGGCGGCAGGCCAGCAGGGCCTTGGTATACGCCTGGACCGGCTGCCGGAAAATGTTTTCCACGGTGTTTTGTTCGATCAGCTCGCCTCTATACATAATGGCTACCCGGTGGGCCAGTTCGGCCACCACGCCCAGGTCGTGGGTGATGAACAGCACGCCCATCTGGTGCTCCTGCTGGAGTTGGCGGATCAGTTCCAAAATGCTTTTCTGCACCGTCACGTCCAGGGCCGTGGTGGGTTCGTCGCAAATGAGCAGGGAGGGCCGGCAGCACATGGCCAGGGCGATCATCACCCGTTGCTTTTGCCCGCCGCTGAGCTGGTGGGGGTACCGCTGGTACAATTCCTCCGGCCGCGGCAGCTGCACTTTTTCCAGCCAGCCAATCGCCTCCTCCTTTGCCTGAAGGGGCGTGAGGTTCTTGTGTTGCAACAGGGCTTCGGTAATTTGCTTGCCGCAGGTGAGCACGGGGTTGAGGGCCGTCATGGGCTCCTGGAAGATCATGGCGATGCCGTTGCCCCGGATGCGTTGCAGCGCTTTCGGCGGCAGGGCCAGCAGGTCCACCGATTGGCCGTTTTCCGTGAACAGGATGCTGCCCTGGACATAGCGGGCCGGGGGCTCGGGCAGTAGCCGCAGCACCGACAGCGAGGTTACCGACTTGCCGGAGCCGGATTCGCCCACCAGTGCCACGATCTCGCCGCGGTTGATGGTCAGCGAAAGATCGTTCACGGCCCTGGTAGATCCCTGTTCGCCGGTAAAGTCTACGGTCAGGTTTTTTATGTGCAGCAGTTCATTCACTTATTCACGAGTTCGGTTAAGCATGGGGGTTTCCAAGTGTGCAAACAACAAACTTTATTTGCAGGGGTCGGGCAAGACTTTGATGGAGAGCTTTTTCGGGGGCGTGGGATAATAAGCCAGGCACACATCGCAGCGGGGGGAGGTGGCGGTGTCGATGGTAAAGTAAAATTCGGCTCCTTCCTGCAGGCTGTCGGGGAAGGTGCAGGGGTTACCCAGCCCGAAAACGTTCCGGAAGGCCTTGCCCGTGTTTTCGTCGGTCCAGCTGGCCATGACCAGGGAAGTATCTATAAGGCCATCAAGCACCCGAAGGGTGTAGTTGGAGCAGATGCCCTTGATTTCGAGCTTGCCCTTGAAGCAATTGCCGGCGGGGGGGGCGGGCTTTCGGCAGCTTTCGGTTTGGTGCAGCACCATCAGGGAGCCTAGGATCAGGGCGAGGAGTGGTTTCAGCATAAAAAACAGGTTAAAAGCGTAAGTGGCGCACGGTGGAGCCGTTGTTGATCAATTGTTTCAGCGAGTCGATGCCGATGCGCAGGTGCCGTTCCACGAACAGTTCGGTGATCTTGCGGTCGCTTTCCGCGGTTTTGACCCCTTCGGGCACCATCGGCTGGTCGCTCACCAGCAGCAGGGCACCCGTGGGAATGCGGTTGGCAAAGCCCACCATGAAGATCGTGGCGGTTTCCATGTCGATGGCATAGGCCCGTACCCGCTGCAGGTAGGCCTTGAATTCCTCGTCGTGCTCCCACACCCGGCGGTTGGTGGTGTAGACCGTGCCGGTCCAGTAGTCCACGCCATAATCGCGGATGGTGGTGGAAATGGCCTTTTGCAGGGCAAAGGCGGGCAGGGCCGGCACCTCGGCGGGGAAGTAGTCGTCCGAGGTACCCTCGCCGCGGATGGCGGCAATGGGCAGGATCAGGTCGCCGAGCTTGTTGCGCCGTTTCAGGCCGCCGCATTTTCCAAGGAACAGCACCGACTTGGGGTTGATGGCCGACAGCAGGTCCATGATGGTGGCCGCCGTGGGGCTGCCCATGCCGAAGTTGATGATGGTGATGCCGTTGCAGGTGGCGCACTGCATGGGTTTGTCGATGCCGACGATGTCCACGTTGTGCCAGTCGGCGAACAGGCGGACGTAATTGCTGAAGTTGGTAAGCAGGATGTATTCACCAAAGCTTTCCAGGCTTTGCCCCGTGTAGCGGGGCAGCCAGTTCCGTACGATTTCTTCTTTTGTCTTCATATCCTTTACGAATTTAAGAAAATAGGCAGCTCAGCTGCGGCATCTTTTTAATACGTTTGGCAAATGATCGCGATAAATTACCCCGAACCGGCCTTCGATATCCGGCGGGAAGGGGAAAAGCCTTATATTTTCGATACCCTGCGCCGCACCTGGCTGCTGCTGACCGAGGAGGAATGGGTGCGGCAGAACTTTATCCGCTACCTGGTGGAAGTGCTCCGCTACCCGGCGGCACTGATCGCCGTAGAGAAAGAGATCGTGCTGAACGGGCTGAAGAAGCGCTTCGATTTGCTCGTGTTCGACCGCAACCACCGGCCCTGGATGCTGGTGGAATGCAAGGCGCCCCATGTTGTACTGAATGAAGCTGTTTTGCAACAGGTGCTGCGCTACCATATTTCGGTGCCCGTGCCTTATCTTGTCATTACGAACGGCAATACCACGTACGGATGGAGGAAAGTGGAAAGCGCTTTGCAGCAATTGCAGGTGTTGCCGGGATGGAGCTGAGAAGTTTACCAGTTAACAAGTTTACGGGTTTACGAGCTTGTTGGGAGGGAAGTTGTTGTTTGTTATTGCAAGGTTGGTGATTATCGGTATTGGTTGTTTGCCTATTGTCCATTGTCTTTTGCCTATTGTCTTTTTATGAATACGATCGATCCTATTGGTTTTTCTTCGGCTGAGCTAGAGCGGTACCACCGCCATGTGATCCTGCCCCGGTTTGGGCTGGAGGGCCAAAAAAAGCTCAAGGCGGCCAAAGTGCTGGTGGTGGGCTCCGGGGGGCTGGGCAGCCCCGTGCTGCTGTACCTGGCGGCGGCAGGGGTGGGCACCATCGGCATTGTGGACTTCGACCGGGTAGACGAAAGCAACCTGCAGCGGCAGGTATTGTTCGGCGTGGGAGCGCTGGGCCGCTCCAAGGCCGAAGCCGCCCGGGAACGCCTGCTCGACCTCAACCCGCATATTGCCATTAACGTGCACAACACCCGGCTGACTGCCGAAAACGCTTTGGAGATTCTTCGAGACTACGACGTGGTGGCCGACGGTACCGACAACTTTCCCACCCGCTACCTTGTCAACGACGCCTGCGTGCTGCTGGGAAAACCCAATGTGTATGCCTCCATTTTCCAGTTCGACGGCCAGGTGTCGGTGTTCAATTACCGCGATCAGAAGGGCGAGCTGGGCCCCAACTACCGCGACCTGTACCCCGTGCCGCCTCCGCCGGGGCTGATGCCCGACTGTGCCGCGGGCGGCGTGCTGGGCGTGTTGCCGGGCATCATCGGCAGCCTGCAGGCCCTGGAGGTGATCAAGGTGGTGACCGGGGTGGGTGAGCCCCTGTCGGGCCGCTTTTTTGTGTTCGACGCCCTGTCCTTCGAGTCCCGCACCTTCCGCATCCAGCGTAACCCCGCCAACCCGCTGACCGGCGATCGGCCCACGCAAACCGGCCTGATCGACTATGAAGCCTTCTGCGGCCTGGGGGCGGCGCCGCGGCCTATCCGGGAAATTACCCCCGCCGAGCTGCGCCAGTGGCAGGAAAGGGGAGAGGTGTTCCAGCTGATCGACGTGCGCGAACCCGCCGAATACGAGGCGCAGAACATCGGCGGCGAGCTGATACCCCTGAAAACGATTTTAGGCCAAGCCAGCCGGATATCCCGCACCGGCAGGGTGGTGGTGCACTGCCGCTCCGGCGAACGCAGCGCCAAAGCCATCCGTGAGCTGGAGGAAAAAGAAGGTTTTCAAAACCTGTACAACCTGAAGGGCGGCCTGCTGGCGTATGAGCGCGGGGGGCAATAGGCAATAGGCAAGAAAAAAAATGAAGGAAAACCCTCAAAATACCCTAGAAAATATTCTATATTTCAGGGAGGAAAAAGAGAAAACTGGATCGTAAAGCGTAGCATTGCAACCGGAAAACGAATTCGTGCACTTGTGAACCCGTGCACTTGGGAACTGGTTGTTCGTTCGCCATTAATTTTTTTTATCAAACTATTAGCAACTTATAACCTACCTTTATCCGATTCTTACCCGCTCACTTAGCAGACTAGATAATCTTCCCCCGCCGCAAGTTCATCCAGTCATAAGGATGAGCGCCATCAAAAACTAACTTTTTCCCGTGTACACCCGGTCACAGAGTTAGCATTAATAGACGTTTTAAATAAGGATTTATTTTGACATTTGAACAATTACCGCTTATCGAGCCCCTGTTAAGGGCCGTTAAGAAAGAAGGCTATACTACGCCTACTCCCATACAAGCACAGGCGATCCCGGTCATCCTCGAGAAGAAAGACCTGCTGGGTTGCGCCCAGACCGGCACCGGTAAAACCGCTGCTTTTGCCATTCCCATCCTCCAGCACCTCTACGGAGACGGCACCCCCTCCAAAGGCTACAAGCATATCCGGACGCTCATTTTAACGCCCACCCGCGAACTGGCAGCCCAGATCAACGACAGCTTTTCGGCCTACGGTCGCTATACCGGCCTGAAACACGACGTGATCTTCGGCGGCGTTTCGCAGCATACCCAAACCCTGGCCCTGCGCAATGGTACCGACGTGCTCATTGCCACCCCCGGCCGCCTGCTTGACCTGATGAACCAGGGCTACGTGTACCTCGACCACCTCGAGATCTTCGTGCTCGACGAGGCCGACCGCATGCTCGACATGGGCTTTATCAACGATATCAAGAAGATCGTGCGCCACCTGCCGCAGGAGCGCCAGACGCTGTTCTTCTCGGCCACCATGCCCCCCGATATCGCCAAACTCGCCAATTCGCTGCTGCACCAGCCCGTGAAGGTGGAAGTAACGCCGGTATCCTCGACCGTGGAAAAGATCGACCAAAGCATCTACATGGTGTCCAAGGCAGACAAGCCTTCGTTGCTGCTGCACCTGCTGAAGGAAAAGGGACTGACCCGCACCCTGGTTTTTACCCGTACCAAGCACGGCGCCGACCGGATCGTGAAAAACCTCAAAAAGCAGAACATTAATGCCGATGCCCTGCACGGCGACAAAACCCAGTCGGCCCGCGAACGGGCGCTGGCCAACTTCAAAAGCGGCCGCCTGCGCGTGCTGGTGGCAACCGATATCGCTGCCCGCGGCATCGATGTGGACAACCTGACGCATGTCATCAATTTCGACCTGCCCAATATGCCCGAAACCTACGTGCACCGCATTGGCCGTACGGGCCGTGCCGGCGCCGATGGTTTTGCCTTCTCATTTTGTGATGCCGAAGAAAGAGCTTATCTTAAGGATATTATCAAGGTAACGGCCCGCACCATCCCGGTGGTGGAAGACCATCCGTACCATATGGTGGTGCGCCAATCGGCCCCCCAGGCTCCCCGGGAACAAAGAGGCGGCGGCGGCGGTGGCCGCAACAACCGCTCCGGCCGCAGCAACCCGCAACGCAATGACCGCAGGAAAGGGGCACCGGCGCGCAAGCCCGAGGCGAACCAATAACTGCCGCAAGCCAGATTTTCCTACCATCCCGCACGGCCCCAGGGGCGGCGGGCTACAGTTTGGCTTGATTTTGATTAGGTAAAAAGTTGAGGTCCAGGGGTGTTTTGACTGCAGCGTCCTGCACGAGACACCCCGCCTTTTACCCCAATAAATCAACGACGAATTATGATGAACGTTATTTTCTCGAAAGTAATTACAGCAGGAGAAAGACAAAGAGAGTTTAATTTCAGGAAGCTGTCACATGCCGAAAACTCCAGTTACCAGGTAGACGTCAACGATGACAAAGGCAACCGGATCGCCTTTTCGATGTACCGGAGCGCCGAAGGAAAATGGAAAACCTCCGCCGCCCGCCTGCCCATCTGGATCCACAATGCCGAAGTGGTGCTGGGCAATGCCATTGAGGAATATGCGAAATCGTGAGTCCTTTGCGGGAGCGCCCTTCCTTGCTTCTCCATCTGACAGGCACCCGCAACCGAAAACCAGTTTTGCCGATCCCCTCGGTCTGCAGGAAACGAATCCCCGGAAGCTTTTTAAATCCAGCCTTGCAGCTTTTCGCGGAAGCTGTTGCGAAACTGCTTGATCACCCGTTCCCGCTGGCTGCTCTTGCGGTATTTCTCCTGGGTCAGCCGGTATTGTTTGTTTTCCATCTGCTTCAGTTCGGCCAGGTAGGGATTTTCATTGGCATCGTTGCCGTAGTTGCGGGTTATGGAAAGCGCTTCGTAAAAAAGGTTCTCTATCTCCCGGAACGTATACTCGCTGCACGACATGATCTTTAACTTCAGGAAGATCTCCCGGAACCGTTCTTTATGCTGCAGGGATATTTGCTGGTTCACAGTGGTTTGTTTTCTTAAAGGTAGGAAATATATCCCCGAATCTTCGCATATCTATCGCCGTGGCATTGTAAACCTTAGGTTACCCGCGCCTGCAGCGAATTGTAGCCCGGCAATAAGAGGTAAACGGCGGGCCTTCCGGCATGATTTTTTCTCCTTACCGGCTGCCTTTCCCGGGTGGCAAACAGTAGCGGAATTTTATACGGGTCAATTAATTTTGATAGGAATTTGAAACAAAAAAAACTTACATTTACTATGTTATTTGAGCCTCGCATTTAGTAAGCGTATAATTAACCTGCTAAGTTTTTCTGCCGATTAGTTAGTCCCTTAACTTTCTTGCCTCGTCTCAGATTATTCAATTTTTATTCAAACCAGATATGAACATTTACGTTTCCAATTTGAGCTTCAACGTTCAGGATGAAGACTTAAGAGAGTTTTTTGCAGAGTATGGCGAAGTAACCTCCGCCAAAGTAATCACCGACAAATTCACCGGCAAATCCCGCGGATTCGGCTTTGTGGAAATGTCCGACAACGAAGCCGCCAAAAAGGCGATCGCCGAGTTGGATAATGCCACGGTTGACGGCCGGAACATGAAAGTGACCGAAGCCCGTCCCAAGGAAGAGAAGCCTGCCCGCAGCGGCGGTGGCGGTGGCTTCCGCGGCGGCAATGGCGGCGGTGGTTACAACAGCGGTGGCGGTTACAACAAAAGCCGCTGGTAATCCCGGCTTTTCGCCCCAAAAAATTCAGCTCTGAGTTTCTCAGGGCTTTTTTTATGCCCTGCCGGCCCCCTTCCGGAACGAATTTTGGATATTTCGGGCGCCGGCCTTCCGGAATACTAATGGTTTTAGTAAATTGCAGTTCCGGATTAAATTGGAGCCATGCCTTATCCTGCCACAATCATCGCGCTGGCCTTTGTAAAGAAGGGTATTGACACGGGCAAGTTCGTGACGCAAATGAAATTGCAGAAGATGGTCTACTTCGCTCATGGATACCACCTGGCCAAATACGGGTCGTCCCTTATTGTTGAAGAGTTCGAGGCCTGGAAGTTCGGGCCGGTAGTGCCCTCCATTTACCAGGCGTATAAATTTTACGGCAGCAAGCCGATCACCAACCTCGAATACGTCGACCTTTCCTCCATCGCCCTGTACACCCTGGACTCCCGGGCCAACGACGCCATCGACTATACCTGGAAGGTAACCGAGAACATCACCGCCGAGGCGCTGTCCAACTGGACCCACCAGCCGCGATCACCCTGGTACCAGGTCTACAACCCCATCGTTCCGACCAACTCCATCAGCAACCTGTCGATCGAAAGTTATTTCCGCGCACTCCTAACCAAAGACGATGCAAGCCGAACAACCGAAGACCCCCTCTCCAGCCCCTCCGCTCCAGGATATACCACTACCCGAAGTTAAAAGCGCGGAAGAGGTACTGCAGCAGCTGGAAGCCTACTTCGAAGCGCCGGTAGACGCCAAGGTCAATTCCACCCAAAGCAATGCAGCCGAAGCCGACTACCTGGATACGGCCTATAAACATGCCCAGGTAGAAAAGATCAAGGACGACAACATCGGCCGGAAACGCTACGCGGAGCTGATCTTCGCCATCACCGTCATCTGGTTGTTCATTATCCTGATGATCGTCATCCAATGCGGCAAGGGCACCCTGCGCCTGTCCGACGCGGTGCTCATCACCCTCATCACCACCACCACCGCCAGCGTATTCGGCTTTTTCCTGCTGGTCGTGAATTATTATTTCAACAAGGATAAATCAACGTAGAAAAAGGTACGAGGTGAGCGGTACAAGGTATGAAGTGAGGATAACACATGCTTTTTCCTTACTTCGTACCTCGTACCGCTAACCTCGTACCTGCTCCTTTCTGCTGCTTAAATCCTTAGAATTCCTGGATCACATTGTACAGCGTATCGCGTTCCACCGGTTTGCGGCCGACCTGCTTGATCAGGGCCACGATTTCTTCCGTGGTCATGGCGGGCCGTTGTTCCTCGGCGCCGGCCATGGAGTAAATCTTGGTGGTGTCGTCGATGGTGCCGTCGATATCGTCTACTCCGAAGGCAATGGAGAGCTGGGCGTTCTTGCGGCCCAGCATCGGCCAGTAGGCTTTCAGGTGCGGGAAGTTATCCAGGTACAGGCGGGCAACGGCATACATCTTCAGGTCTTCGATGACGCTTACTTCCGGCACATGGCTCATGTCGTTGTCGCCGTTGCGGAATTTCAGCGGGATGAAGGTGTTGAAGCCGCCGGTACGGTCCTGCAGCTCGCGCAGGCGGCGCATGTGGTCGATGCGGTGGTGGTACTGCTCGATATGCCCGTACAGCATGGTGGCGTTGCTGTGCATGCCGGCGCGGTGCACGGCCTCGTGAATGGCCAGCCAGCCGTCGGCACCCACCTTGTCGGCGCAGATCTGGCTGCGGACGCTATCGTGGAAAATTTCGGCCCCGCCGCCGGGGATGGAGTTCAGGCCCGCTTCCTTCAGGATCTGCACGCCTTCGTCCACGCTTACCTTGGCCTTGCGGAACATGTAATCCAGCTCCACGGCGGTAAACGCCTTGATGTGGAGGTCGGGACGGTGCTCGCGGATGCGGCGCAGCAGTTCGGCAAAGAACTTCAGGTTCATTTTGGGGTGTACCCCGCCCACAATGTGCACTTCGGTCTCGGGCCGGCCGTCGTATTTTTTCACCAGCTGCAGCATCTGGTCCATATCCAGTTCCCAGCCTTCCTCGCGGTGGGCGTAGAGGCGGGAGTAGGAGCAGAAGTTACAGGTGAACACGCACACGTTGGTGGGCTCGATGTGGAAGTTGCGGTTGAAAAACGTCTGGTCGCCGTGCAGGCGCTCGCGCACGAAGTTGGCCAGGGCGCCCACGAAGGGCAGGCTTCCTTTTTCAAACAAGAGCAGGCCGTCCTCGTCGGAGAGACGGGTATTGTCGATTACTTTCTGGGCGATCCGCTGCAACTCGGGAGTCTGCTGGTCGAAAAGCCGTTCTATTGCTACAGTTTCCATTATTCGGTCTTTATTACTTGCCGGGTGATGGTATGGCGGGAGTCGGTATATCCCAGTTTAACGAAATAAACCCCTGCCGGTTGACGGGGCAAATCTACGCGAATAAACGTTTGGGCATCACCCCTGAATTCCTGCCTCCATACCGCCTGCCCGGCAGCATTGTATACGACGGCATAGGCCAGGTTCGCGGGCGGCTGGTAGTGCCAGATGGCAAAGCCGTCGCGGAAGACGGTGGGCAGCACGAGCACGCCATTTTCCTTGAGCTGCTGCGGCACCGAGCGGGTAACGATCTGCACGTCGTCGAGGAACACGTTGTTGCCGCTGTTGCCGCTTAGCCGGAAATAGAGCTGGAAAAATGCTTCCGAGGAGTCCAGCACCGTTTGCAGTCTTATGGAATCGCGGCGCCACTCGCCGCTCCGGGGGAAATATTCGCGGCCGGCCCCGCCGGCGGTGTCGCGGAGGGTGAGCAGGTCGCGGCCCCACTTCCGGTAAACGGTGGTGAAGCTGTGGCCGCAGTCGCGGGTAACGAGCACGGACAGGGTGTCGGTGGGACCGGGGGAGAGGCCGGAGGCCGCCGCCAGGTAAAAGGACAGGAAGACCGAATCCACGTTGGTATACGAGAAGGAAGGGGTTACCAGGTCGTCGTGGCGGCCGGTAGAAAAGTTGTTCCAGCCGTTGAACCAGGCGCTGCCGGGCCCCAGGTTGCCGATGTCCGTACGGTGCTGCCAGGAAAGGTCGCCATCGGGGTTCAGCACCTGCCAGCGGGCGGGCGGGAACCGGTTTCCCGAAAAACTTTCGTCGAACCGGCCGGTCAGGGGCGTGGTGATGGCTACCTCGAAGGAAAGCACCACGGTATCGTTGGCCCGGTTGGCGTCGGGGTTGCCGTTGGGTGCTTCGGTAAAGATTTTCAAAAAGTTGGCGCCGGGCTGCCCGTTCAACAGGGGCAGCTCCACGCTGGTTTCGGAATACGGCGCCAGGCTGCCGGTCCAGGTAAAGGTTTGGGGGCTGCCGTTATTGAGCAGGCTGGTGATCTTCACGCTGGTCAGCGGCAACGATCCGCTGTTGCGCAGCACCACTTCGGGACGGAAGGCCGGCTGGCAAATCAGGGCCAGGGGCGACAGGATGCGGCGGAGGCGGGCGTCATAGGCGTTGACCGGCGCCGCCTTGTACCGGGTGGAGGCCAGCAGGGGTGAGCGGTCGGGGGCGGAGGTAAGCACGTTCTGGAGCCGTTGCTGCTGGCCTTTGGTAAAGAGCACCATGGCCACATCGTCGGTATAATCCATGAAGTTCTGGTACAGGATGCCGGGGGCGGAGGGCGAGCAGGCATCGGTTTTCAGCTGGCCACGGCCCTGGGGGTCGGGGTTGCCCAGGGTGGCGCCGCCCTGGTTGGGCGTATCGTCGTTGGCGGCATCGTTGGGAAAGTCGGTGCCGAGGCACAGGCCGTCATCGTCGCCCCAGATGTGCTGGAGGTTGAAAAAGTGCGCCAGCTCGTGGGTGGTGGTCCGGCCCTTGTTGTACTGGGAGTAGAGGTAGGGGGCGCCGCGTCCAAACGCCCGGTAGTCGCAGACAAAGCCGTGCAGGGCCAGGGGCAGGGGATCGCCGGGGAAGACCGACTGCCCGAGCACGCCGGTGGTGCCGAAGCTCACCACCCAGATATTGATGTAGCGGGTGGGGTCCCAGGCATCGCTGCCGCCCTGGGCGCTTTGCTTGGCCAGGTCAAAATTGAACTGGTTGTAGGTTTGGGTGGTGGTGATCCTTTCGATGCCGGAAGTGGGTTCGGCCAGGGGGCTGGTACCTGCCAGCTGGAAGACGAGGGCGCTTTTGCCCCGCAGGGGCCTGAAGGCGGCCGGCAGTCGTGTGGTGTCGGCATTGCTGCCGGAATAATCTTCGTTCAGCACATCGATCTGCGACTGGATCATGGCGTCGGTCACCTGCTGCTGGATGCTGGCATTGGCCACCACGTGCACCACCACCGTCAACGTATCGGACAGGGCGGCCAGGCGGGCGGTCCGGAGGCTGCTTTTGCGCAGCTGCTCCTGGTTTTCGCGGAACTTTTTTTCTACGTCCGGCCGGTTGCGGAAGCGGTTTTTATAATAGGCGTCCGTGCCGCAACGCACCTGTGCGGCCGATGCCAGGCTCATCAAAAAGAGTAAGAGGGAAAGTAGGTATTTCAAAAGTGGGTTTACGAGTTTACGGGTTTACAAGTTTACGAGTTCCTGGGAAGTTCCAGAGTTCCAGAGTTCCTGAGTTCAATTTGCCAGTTTACAGTTTGGATTGTCTATTGTCTATTGTCCATTGTCTATTGAAACAATGCACCGGCGATGCAGCCGCACATCAGGCAGGCGATGGTGCCGCCCACCAGGGCGCGTACCCCCAGCTCGGTGAGGCTGCGGCGCTGGTTGGGCGCCAGCTGGCTGATGCCGCCGATCTGGATGCCGATGGAGGCGAAGTTGGCAAAGCCGCAAAGCGCGTAGGTGGCGATGAGCAGCGACTTGGGGTTGGTGATCGCCCCTTCGGCCTTCATCCTTCCCAGGGAGCCGTAGGCCACGAATTCGTTCAAAATGGTTTTCTCGCCCAACAGCTGGCCGATGGGCACCATATCGGCGGGATGCACCCCGATGAGCCAGGCCACCGGGGCAAAGGCATAGCCCAGGATCATCTGTACCGACAGCTCCTGGAACCGTCCGCCGGTGGCGGCTGCGATCTGCGGGTTGATATGGGTAAGGCCCCCGATCCAGCCCATCAGGCCGTTGAGCAGGTACACCACCGCCGTATACACGATCAGCATGGCACCCACGTTCACGGCCAGCTTCAGCCCGTCGGTGGTACCGAGGGAAAGCGCATCCAGGAAGTTGTCGCCCAGCTTTTCACGGGGTACCGCCAGGTCCTTGGAAATGAGCTGTTCGTTGGTTTGCGGAAACAGCAGCTTGGCGCAGACGATGGCGGCCGGCGCGCTCATGATCGACTGGCTGAGCATGTGCAGGGCAAAATAATGCTGCTGCGCCACGTCGGTGCCGCCCAGGAAACCCACGTAGGCCCCGAGTACGCTGCCCGCCGTATTGGCCATGCCGCCCACCATGATGCACAGCACTTCCGAGCGGGTCATGCCTTCGAGGTAGGGCCGGATCATCAGCGGCGCTTCGGTTTGCCCCAAAAATATGTTGGCCGCCGTGGACAGGCTTTCGGCCCCGGAGATCTTGAGCTTGTTGAGCAGGTAGGCAAACACGAACACGATCTTCTGCAACACCCCCAGGTAATACAAGATGGAGGAGATGGCCGCGAAAAAGATGATGTTGGGCAGCACCTGTATGGCAAAGACATAACCCCAGGGCTCTTTAATATGGGAGAGGGGGGCAAAGAGGAAGTCGGTACCGGCATGGCCGATGGTGATGAGGCTGACAAAGGCGCCGGACACTCCCTGCAGCACGAGGCGGAACACGTCGGGCGGGCAGATGCGGGTATAGATGCAAACCGTCAGGATCGCCGCAGACAGCAGCACGTTCCATTTCATCAGCTCGGGGTGGCGGTCGCCCATTTTCAGGGCGATGGCCAGGATGCCGCCCAGCGACACCGTCATCACCAGGCCGCTCCATTGGTGAAACAGGTCCGCGGCCAGCAGCACGCCGCCGGCAAACAGGACCTGCCAGGCTACGGACAGCAGCAGGAAGGGAGGCGTGGACGTGACCGGCTGCACACCGTCGCGGGCTTTTATGAATTTGCGGTAAATGGTAAACAACAGAATGAGGCCGAACAGCATCCAGAAAACCGGTTGTCCGCCGGCGGTAGTGTGCAGCACGCCCATGGCGAACATGATTTGCGCCAGCACCCCGAAAAATACCAGTTTCCAGTTGATCGCCCTGCGGTCGGTACTGAGGGCGAAACAAACGAAGATCAGGAAAAGCATCCCCACCAAACCCCGGCCAAGATTTTCCAATACCATTCTGTTGCGTTTAGTGGGGTCAAATTACCGATTTAATCGTTTGGTAGGCATGCAGGGGCCCAAACGAATCCCCGCCCGCCGGCTTATTGCATCCGCTTCAGGCGGAAGGTCCCGGTGACGGGTACGGGGGTGGCCACCGAATCCATCCGCAGGTTGCCGGAGAAGGAGCCGGCAATGTAACCGCCCGCCGGGCCATATTCGGATATGCTGGCGGCAAGCGAATCACTGCTCTGGTACTGCCGGTCCAGCCGCAGGCTCCAGGAATAAATGGTACGGGTGCCGGTGGCGGCGGGGCCGCCGAACTTAAAGTTTACGCTGCGCAGCGCCGTGGTATTGCTGTTCCGGGTGGAGGCATCGATGTAGGTGATGCCCTGGGCCAGGAAAGCCACCAGGCTGTCGCCCGGCGCGAGGAAATAATACCGGGTGCCGTTGAAGTTGAAGTCCAGGAACTCGTTTACGGTGATGGCGTTGCAGGCTTTCAGTTGCAGGGGTGTGCTGCTGGCGGTATTGAGGGTCAGGGTGTCGCTGTAGGCCCTGCCGTCGATGTCGTAGCCGGCCACCGTGGCCTGGGCCGCGGCCTGGCAGGCCGTGATCGTGGTGGAAAAGTTGCCGTTGGTGACGGCGGCCCGGTAGTTCTGTCCGCCCAGCAGGATGGTGACAAAGCCGCTGGCGACGGGGGCGTTGCTGCAATTGTGAAGGGTGCCCGAGAACCGGTAGGTGTTGCTGGTCGCCGGGTTGTTGACCCTTAGGGTGCCGAGATTTTTTTTCTGGCTGAGCGTGCCGATGTTGTCCTGGTACACTTGGTCGCCGCACTTGTTGTAGACCGACAGGTTCAGGCTGACGTTGGCCGGGATCATGCCCGAGATGCGGCCCGCCGAATCGGTATAGCCCGAGCCGGAAAGCTGGGCTTCGTCGCCGGCCTCGGTGATGGTGACCTTGGTGAAGGGCATGGGACCGTTCTGGTCGGTGATCACGGCTTCGAAGTCCACCACTTTAAAGGGGGCGTCGCAGTTCCAGAACGAAAAGTGCGCTACCGTGCCCACGTAATTGCTGCCCTGTTTGGTGGCAACGCCTTCCTCTTTCCACCGCCCGGCGGCTTCGTCAAAATACCAGAGCGGAATGGTGGCCGGGGCCTTCCCCTGCAGGGTGGCGGGGATGGGGAAGGTGAGGGTGGCTTTTTTGCCGGAGGCCAGCTGCAGCTTTTCGCCGCCGCTGCCGGTCAGTTCCACCGCCATCATGCCGAAGGATTTCAGGGCTACCTGTTCGTTGCCGGTAGTGAGGCCTTCCAGGGATCCGGGCATGATGTTGTTGAAGTTGGCGGCTTCGGGATTCAGGTGAAAGGCCGCCACCTTTACCTCGCCGGAATACACCGTCCTCGAGGAGGCATTAATTACGGACTGGGCCGGGAAGGTTATGCTGCCGCCCGAAGGGACGGTCACCGCACCCCCGCCGGCGGCCCCAAAGGTGCCCGCCTGCGTTTGCGGAATAAGTTCGATGGCGACATAGTTGAGGGAGCCGGCCGTGACCGCGAAGGTGCGGGAGCCGCTGAAATAGCCCGCTTTTTCCACCCGGACGAAGCCGCCCTCCTTGTCGAGCGCTACCCGGTTGAAGCGGAATTCACCGTTGATGTCGGTCAGGGTAGTGCCGGAGCGGGTGATGACCTGCGCCCCGCCTACGGGGACCCCATTTTCATCCAGGACGCGGCCGGTGACGGAGGCGGTGACGGTTTCGGGAACTTCTGTTTGGGGGTCCGTCAGGTCCGGGTTCAGTTCTTTCTGACAGCCGGTATAAAACAGCAGGAGCAGGGCCGCCGCGGCAAGGGGGTAAAAGAGTTTTTTTCTCATAATGAATCCTGGTTAATAGCAGAAATAATCGTGTTGGGGGAAATTTGAGGCTACAAAATAGCACAACAAATCCGCTAAAGGAAGTGTCCGGTTCACATTTACAGGAACGGCAACCGGGCGTTTTCAGCGCGAAAAACTGGCACTGGCCTTTTTCCCAAATAAAAAGCCTGTTCTTGCGAACAGGCCTTTACCAAAATTTTCATCCGGAAATTATGACAGGTGGGCTTCAATCTTTTTTACAAAGTTGGATTTGGGTTGAGCGCCTACCAGTTTGTCCACTACCTGGCCGTTCTTGATGAACAGGATGGCGGGGATGCTGGTAATGCCGTAGCTCATGCTGATCTGCGGGTTCTCGTCCACGTTTACTTTGCCAATATTCACTTTGCCGTCGTACTCTTTGGATAATTCGTCAATAACGGGTCCGATTGCACGGCAAGGTCCACACCATTCCGCCCAAAAGTCCACAACCGTCAATTTATCGGAGCTTAATACATCGTTCTGAAAATTTGCGTCGGTGAATGCTTTAGCCATAATTGTATTTATTTATTAATTCAAACAATTGAGTTGGTTGCACAAATTTAACTCCAATCCAATTATCCTGCTGTGTTGTCAGCGTTAAAGCTGAAATGGCAGCTCTGCGAGCGGGAATTAGTTCATTGGTTAATTGGGCCTTGACAGCAGAAAGGTTCTGCCTAATATCCTAATACCCCAATGAACCAATGAACCAATTCCCCCTTCCTAGGCCGTCGCTACCGACACCTCGATCTCCGGTTGGGTTTGCAGGAAAGAGATCATTTCGTGGTTCATTTCAAAGCCGTTTTCCAGCGACGACAGGCTGATCTTGATTTGTTCCCTCGGGTCCTTGACCACGATCTTCAGGCCGGCCTTGCCGGGGTATTTTTTCATGTTCTCCTCCAGGAAGGACACGATTTCCACCCCTACGCTGCGGATATCCATTTCCAGCACCAGCTGCCGCAGCAGCATGCTCTTGACGTTCTCGGCCAGCGTGATGCCGGTGATGGTGAACTCGATCTCGTCGCGGTAGCGGTGCTTGTTGAAGGAGCCCGAAATAAACAGGGCCTGTCCCGGCTGAAAATAGTTGTTGTACCGGACGTAGTTGTCGCCGAACAGCATCAGCTCCGACTTGGTCGAGAAATCCTCGATGGTGAAGGCGCCGAATTTGTTGCCCTGCTTGGAGATCCGGTGGTTGGCGCCCGATACCAGGCAGAGCAGCTTGACGGCCCGGCCCGCCATATTCAGCGAGTTGGCTTCCTTGATCTCGTTGAATTCGCTCAGGGGCGTAATGGCATAATGCCGGTATTCGAACTTGTAATGGTCCAACGGGTGACCGCTCAGGTAAATGCCGGTCACCTCTTTTTCCTTGTCCAGCTGTTCGATCAGCGGCCAGGGCGCACAGGGCGGGATAAGCGGCGGCTCGATGGGTTCCTGGGTGGACAGGTCGCCGAACAGGGTGACTTTCTTGTTGGCCGATTCGGTCTGCACCATGTTGCCGAACTTGATGATGCGGTCCAGGCCGGTTTCCGGCTTGCCGTCCGCCGCCGTGAAATACTGGGCCCGGTGCAGCTCCTTGAAACAGTCGAAGGTGCCGGCATAGGCCAGGCTTTCCAGCGTCTTCTTGTTGACGGTGCGCTGGTTGATGCGTTTGATGAAATCGTAAATGTCTTTGTAGACGCCGTTTTTCTTCCGCTCCTCGATGATGCTTTCCACGGCCGCCTCACCCACGCCTTTCAGTCCGCCCAGGCCGAAGCGAATCTCGCCGGCGGCGTTCACTGCAAAGCCTTTCAGCGATTCGTTGATGTCCGGTCCCAGCACCTTCAGGCCCATGTTCTGGCATTCTTCCATGAACCAAGTGAGCTTTTCAATGGAGCCGGCGTTGTTCAGTACGGCCGACATGTACTCGGGCGGGTAGTGGGCCTTGAGGTAGGCGGTCTGGTAGGCCACGAAGGCATAGCAGGTGGAGTGCGACTTGTTGAAGGCGTACTGGGCAAAGGCTTCCCAGTCGGTCCATACCTTTTCCAGCACCTTGGCGTCATGGCCCTTGGCCACGGCCCCTTCGATGAACTTGCCCTTCATCTTGTCCAGGGTCTTCCGGTCCTTTTTACCCATCGCCTTCCGCAGCACGTCGGCATCGCCCTTGGAAAAGCCGCCGATCTTCTGGGCCAGCAGCATCACCTGTTCCTGGTACACCGTGATCCCGTAGGTTTCTTTCAGGTATTCCTCCATTTCGGCCAGGTCGTAGGTCACTTCCTCGCGGCCGTGCTTCCGGTCGACGTACTGGGGAATATAGGCCATCGGTCCCGGGCGGTACAGGGCGTTCATGGCAATAAGGTCGGCAAACTGGTCCGGCTTCAATTCTTTCAGGTACTTCTGCATGCCGGGGCTCTCGAACTGGAACGTGCCGATGGTCTCGCCCTTCTGGTACAGCTGGTAGGTCTTTTCGTCCGTCAGCGAGATGTCGTCGATGACAATGGTATGGCCATGGTTCTCCTGGATCATCTCCAGGGCGTTCTTGATGATGGTAAGGGTCTTCAGCCCCAGGAAGTCCATCTTGATGACGCCGGCATCCTCGATGATCTTGCCTTCGAACTGGGTCACCCAGAGGGGGGAGTCCTTGGCGGTGCAGACCGGGATGATGTTGGTAAGGTCTTCGGGGGCGATGATGATGCCGGCGGCGTGGATGCCGGTGTTGCGGACCGAGCCTTCAAGCCGTTCGGCTTCGTGCAGCACCTGGGCGCGGATGTCGTCGCCGTTATAGATTTCGCGGAGGCGCCGGATGTTTTCGAGGTCGTCGGGGCCCAGGCCTTCTTTTTCCTCCAGGGACTTTTCACCGTCCTTGGCGGTCAGGGGCGCCTGCAGCACGCGGCCCAGCTCGATGCCCGGCTTTTCCGGGACCATCTTGGCCAGGATGTTGGCCTCCATCAGCGGCAGGTCGAGCACGCGGGCCACGTCCTTGATACTCATCTTGGCCGCCATGGTACCGTAGGTGACGATCTGGGCCACCTGGTTCTGCCCGTATTTCTGCACCACGTAGTCGATGACCTTCTGGCGGCCTTCGTCGTCGAAGTCCGTATCGATATCCGGCATCGACTTCCGGTCGGGGTTCAGGAAACGTTCGAACAGCAGGTCGTACTTGATGGGGTCGATATTGGTGATGCCGATGCAATACGCCACCGCCGAACCGGCCGCCGATCCGCGGCCCGGCCCGATGAACACGCCGATCTCCCGTCCCTTGGTGATAAAGTCGCTCACGATGAGGAAGTAGCCCGCAAAACCCATGGTCTTGATGGTGAACAGCTCGAAGTCGAGGCGTTCCTGGGTGGAGGGGATGATCTCTCCGTAGCGTTTGCGCGCCCCTTCGTAGGTGAGGTGGCGCAGGTATTCCCACTGGTTCAGGTTGTTGTCGGCATGCACCTGGAACTCTTTGGGAATAGGGAAGTTGGGCAGGAGGATATCTTTTTTGAGGTTCAGCAGCTCCACCCGGTCCACGATCATGTTGGTGTTGTCGATGGCCTCGGGGATGTCGCTGAACAGCTTGGTCATTTCGTCGGTTCCCTTGAAGTAGAACTGGTCGTTGGGGAACTTGAAGCGCCGGTTTTTGAGGTTGGCGTCGTCGTTGACGAAGTCGTCGAAGCCGGGGGTGCTTTGCTTTTCGCCGGTGTTGATGCACAGCAGGATGTCGTGGGCGTTGTAGTCGTCCTGGTCGGTATAGTGGCTGTCGTTGGTGGCGATCACCGGCACGTTGTACTTTTTGGCGAACTTCAGCAGCACCTGGTTGATGGTTTCCTGCTCCTGCATGTTGTGGCGCTGCAGCTCGATGAAGTAGTCCTCGCCGAAGAGGTCGAGCCACCATTTGAATTCCTGCTCGGCCTTTTCCTCGCCGTCGTGCAGGATGGTCTGGGGCACGTAGGCGCCGATGCAGCAGGTGGTGGCGATGAGGCCCTCGTGGTATTTTTCGATCAGTTCTTTGTCGATGCGGGGGTATTTGCTGTACATGCCCTCCACGTAACCCGCGGAGGTGAGCTTCAGCAGGTTGTTGTAGCCGGTGGCGTTCTTGGCCAGCAGCACCTGGTGGAAGCGTTCGTCCCTTTGTTCCTTGGAAAAGCTTTTGCGGGTGCGGTCGGCCACCACGTAGAATTCGCAGCCCACCACCGGCTTCACCTTCAGGCTGCCGTCGTCGTTTTTGTGTTTGTAGGCTTCGGCCACGAACTCGAAGGCGCCGAACATGTTGCCGTGGTCGGTGATGGCCAGGGCGGGCATGTTGTTCTTGATCGCTTTTTTGTAAAGCGAGGGGATAGCGGCCGCCCCGTCGAGCAGCGAATACTGGGTGTGTACGTGCAAATGCGAAAACTTCATCTTCCTGATCTTCTTTTGTCGGTATATGTGATGGAGCTCCGCTGCGGGCAGCGGAACGATTTTTTTGTGTACCGGGTACGGACCCCGTCCGGCCGGCAGCCCTGGAAATGAATGCAATTTACGGCCAAAGCCGCAGCGGGCGGCAGCTTTTGACGGCAATTAATCCACAGCCTGTGAGAAAATAGTTCTATTTTCGCGGCCCTTTTTTTTCGTTAAAAAACTGATAACAAAATGGTCAAAAAACTGGTGGTTTCTTTTGCGCTGGTCCTGGGTTTTGCCGGTTTTCCATCTGCCTGGGCCCAAAAAGGAAAGCAAAAGAAAGAAAGGATAAGTCAAGCTGAGGTTAAATTTCTCGACGATATCACGGTGGACCTGGGCGCCGGCCCGGCCGCTGATAAAAGCGTGGCGGTAGCACCGCCGCCGGCCGCTGTTTTTGCGGCTCCCGTGGCCGCAGCGGGCAATTTCCTGATCGAAAACGCCAGCCACCTCCAATTGAAATACGCCATCCTGCTCAACACCGAAGTGGAGCAGCTGCACAACCTCCGCCTGTTTTCCGCCATCGACGAATGGTACGGCGTCCGCTACCAGTACGGCGGCAGCAGCAAGGACGGCATCGACTGTTCGGCTTTCGTGCAAACGCTTTATTCCGCTTCTTACGGCACCCTGCTGCCCCGCACCGCTTCCGAGCAATACGGCTATACCCAGCGCATCGAACCCACGGAACTGAAGGAAGGCGACCTGGTCTTCTTTAATACCAGCGGCGGCGTGTCGCACGTGGGGCTTTTTCTCACCAACACCAAATTCGTCCATGCCTCCACCACCGGCGGCGTCATGGTCTCCGACCTGAACGAGGCCTACTGGTCCAAGCGCTTCATCGGCTGCGGCCGCGTTGTGCCGGCCGGCGACACGGCGATTGCCCGGTAATCTGTTTTCTCCATTGATAATTGCGCCCCAAGGAAGCCTGAAGGGCTTCACTGTGAATAGCCCCGGGTGAAACCCGGGGAACGGCCGGGATTTGTCACGACAACCCCAACGGGGTTGATTGTGTCCTGTTGAATTAATAAAAGGTTTCCATTCTAACGGATTCTTCGGAATGCCTTTCGAATTCTGGGCTGCCTGTTTACCGTGGGTCCCACAATCAACCCCGCTGGGGTTGTCGTAATGAACTACTGCTGACCCCGGGTTTCACCCGGGGCTATTCACAGTGAAGCCCTTCAGGCTTCCTGCTCCTCCCGGTCAATCAACGTTAAAATGGCATTATTGCTCATTGCCAATTCCTTCCGGAACGGCCTTTCGTATGCCCAGCTTTTTCTTCAGGGTTTCCAGCACCGGCTGCAGGTCGGGGGAGAGGCGGAAGTAGAGGGTGATGCCGATGAACAGCAATACGAAGACGATGCTCCGCAGGAAAATGCCGGTCCAGCCGGTAAAAGATTGAAACAGGTAATATGCTACCAGGTAGCTGCCCAGGGCGTTGAGTAGGATGAAGACGGTCCGGGCCGAAAAGGGCTGGAGGTTGAATTTGAATTTTAGAAACAGCACCCGGATGGTATTGTAGACCAGGTACGAGATCAGTCCCGACCAGGCCGAGCCCATAATGCCGAACCGCCGGACCATAAAGATGTTGAGGGGAATGATGAGCAGCAGCAGGATGATGCCGCTGAAAAAGTCGAACCGCCAGTAGGTGGAGGTGCCGATGATCTGGCCGTTGACCCCGGTGCCCATATCCACGATATTTTTTACCCCCAGCAGGAAGAATACCCATTTCCCTTCTTCATAGATCGGGTTCAGGCCCAGCAGCCGCACACCGCTGTCGTAGTTGAGCCAGATGATGCCGAACAAAAAGGTGGACACCAGCAGCAGGTTGATGCTGGACCGCTTATAAATGCGGTCGATCGTAGCGTAGTCCTTGTCTTTCCAGGCGCGGGCCAGCGGTGAGATGGAGACCGATACGAGGCTGCGCTGCGGCACCTGGATGACATTGGCCACGTAGTTGCTGAAATCGAATACCGCCCCGTATTGCAGGCCTTTAAAAGAGGCGATGGCCAAAAAGTCGACGCTCTGGGCCGCCACGTTCACCAGCGAGCCCCCGTATACGAAGCCGATCAGCGCCAGGATCTTTTTGCGGAACTTGACCGTTACCCGGCTGACCTGGTTCACCAGGTTGAACTCCTTCAGCCGGACCAGGTAGACCACCAGGGCTACGAAGCTGAAGGCATACAGCAGGGAAAACAGCTTGATGAACAGGTCGAAATTCTTTCCCGTAACCAGGAACAGCACGATCAGCAGCGTCGTGGAAATGCGAAAACCCGCTTCCCGCAAAAAATTCGGAACGATGGTCTTGCCCAGGCTCCAGGCATAGGATTCGAGCACCGAAAAGTACAGCAGGAAAAAGGTGAAGGGAAACACCCAGTAGTAATACCGCAGGATCAGCGGCGATTTATCGATGAACTTCCGCACCACGATATTTTCGAACAGCAGTCCGCCCGAGGCGGTCAGGATAAAGCCCACCAGCGAAACCAGCAGGCCTACGGTCAGCAGGTCGTTCTTTTGGGCAGGCAGGTTGTCTTTATAGTAGGGGTAAAACTTATAGATCACCGACGAAATGCCGAACCCGGCAAAGCCGAAAAAGAACTGCCCCATCACGATAAAGGCCCGGGTAAGGCCGTATTGCTCGGGGGTGAAAATGCCGTCGCGGGTAAACAGGTAGGTGTTCAGGGCGCCGAAGGCAAAGCCAATATAAATAAGGAGTGAAGAGATAATGGTCTGCCGGCGGATGGTGCTCATGCGGGCAAAAGTAACGAGTTTGGGAGTTTACGGGTTTACGAGTTTACGGGTTGGGGGCCGTTCCTGAGTTCCTATGTTCCTGAGTTCCTGAGTTAGGAGTCCGTCTGTTAAGGCGTTTGGCAGGTTGGTATTAGGTTATGGGTTTCTGGTTTTGGAGAGGGTGGTTATTCGAGGCAAGAAGTAAAAGGACAGTTGTAAGACTGTCATGCCGAACGCAGTGAGGCATCCCGCCGATACTCGAAAAGTATTTTTCTGCGACAGGAAACCTCTCCTTCGAATAGTAACAGCTTTTCATTCCCGACGGGATGCCTCACTGCGGTCGGCATGACAGCTCTACAGGTTGTCACCAGCTTTATGTTTGTTGCTTCAAAATGAGTCCTCAATCGACAGCCATAAGGCAGGGAATTTTCTATGAGTCAGGGAGGCTATGATTTATTTCCGCTTATTTTTCCAATACACAGTGGCAATCAATAAACCGATTCCAATTCCTGCGAATAATAGAAATAAAGGGTTTATTTGAGGCTCGATTAAGGTCATTCTCTATTAATTTATTTAATAAAGTAAGCCCTTTATCCCTTCTTCACCTTGATATAAAAATTCGGATCAGCGGTTACGGATTTAATACCGGCATTTTTCCATTCCGTTTTTTGCCAGGAGGGGGTGGGCTGCAGCCACTGGCCGTTGGTAAGCTTTACGGGCATGTTGAAGCCGTCGATGCAGTTGGTCCAGCGGAAGTCCAAAAAGCCCTCCGCCGCTTTCAGCTCCAGCACCGGCACCTGGGCCGTCCGCAGGTACTGGTCGAAGACTTTGGAAAAATCCTTGCCGCTTTCCTTCGACAGGTAGGCCTCCACCTGGCCGGTGGTGACGGTCTGGTGGTAAAAAGTTTTATTCAGGCCCCGCAGCAGCTGCCGGAACTTTTCGTCGTCGGCCACGAGCTGGCGCAGGAGGTGCACCAGGTTGGCGCCTTTAAAATACATGTCGGGGCTGCCTTCTTCGTTCACGCCGTAATGCCCGATCACCGGCCGGTCGTTGGCGATCTTGTGGCGCAGGCCCTGGACATAGGCATCGGCGGCCTTTTGTCCGAAGTAGTAGCCGGTGAACAGGGTTTCGGAATAGTCGGTAAATCCCTCGTGCACCCACATGTCGGCAATGTCTTTGGTCGTGATGTTGTTGCCGAACCATTCGTGCCCGCTTTCGTGCACGATAATATAATCCCATTTCAGTCCCCAGCCGGTGCCGGACAGGTCAACGCCCAGGTAACCGTTGCGGTAGCCGTTGCCGTAGGCGATGGCGCTCTGGTGCTCCATCCCCAGGTGGGGCGACTCCACCAGCTTGTAGCCGTCTTCGTAAAAAGGATAAGGGCCGAACCAGTACTCCAGCGCCTTCAGCATCCGCGGCACCTGGGCAAACTGCTCCTTTGCTTTTTCAAGGTTGTAGTCGAGCACCCAGTAGCTGCAGGCCAGGGGGCCTTTTTCGCCGGCATAGGTTTCGGTCCAGTTCACGTATTTGCCGATATAGGGCACGAGGTTGTAGTTGTTGATCGGGCTTTTGACCTGCCAGGCAAAAAGGACCTCGCCCGGCCCCGCCGGCGTTTTGTCCAACAACCGGCCGTTGGCCACCGCCACCAGGGTGTCGGGCACCCGCACGGCCACCAGGGCGCCTTCGTCCGGTTCGTCGGCCTGGTAGTCCTTGCAGGGGTACCATACGCTGGCGCCCAGTCCCTGGCAGGCTACGGTCAGCCAGGGGCGGCCCTTTTTGTCCGTGGCCCACACCCAGCCGCCGTCCCAGGGCGCCTGCACGGCCGCCCGGGGCTTGCCCTTGAAATAAAGGTCTACCGATTGACGGGTTCCCGTGTCGAATTTTTTATTTCCAAAGTCGATGTAGTACACATTACCGTCGCGGCGGAAGGGCAGGGGGCGGCGGTCGTCGGTGCCGTCCTCCACCTTTTCCAGCTCCATGGGCGGCTGCAGGTCGATCTGCATGATTTTGCCTGTCCCCGGCTTCCGGGTAGCGAAGGTTACCTGGTTGTAGCCGCGGACCGAGCGGTCGGTTACGTCCACCCGGATGTTCAGGTTGTACTGCTTCACGTCCCACCAGGCCCGCTCGGGGGTGTTGGTGCCCCGCAGGCTGTCCTGGCGGGTAAAGGTTTTTTGGGGCTGGCCGTAGCAGGAGAGGGCGAGGAGGCTGGGAAGGAAGGTACGCAGTAGGAGGTACGAAGTACGAAGAAAGGAGGGCGCATGCGATGAGGCCATGGGTATTTTCATGGTAGTGAATTAGGGGGACAGGGAATAGTTCGCTAATTTAGACGGCTTCCGAAGATAATATGTTCCGCCGTCATAACTATTTTACCGTCCTTCCCTTTCTTTTTCTCCTGGTTTCCTGCTACAGCAGCCAGCAGGAGGAGGGGCAGTGGCTGCACTACAACGAAAGCTCCGGCCTAGCCTCCCTGGACCCGGCCTTTGCCCGCAACCAGTCGATCATGTGGGCGGTGCACCAGTTGTACAATACGCTGGTGGAGGTGGACAGCAGCCTGCAGGTGGTGCCGTCCCTGGCTGCCCGCTGGGAGGTGTCGCCCGACCGGCGCACCTATACCTTTTACCTGCGGCCCGGCGTGTATTTCCACGACGACCTCTGCTTCCCGGGCGGCAAGGGCCGCCGGCTGGTGGCCGGGGACGTGGCCTACAGCCTCAACCGGCTGATGGACCCCCGCACGGCTTCTCCCGGCTCGTGGATCTTCCGGGGAAAGGTAGATACAGCCGAGAGCTTCCGGGCCCTGAACGACTCGGTTTTCCAGCTGAAGCTGCTGCGGCCCTACCACCCGGTGCTGGGTATTTTGTCCATGCAGTACTGTTCGGTGGTGCCCCGGGAGGCGGTAGACCGCTGGGGCGCCGACTTCCGCCGCCACCCGGTGGGCTCCGGCCCCTTCCGGTTCGTGGCCTGGGAGGAAGGGCAGGCGCTGATTTTGAAAAAGCACCGGGGCTATTTCGAGCGGGATAGGACCGGCGCCCGCCTGCCCTACCTCGACGGCGTCAAGGTGTCCTTTGCCGACAGCAAGGCCACCGAGTTCCTGCTGTTCCGCCAGGGCAAGCTCCACTTCATTTCCGATATCGACGCCTCTTTCAAGGATGAAGTGCTGACCAAGAGGGGTACCCTCCGCCCGGAATGGCAGGATAAAATTCGGCTGCAAACCCATCCTTATTTAAATATTGAGTACTTCGGCCTGCTGGTGGACAGTACCAACCCGCTGGTGCAGGCGGCACCCACCCGCCTCAAAAAGGTGCGGCAGGCCATCAACTACGGCTTCGACCGCCGCAAGATGATCCTGTACCTCCGCAACTCGCTGGGCATCCCGGCCGAGTCGGGCTTTGTGCCCGCCGGGCTGCCGTCTTTTGATTCGGTGGCGGTGAAGGGCTACCATTATGACCCGGTAAAAGCGCGGCAGCTGCTGGCCGAGGCCGGCTTTGGCCCCGGGCATACCCCCGCGGTAAAGCTGCTGAGCATCCCGGTCTATGCCGGCATGGCCGATTACCTGGCGAAGCAACTGGAAGAGATCGGGATAAAGGTAGAGGTGGAAATTATTCAGAAGTCGCTGCTGCTGGAGCTGACGGCAGGTGGGAGGGCCCTATTTTTCCGGGCCAGCTGGATCGCCGACTACCCGGATGCGGAAAACTATTTGTCGGTATTTTATTCCAAAAACCCGGCGCCGCCCAACTATACGCGGTACCGCAACCCGCAGTTCGACGCCCTGTTTGAAAAAGCCCTGGCCGAAACCTCCGATTCGGTCCGCTACCACCTTTACCGGCAGGCCGACCAGCAGGTAATTGCCGATGCGCCCGTAGTGCCGCTCTGGTACGACGTGGTGATCCGGCTGGTGCAGCCGGGAGTGGAGGGCCTGCGGCCCAATGCGCTGAATTTGCTGGAACTCAGGCGGGTACGGCTGAAGTAGTTTCTAAGTTCCTGAGTTTCTGAGTTCCAAAGTTGGCTTCGCCGCTGGGGAGGGGCGGTATCAGGGTAGGAATAAAATGAAGTCACGGGCGAACAAGGTCAATTTTAACATTAACTTGTTCGCCCGTGGACAAAATTCTTTACCCTCCGGAACTTAGAAACTCAGGAACTCAGGAACTATTCTTCCGAGTCTTCCTCGTAATAGGCGTCCTCATTATTATTATTGTAATGCTTTTCCCAGGCCTCCACGGCTTCGTCGCTCAGGCATTCAATAATATCGAAGATCGGGTCAATTTTACGTTTCCAGCCGGTGACCATCTGGTCGTCGTAAGTAAATACATACATACAGTAATCCGACTCCATGGTCACCTTTATCAGTGAAATGGGTGCGTCCGTTTTTTCCTGTACCAGGTAGTAACATCCGGGTTCCAGCAATCCATACGAATACATAACGTCCTCCTTTTGGTGGTTTTTAACAACAGTTACTATGGGTCAGTAAGTAAATGAATAATGGGTAATCGGGCCGATGGAGAGCCGCCATGCTCATCCATAATTCGGTAATCCGCGCCAAAATTAGGGGATTTGCGGCGAAGCCGGGATGAATCCGATGCAGAAAAAGTGCTAAAACTTTATAACGTTGATTATCAGTGTTTTATCCTGTAGGTGAAGCACAGGGTTTGCAGAAATTTAGCTAAAAAAATTAGCAAACGGACCCCTGTTTTTACGTATATTTGCCCGCGGTTCCGGCTCCCCTTCCCCTGACCGGCTGCCCTTGCAAGCGGTCTCATCCGGAGCGGGAAAACCCCTTCCGGTTTGCCCCACGCAGGCCCGGTACGGGCTTTTTATCCACCATAAAGGGCGGAACGGCAAAAAGCTGATAGATTTACACACTTTTTAACCCGTCATTTCCGGGTATCCGGGAAACTGATTTTCTATGGCAGAAGTAAAAAAAGAAACGTACAACTATACCGAAGACAGTATCAAAAGCCTGGACTGGCGCGAGCACATCCGCCTGCGCCCGGGCATGTACATTGGTAAACTGGGCGACGGCAGCAGTCCCGATGATGGTATCTATGTACTGGTGAAGGAGGTGGTCGACAACTGTATCGACGAATACACCATGGGCCATGGCAAGACCGTGGAGATCACCATCGAAAACAAGCAGGTAACCGTTCGCGACTACGGCCGGGGCATCCCCCTGGGCAAGGTGGTGGACGTGGTGAGCAAGATCAATACCGGCGCCAAGTACGACAGCAAGGCCTTTCAGAAAAGCGTGGGCCTGAACGGCGTGGGTACCAAGGCGGTGAACGCCCTCAGCACCTGGTTTAAAGTGGCCTCGGTGCGCGACGGCCGCATGAAAGAAGCCGAATTCGAACGCGGCGTGCTGGTGAAGGAATACCGCGAGTCGGCCACCGACCAGAACAACGGTACCCTGGTGACCTTTATCCCCGACGATTCGGTATTCAAGAACTTCCAGTTCCTGCCGGCTTATTTGGAAAAGCAGATCTGGAACTATTGCTTCCTGAACGCCGGCCTCCGCATTATTTTTAACGGCAAAACCTATATCAGCCGCAACGGCCTGCTGGACCTGCTGGAGCGGGAAACCAATGCCGACGAGCTGCGCTACCCCATCATCCACCTCAAGGGGACCGACATCGAAGTGGCCCTTACCCACAACAGCGACTACGGCGAAGACTACTTCAGCTTCGTCAACGGCCAGCATACCACCCAGGGCGGTACCCACCAGCAGGCGTTCCGCGAAGCCTACGTAAAGGTGATCCGCGATTTCTTTAAAAAAGATTACGACGCCGCCGACATCCGCCAGAGCATCGTGGCGGCCGTATCGGTACGCGTGGTGGAGCCGGTCTTCGAATCGCAGACGAAAACGAAGCTGGGCTCGCTGAACGTGGATGAAGGCGGCCCCAGCATGCGCCAGTTCGTGACCGACTTCCTGTCCCGCGAGCTCGACAACTACCTGCACAAGAATCCCGCTACCGCCGACGCCCTCAAAAAGCGGATCGAGCAGAGCGAGCGCGAACGCAAGGAGCTGGCCGGCATTAAAAAGCTCGCCAACGAACGGGCCAAGAAGGCCAACCTGCACAACCGCAAGCTGCGCGACTGCAAGGTGCACCTCAACGACGAGCCCCCGGTCAAGGGCAAAGAAGCCTTCTTTGCCCTTCAAAAGGAGTCGACCATTTTTATCACCGAGGGCGACTCGGCCTCCGGCTCTATTACCAAGGCCCGCAGCGTAGACACCCAGGCGGTGTTCAGCCTGAGGGGCAAACCCCTCAACTGCTTCGGCATGAGCAAGAAAGTGGTGTACGAGAACGAAGAGCTCAACCTGCTGCAGCACGCCCTCAACATCGAGGACGGCCTGGACGGGCTGCGCTACAACCGCATCGTCATCGCCACCGATGCCGACGTGGACGGCATGCACATCCGCCTGCTGATCATGACCTTCTTTTTGCAGTTCTTCCCCGACCTGGTGAAGAAGGACCATATCTATATCCTGGAAACGCCCCTGTTCCGGGTGCGCAACAAGCAGGAAACCATTTACTGCTACTCGGAAGCCGAAAAGCAGGCCGCCATGAAAAAGCTGGGCGCCAAGCCGGAGATCACCCGCTTCAAGGGCCTCGGCGAGATCAGCCCCGACGAGTTCGCCCGCTTCATCAGCGACGACATGCGCCTGCAGCCGGTGATCCTGGAGCATGGCGACCACATCCAGCACCTGCTGGAATACTATATGGGCAAAAACACCCAGGACCGCCAGGAATTCATCATCAACAACCTTCGGGTGGAACTGGATACCGTGGAAGAAGCGACAGCGTAGATATTAAATGTAAAATGGAGAATGTAAAATATAAAATGTAAAATATGGATGAAGGCATTGGTAACGCGAAGCCGATGAACCTATTACTTACAGGCAAACTTCACTGCCGGGATTCTTCCTTATTTTATATTTTACATTTTACATTCTGTATTTTAAATTTCCCTAAGATGATTCATATTGTTTTTCAGGAAGCGGATATAGCGGTATTGGAAAAGGCAATGGAACTGGACGCGGCCCTGCAGGGAAAGATCCTCCAGATCAAGGACGATTATGCCGTGGGCCCGCTGGACCAGCTGTCGGCCCCCGAAGGCTGGCAGCAACGCAAGGCCTGGTGGCAGGAGCTGCTGCTGGCATCGCCCTATGGCGACACTACCTCCATGGTGGACGACCGCCTGGCGGTGCACCAGCTCAAACGGGAACTGGAAGAAAGCCCCAAAGAGGTGCTGTGGATCTGGATGGGCCAGAACGGCCACGACGTCTGCGGCTACTACTGGCTGATCTCCCAGCTGAAAGAACTCGCCGGCCGGGTGTTCGTGCTGTACATGAACAACCTCCCCTTCCTCAACGAAAAGGGCGGCATCTTTTACCCCACCACCCTCCACGAGATCCCGCCATCGGAATACCGGAAGGCTAAAAAGCTGAACCGGGCGGTGACCGCCTCCGAATTCGAGATCGACCCGGACGAGTGGAACCGCCTGAGCCGCGAGAACGCTTTTGTCCGCATCCTCGAGGGGGGCAAAAAGATCGCCTCCAAAGACGCTTCTTTCTACGATGCCGCTATTTTGCAGGGCCTCTCCGCCGACTGGCAAAAAGGGGGAAGGGCTATGGGGCAGATCCTCTCGAAAATGAAGCTCAAAACGGGCGACGTTTTCCTGCTCTGGCGCCTGAAAGCCCTCCAGTCGGAAGGAAAGGTGGAGCTCAACGGCGACCCCTCCAAAGGCTGGAAGGAGTTCGAGGTGCGGCTGAAGACCGGCCGCAGCGAAGAAGCCCCGGCCCCCGAAGACGCCGCCACCGCCTGAAACGGACTGCTTTGCGACAAGGAGCGAATTAAAAACAGATTATTATAACCCGACATACTCAATGAGCACTACGAAGAATAAGAATTACGAACACGTTCAGACCGACCTGGGGATCAACGGCCAGTACAAGACCTGGTTCCTCGATTATGCTTCCTACGTGATCCTGGAGCGGGCCGTGCCCGCCGTGGAGGACGGCCTGAAGCCCGTGCAGCGCCGCATCCTGCACGCCATGAAGGAAATGGACGACGGCCGCTACAACAAGGTGGCCAACGTCATCGGCCAGACCATGCAGTACCACCCCCACGGCGACGCCTCCATCGGCGATGCCCTGGTGAACATGGGCCAGAAAGACTTGCTGATCGATACCCAGGGCAACTGGGGCGACGTGCGCACCGGCGACGATGCCGCCGCCGCCCGCTACATCGAGGGGCGCCTGAGCAAGTTTGCCCTGGAAGTGCTGTTCAACCCCAAAACCACCCAATGGCAACTGAGCTACGACGGCCGTAAGAACGAACCGGTCACCCTGCCCGTAAAGTTCCCGCTGCTGCTGGCGCAGGGCGCCGAAGGCATTGCCGTGGGCCTGGCGACCAAGATCCTGCCCCACAACTTCGTGGAACTGATACAGGCCTCGATCAAATACCTGAAAGGCAAAGCCTATACGCTCTACCCCGACTTCCTCACCGGCGCCATGATCGACGTCACCGACTACAACGAAGGCAAGAGAGGCGGCAGGGTAAAGGTGCGGGTGCATATCGAGGAAATCGATAAAAAATCCCTCGCCATCCGCAGCGTTCCCTACGGCGTGACCACCACGCAGCTGATCGACTCGATCGTGAAAGCCAACGACCAGGGAAAGATCAAGATCAAAAAGGTAACCGACAACACGGCCGCGGAAGTGGAGATCGTGGTGGACCTGGCGCCGAACATTTCGCCGGACATCACCATCGACGCCCTCTATAAGTTCACCGACTGCGAAATCTCCATCGCTCCCAATACCTGCGTCATCATCGACAACAAGCCGCACTTCGTCAGCGTGAACGAACTGCTGCGTGTGTCGGCCGACAATACCCGCGACCTGCTGCAGAAAGAACTGCAGATCAGGCTGGGCGAGCTGCAGGAGAAATGGCACTATACCTCCCTGGAAAAGATCTTCTTCGAGGAAAAGATCTACAAGGAGCTGGAAAAGAAATACGAAACCTGGGATAAGGTGATCGAAGCCATCGGCAAGGCCTTTGTCCCGTTTACGAAGCAACTACGGCGCGGCGTTACCCGCGAGGATATTCTAAAGCTGACCGAAAAGCCGGTGCGCCGGATCTACCGCCTCGATATCGACGAACTGAACGCCCAGATCCGGGCGCTGGAAGCCGATATCAAACAGGTGCAGTACGACCTGGAGCACCTGACCGAATACGCTATCTCGTACTTCGAAAACCTGCTGAAGAAATACGGCAAGGGCAGGGAACGCAAGACCGAGATCAAGGTATTCGAGGTGATCGAGGCCAAGCACGTAGCCATCGCCAATACCCGCCTGTACATCAACCGGGCGGAAGGCTTTATCGGCACCAGCCTGAAAAAGGACGAATTCCTGGTGGAATGCTCCGACCTCGACGACGTGATCATCTTCACCCGCCGCGGCACCATGAAGGTGCTGAAGGTGCAGGACAAGGCCTTTGTAGGAAAAGATATCGTGCATGCCGCCATCTTCCGCCGCAACGACGAGCGCACCACCTACAACATGATCTACACGGACGGTGAAAGCGGCACCACCTTCGCCAAGCGCTTCAACGTTACCGGCATCACCCGCGACAAGGAATACGACCTGACCAAGGGATCGGACAAAAGCAAGGTGCACTACTTCTCCGTCAATCCCAACGGGGAGGCCGAAGTGGTGCGCGTGGTGCTCAGTCCCAACAGCAGCGCCCGCCAGAAGGAGTTCGAGTTCTACTTCCAGGAGATCGAGATCAAGAGCCGCAACAGCATCGGCAACCAGGTAACGAAATACCCCGTGCGCTCGGTGAAGTTCAAGGAGGCCGGCGTGGCCACCCTGGGCAGTATCCGCGTATGGTTCGACGACAAGTTCGGCCGCCTGAACCACGACGGCAAAGGCTGGGACCTGGGCGACTTCGACGCCGACGACCGCATCCTGGTGGTGTATACCGACGGTTCCTACGAGATTACCGACCAGGAAATGACCCAGAAGTTCGACCCGCAGGCGATCATGACCCTCGAACGATTCGATCCCGAAAAAGTGATCACGGCCGTGTACCTCGATAACGAAAAGCAGCAGTTCAATGTAAAACGCTTCCGGATCGAGACCAGCACGCTGCGCAGCCGCTTTACCTTTATCAAGGAAGGCAAAGGCAATGCGCTGGAGGCGGTGACCACCGACGAGGAGCCGGTACTGATCGTGCAACAGGGCAAGCCCGATAACATCCGCTACCACAACAAGTTCAAGCTGGCCAAGATGGTGGACGTGATGGGCTGGAAAGCCATCGGCGCCAAGCTGCTGGATTTCGGCCGCAACATCACCATGCAGTGGGAAGTGAAGGAAGGCGCCGGCGGCCCCGGCAAGCAGTCGTCGATGTTTTAGCCTCACCCCCGGGCCTCGCCCCCGGCCCCTCTCCACATGGAGAGGAGTGCCCAAACCACAGTCTTATCTCAAAGGGTTGAAGTTGAGACTTTCGTATAAAGAGAAAAGCCTTTTCCGCTTGGAAAAGGCTTTTCTCTTTTAAAGTGTTTTTATTGCTGCAAACCAGTAGGAAAAGTTTCTGATTTGGGCACCCTCTCCATGTGGAGAGGGGCCGGGGGTGAGGCTTACTTCGTAGAAAGCGCCTGCTGGCCGGTTTGGGCGCTGGAGCCCGATTTCTTTCGTTTGATCAGTACCGAAGCGTTCTTTTGCAGGTTACTGGAGAGGCGGATGTCGTAGCGTTTCCTGCCGTCGTACACCAGCATCAGGGCCGTGTTGGGCGGGAGGCGTCCCAGGTTGTCGGCGAACATGGTCAGTTCGTTCACGTCCTTGGAGGGGTCGAGGCCGAAGGAGAAATGAACCGACTTGGTACTGAGGCCGCGGTTAAAGGCGATCAGCTCTTTATTGAAGAAAACGGAAATGGAGTCGCCGTCGATCTCGCCGTTGTCGTAGAAGTCCACGGTGATGGAGTCGGAATCCACTTCGATTTCATCGGCAATGACGGTTTCGCGCTTTTTGAATTCGTCGGTAATGACAAAGTTCACTACGGGGCGCTGGATAACCCTGGTGCCGATGACGGTGTCGATGGGAGAGGGCTTCCATACCTGTTGCGCCTCTTTGACGTGGCGGATCTCGTTCAGCACCGAATCCTGGTCCTGTACTTCCTTATTCAGCTTCAGGTCGAAAATGAGCTCCGGGCAGGTATTCTTGTAGGTTCCTTTACCCACGAACTTTCCGTTCAGGGTGGAGCCGGCTTTGGCGACCATCAGGGTGGCCTGGAAGTCCATCATGCAGTCCACTTCCAGGGAGGCGGAGGAGGCATAATAAGTTACCGGGATGTTGAACAGATTCAGCTGGCGGGTGGCCTGGTTATATTTTCCCGTCAGGTTGAAGCTGCGGAAAGAGTTTTTGAAATAATAATTCAGAACGCCCGACACATTGGATCCGCTTTGTTTCAGCACCAGTTCCACCAGGTAGTTATTTGCCGTCACGTTTTGTACGTTAGCCGAACCATACCAGTATCCGACCACCTTCTGGCTATGGGCAGCAGCGCTCAGTACAATAATGGTCAGGAGTAGGAGAATTTTTCTCATGGAGGGAAAATTTATTGTATAGTGAACGGAAAATGAGGTCAACTTATTTGATATAACGCTTGATTTCTCTTTGGGTATCCCGTTGTTTGATGGTTTCGCGTTTATCGTGCAGCTTTTTACCTTTAGCCAATCCTACTTCCAATTTAGCTAAATTTTTTTCATTAAGGAAAATCCTCAAAGGAATTATTGTATACCCCTTTTCCTTGATGGCGGCCTGCATTTTCTTTAGTTCCCTGCGGTTCAATAACAGTTTCCGTTCGCGTACCGGGTCGTGGTTGTTGACGGTGCCGAAGGTGTATTCGGCTATGTGCAGCGAGCGTATGAACAGTTCATTGCCGTGAAAAATGCAGTAACTGTCGTTGAAGCTCGCTTTGCCGGCCCGCAGCGATTTGATCTCCGTTCCGGTCAGCACGATGCCGGCCACGTACTTGTCCTCAATATAATACTCGAAATAGGCGGAGCGATTTTTAATATCCATGATGAGAGCGCATTGCGGGCACGGGTGAATAATTAATGGGAGAAAAGCGTCAGCAGGTTGGACAGCTTGCTTTTCAGTTCTTTCCGGTCCACGATAAAGTCCAGGAAGCCGTGTTCCAGGATGAATTCGCTGCGTTGGAAGCCGGGGGGCAGGTCCTTTTTAATGGTTTCCTTAATAACCCGGGGGCCGGCGAATCCGATCAGGGCGCCGGGTTCGGCGATATTGAGGTCGCCCAGCATGCCGAAGGAGGCCGAGATGCCGCCAAAGGTGGGGTCGGTCAGCATCGAGATGTAGGGGAGGCCGGCATCGGAGAGCTGGGAGAGCTTGCCGCTGGTCTTGGCCAGCTGCATCAGGGAAAAGGCGCTTTCCATCATGCGGGCGCCGCCGCTTTTGGAAATGACCATGTAGGGCATTTTGTGCTCGATGCAATGGTCCACCGCCCGGCTGAATTTTTCGCCCATGACGCTGCCCAGCGATCCGCCGATAAACTCGAAGTCCATGCAGGCGATGACGATATCCTGGCCGTCGATCTTGCCCACGGCCACCCGCATCGAATCGGTCAGGTCGCTTTTCTTCCAGGTTTCTTCCAGGCGCACCTGGTAGGATTTCAGGTCGGTAAAGCCAAGCAGGTCCTTGGAACGGATATTTTCGAACAGTTCGGTGTATTCTTTATCGTCGAAAACGATGTCGTAGTATTCGCTGCTGCCGATGCGGTGGTGGTAGTTGCACTTGGGGCAAACAAAATGTGCCTCGCGCAGGTCACTTACCGTACAGATGTAATTGCAGTCGGGACATTTGGTCCACAGCCCCTCGGGTGCTTCTTTTTTTTCAGAGGAAGGAGTTAAGATTCCTTTCTTAATGCGTTTGAACCAGCTGGTTTTCGTCTCTTCGGTCTTCCCTTCTTCACCTGCCAGGTTCGCATCGAAATCTTCAAATTGTTGCGCCATAAAGAAAGATTACAGTTCCCGCAAATATAGGAGTTCAATTAAGAATTCAGGAATTAGGTATTGGGAATTAGGAATTAGGCCCCGACAGAGGATCGGTTAAGGTTTCCGAATATCCCAACTAACCAATTAACAAATTAACCAATACCTTATTCCTTATATATTTTCACCACCAGTTCTCCCCGGGGAGTGGTGTAGGCGCGGAACATGCCGGCGGTGTTGAACGGTAGGGCAATGTTGCCGGCCTTATCCACGGCAATAAGGCCGCCGTCGCCGCCCAGCCGGGGCACCTGCTGCAGGATCAGTTCGCTGGCGGCCCGCTGCAGGGGGTACTTTTTGTATTCGACCAGGTCGCTGACGGTTTTGGCCACCACCAGGCGGATAAAGTATTCGCCCCAGCCCGTGCAGCTGACGGCGCAGGTGGCATTGTTGGCATAGGTGCCGGCCCCGATCAGGGGCGAGTCGCCGATGCGGCCGTACTTTTTGTTGCTCATGCCGCCGGTGCTGGTGGCGGCCGCCAGGTTGCCCTGCCGGTCCAGGGCCACGGCGCCTACCGTGCCGAATTTATCCACAGGCGCCGGGAGCACCCGGCTGTGGTCGCGGCTGCTGTCGGGCAGGCGGCGGAGCGAATCCTGCTGCCGGGACTTTTGGTAGCCCTTCCAGCGCTCGTCGGTACGGAAATAGGAGGGGGGCACCGTGTCGAGTCCCTGTTCGGCGGCGAATTGGTCGGCGCCGGGCCCCGCCAGCAGCACGTGGGGGCTTTTTTCCATGACGGCCCGGGCAGCGCTGACGGGGTTTTTGACGGTGGTCACCCCGGCTACCGCTCCCGCCGCCAGGGTGTTGCCGTCCATGATGGAGGCATCCAGCTCGTTGCGGCCGTCCTGGGTAAATACGGCCCCCTTGCCCGCATTGAACAGCGGGTTGTCTTCCAGCAGCCGTACCGCCGTTTCCACGGCATCGAGGGCCGAGCCACCCTTTTGCAACAGGGCATAACCGGCCTGCAGGGCCTGCAACAGGCCTTCGCGGTACGCTTTTTCCCTTTCGGGTCCCAACTGCTGGCGGCTGATGGCGCCCGCCCCGCCGTGGATCACCAGCACCACCGCCGCCGCCTTTGGCGGTTTGTCAGGACTGGCTATAGGCAGCAGCAGCAGGAGGAAGAGGATTGTTTTCATCCCTATAAGGTAAGGAAAGAAGCGCCAACTTTAGTTATCCACCGGGCTGAGCAATTTTGTTAATAGTTTTTCTTTTGCCGGTATCGAATTTGCTTGAAGTGCGCTTATAGCTACTTTTACAATTTAAATCATCATCTTCTGAGGAAAGCAGTAAGGATATTCCTGGGCATACTTCTTTCCCTTCTGCTTGTGCTCCTTTTGGCCATCGGGCTGGTACAAACAGAATGGGGACAAAACTGGCTGGTGCACAGCGTGACAGCCCGGCTGTCCCGCGACCTGCGCAGCCGCATCGAGATCAAGCATGTCAGCATCGGCTTTTTCAACCGCCTGAACCTGGAGGGCGTGCTGCTGGAAGACCAGCGCCGCGATACCCTGCTGTATGCCGGCGCCCTGCGGGTGCGCATCACCGACTGGTTCATTTTAAAAGACAAGGCCGACATTAAATATATAGGACTGGAAAACGCCGTCATCAAGCTGCAACGTGCCGATTCGGTCTGGAACTATCGTTACCTGGAAGATTATTTTGCCTCCGGCCCCTCCACCGGCAAGAAAAAAGAAGCCGGCATCCACTTCAACCTGAAGAAGGTGGAGCTCAAAAACGTCTCCTTCCTGCAAAAGGACGCCTGGGTCGGCGCCGACATGGAGGTGCGGGTGGGCTACCTGGAAATGGACGCCCGCAACATTACCCTTACCGGCAGGGAGGTGGATATCGCCTCCCTTTCGCTGACGCGTCCTTATTTCCGGATGTACGATTATACGGGCAACCGCCCCGATTCGCTGCGAAAGAAGCGCAAGCCCCGGCCGGCACCCCTGCCGGGAGTACTGCAGTGGAACCCGCAGAACTGGAAGGTGGCCGTCGACCGCCTGAAGATCGAGAACGGCACCTTTAAAAACGACATCCAGACGGAGCGCGACCTGTATACCTATTTCGATGACCGCCACCTCGAGTTCGGGGTCATCAACGGCCGCATCACCCACTTCCGCTGGCGGCAGGACACCATCACCGCCCATATCGACCTGGCCACCAAGGAGCGCAGCGGCTTTGCCGTGCAATCGCTCAAAGCCGACTACCGCTTTTTCCCCACCATGATGGAGTTCAGCAAGCTGTACCTCAAAACCAACAACAGCGAGCTGGGCGACTACTACGCCATGAAGTTCGGCCACATCGACAGCATGAAGAACTATCTCCATGCGGTGACCATGGTGGCCAACTTCCGCAACAGCCGCGTCACCTCCGGCGACATCGCCTTCTTCGCCCCCCAGCTGAAAGACTGGAACCGCACCTTTACCCTTAACGGCCGGGCAAAGGGAACGGTGGACGACTTCTCGGCCAGGAACCTGACCGTGCAGGCCGGGCCCAATACCTATATTAATGGCGACCTGGACATGATCGGCCTGCCCGACGTGAATACCACCTACGTCAACCTGAAGGCCAACCAGTTCCGCACCACCTATGCCGATGCCGTCAGCTTCGTGCCCCAGATCCGCAACGTGACCACCCCTGATCTGAAAAGCCTGAAATCCCTCAGCTTTACCGGCACCTTCACCGGCTTTTTCAACGACTTTGTCACCTACGGCCGCGTCCAGAGCGACCTGGGCACGCTGGTGACCGACCTGAACATGAAGTTTCCTTCCGGCGCCCCGCCCCGCTATTCGGGCACGCTGTCCACGTCCGACTTCCAGCTGGGCCGCTTTCTGGGCAATTCCCAACTGGGCCTGCTGGCCTTCGACGGCAAGGTGGCCGGGAAGGGCTTTGACTGGAAAGACCTGGACGTGAACATCGACGGCACCATCCGGAAACTGCACTACGACCGCTACACCTACCAGAATATCAAAGCCAAAGGGCGGCTGAACAATGGGCTGCTGGACGGCGACTTTATCCTGAAGGACCCCAATGCCGACCTGCACCTGGCCGGCCTCATCAACTTCAGGGACAAAATGCCCCGGTTCGATGCCCATGCCGATATCAGCTACCTGAACCTGAAGGCCCTGCAACTGTCCCGGGAAGAGCTGGTGCTGAAGGGAGTCTTCGACCTGAACTTTACGGGCAAGACCCTGAGCGATTTCTCGGGCAGCGCCCGCATCGGCACGGCCACCCTGCTGCAAAACGGCCGGCGGCTGTCCTTCGACTCGCTGAGCATCGCCTCCTATACCCATAATGGCGTGAAGACGCTGCAGGTGTCGTCGAACGAGCTGGACGCCAACCTTACGGGCAATTTCGACCTCCAGGCCCTGCCGGATGCCTTCCAGCTGTTCCTGAACCGCTACTACCCCTCCTATATCAAACCGCCCCGCAAAGCCGTACATCCCCAGTCGTTTACCTTCGACATCAAAACCCGGGAGGTGGAGGATTACGTAAAACTGCTCGACAGCCGGCTGTCCGGCTTCGACTTCAGCCACCTGTCCGGTTCGATCGATATCGCCACCAACTCGCTGAACGTGGTGGCTACCGTGCCCCAGTTCGCCTTTCGCCAGTACCGCTTTTCGGATGTGGACCTGAAGGCCGACGGCAACCTGGACCGCCTGGTGGTTACCGGCCAGGTCAACGACGCGGTGGTGACCGACAGCCTGCGCTTCCCGCAAACCAACCTGCGCCTGCAGGCCCGCAACGATATTTCGGACATTTCCATCACCACCACCGCCAACCAGACCATCAACCAGGCCAACCTCGACGCCCAGGTGCAAACCTTCGCCAACGGGGTGAAGCTGCGGCTCAATCCCTCCTTCTTTGTGCTCAACGGCAAAACCTGGAACATCGAGCAGGGCGGCGAGCTGGACTTCCGCCAGAATACCATGGTGCACGGCCAGGTGGTGCTGCGGGAAACCGACCAGGAGATCCGCCTCAGCACCCAGCCCTCCGGGATCGGCAGCTGGAACGACCTGCTGGTATCGCTGCGCAACATCAACCTCGGCGACCTCATGCCCATCTTCCTGCCGCGGGAACGCATCGAGGGCCTGCTGTCGGGCGACATCCAGGTGGAAGACCCCCAAAACCGGATGAACGTCACCGCCGACCTGCGCACCGAGCAATTGCGCTACGACCAGGACTCCATCGGCCAGGTGCGTGCCGGCCTGTTTTATAACAACCAGACCGGCCTGCTCACCGGCGACGGCCGCAATGCCGATCCCGACCACCAGATCCTGTTCGACCTGGCCCTGGACTTCAAGGACTCGACCAACGCCCACCGCGACCGCATCAGCATCCAGCCGATCAATTACCCGGTAAAGATCCTGGAGCGCTTCATCGGCTTCCTGTTTTCCGACCTCCGGGGCACCGTTACCGGCAAGCTGGATATCCTGGGCGAAGGCGCCAACCGCGATTACGTGGGCCGCGGCCAGCTGAAGAATGCCGGCATGAAGGTGAACTTCACCCAGGTATTTTATACGATCGAGGATACCGAGATCGAGCTGAAGGCCGATGAGATCAACTTCGGAACGATGAAGCTCCATGACCGCCTGGGCAATACCGCCCAGGTGCAGGGCAAGATCAAACACCGCAGCTTCAACCACATGGACTTCGACCTCGTGGCCAAGGTGGTGTCGCGCCAGATGGAGCTGCTCCATACCACCTATAACGACAACCAGGATTTTTACGGCCGCGCCATGGGCACCGGCACCCTGGTACTGGTGGGGCCGCAGGAGGACATGCTGATGAACATCGACGTGTCGGCCTCGGAAACCGACAGCTCCTATATCACGCTGCCGCCTTCGCGTTCGCGGGAAAGCGGCCTGGCCGAATTCATGGTGGAAAAGAAGTACGGGCAGGAGATGACCGGGGAGCGCTACAAGAGCGGTGGTACCAAGATGACCTACATGGTGAGCATGACGGCCAACCCCATGGTCAATATGGAAGTGATCCTGGACGAGCAGACCGCCGACATCATCAAGGGGCGCGGTTCGGGCAACCTGCAGATCACCGCCGGCACCAACGAGCCGCTCCAGCTGCGGGGCCGCTTCGACCTACGGGACGGCAGCTACACCTACAGCTTCCAGTCGTTCATCAAAAAGCCGCTGTACCTGCGCCCCGGCGCCAACAACTATATTGAATGGAAAGGGGATCCTTACGGCGCTACTATGCACGTGGAGGCGGTGTACCGGGCGGATAACGTGTCCTTTGCGCCCCTGGTGTCGGGCCTGGCCCTCGACAAGACCCTGAACACGTACCGGGGCGATGTGAACGTGATCCTGGTGATGACCGACGAGCTGTTCAAACCTACCCTGAACTTCAAGCTGGAGCTGCTCGACAACTCCGTCCTCAACCGGGATCCGACCTTGCCCTATGCCATTCAGCAGATCGAAAAGAACCCCAACGAGCTGAGCAAGCAGGTGTCCGGCCTGATCGTGTTCAACAGTTTTTATCCCTACGAGGCCACCCAGGGCGCCGGCTTCCGGCCCTTCGAGGAATTTGCCTACAGCACCCTGTCGGGCCTGCTGTTCGGCGAGGTGAACAAGCGCCTGAACGAGTTGCTGTCGCGGATTTTAGGCAATACCGACCTTACGGTCAACTTTACCGGCTCGGTCTACAACCGCAACCTGATCGACCAGGGCAGCCGGGGCTTCAACATCAACCAGAGCAACCTGAACCTGACGGTCAGCCAGCCGTTTTTCGACAACCGCTTCAACATCACCTTCGGCAGCACCTTCGACGTGCCGCTGCAGTCGAACATCCAGCAGACCGTCCAGTTCCTGCCCGACGTGACGGCGGAATGGCTGATCAACAAATCCGGCACCATCCGGGCCTCCTTCTTTTACCGCCAGAACCTCGACTTCATCGGGGGCATATCGGCGGGGGCAGGCTTGCGTACCAAGCGTACCGGCGCCAACATCTCCTACCGCCGCGAGTACGACACCATCACCGAATTTTTCTTCGGCCGCCGCCGCAAAAAACAACTCCCCGTGGTGCCGCAGACGGAAAAACCGTTTGAAATGCCCGAGAATAAATGAGTTTACAAGTTTACAAGTTCACGGGTTTACGAGTTGCTGGCGGCCGTCCGGAAGAAGAGGCTGTCTCAAAAGCGATTTTTGAGGCAGCCTCTTTTTCTATTAAGCTGTATAGGGGCTATTGTATTTTGAAGTGGTAACTGATGTTATTAAGCGGCCAGGTGATAGCAATGGCCATTTTCAAGACTTTTCACCCCGGTTTTGCCCGGCTCCGACTCTTTTGCAGCCATTTTCTTCCTTAAGTTGTGCGCCAGCAGCAACAAGCCGGTTTCCACGCCCACCTTTTTGATACCCCTGAGCATAAATCTCCTGAAATGATGGTTTTGCTTAATGTTTCCAAACACCGGTTCCACATCACAGCACCTGCGCTTTCGATGCCAGATCCCTTCCTCGCTTAATAGGCGCTCCTTCGCTTTGCTTTTCAACTCACCCAGGCGATGGTTTACTTCTATGACCCGGTTGCCCTGGCTTTTATGGCATACCCCTCTGAGCGGACAACCCTCGCAGTTCTTAGCCCCGTAACGGCTGACGGTCTGCTTGAAGCCTGTGGTAGTAGTTCTGCTGCCTGTGCCGATGCGATCCATGCGCTGACCCATGGGGCAGACATAGTAGTCCTGCTCCTTATTGTAATAGAGCTTATCAGGGGAAAAAGGAGTTTTACTTTGAATGGTGCTGTTCTGCTGGCGGTCAAAGTTCCCATACTTCACATAGGCCTCTATGCCCTGCTCTTCCAGCCAATGGTAGTTCTCCTCACTGCCATAGCCCGCATCAGCAGTAAGATTTTGGGGCAGTGCGCCATATTGCTCCTTGAGTTGCTCCAGGTGAGGGATCAGCGTATTGGTGTCCGTAGTGTTTTGATGAATGGAATAGCCCGCCACAAACTGCCCGTTGGTAGAGATCTGTACATTATAAGCCGCCTTGAGCTGGCCGTTTTTCATGTGGTCTTCCTTCAGGCGCATAAAGGTGGCATCCTTATCGGTCTTGGAGTAAGAGCTGCGTTTTTCGCCCAGTATCTTTTCCTGCTGCTCATACTTTTTGAGGTTGGCGGGCCAGTGCTTCTTTGCATAGGCCAGCTTTTGCTTTACGCCCTTGCTGACCTCTTTATCCCGGATGGCTTCATTGATCTTTTCAATGGTCTTCTCCACCTTTTCCGCATCGATCCTGTCAAAGGAGGGCGGATCGGGCTCTTCCAGTTCCTGGGCGGCAATGCTTTGGGCATATTGCCACAGCTCGTTCAACTGCTTTTTGATGCGTTCGCGGTTGGTTTCTATGCTTTTGCCCCACACAAAGGTGTAGCGGTTGGCATTGGCCTCCAGCTTGGTACCGTCGGTATAGAGGTCTTTAATGCTGAGCAGGCCTTCTTCGCAAAGCAGCAGCACCACCTGGGTGAAAATAGGCTGAAGGGTTTTCTGCAGTCGTTTACCCCGGAAGCGGTTGATGGTATTGTGGTCGGGCTGGTTCATGGCCGCCAGCCACATAAAGGGAATGTGCTCCTTGATAGCCTGCTCGATTTTACGGCTGCTGTAAATATTATTGATGTAGGCGTAAACCAGCACCTTGAGCAGCATGCGGGGGTGGTAGGAACTGGTGCCGCCGGGTTTATACTGGCTGAGCAGTTCGGTGATGTCAACTTTATCCAGCACGGCATTGACCACGCGTACGGGGTGTTGGGCTGCCAGGAGTTCGTCCAGGGAAGGGGGCAGCAAGGAGAGCTGATGTTGGTGGGTCTGTTTAAAAACCACTTTATGGGATTTACCTCGAGCCATACCTTCAAAATAAAGAAAAACCCAAGCCCCTTCCAATAGCTTAAAATAAAAAAAGAGGCTGCCTACTTTTGAGACAGCCTCTTGTCGTTCAGCCTGGATGTTCCTGCCGGAGTTACGCCAACCCGTAAACCCGTAAACTTAACCCAGAATCTCCCCCACATTCTTCCGAATATTCTCACTAATGCGCTGCATCGGCAGGTCGTTGGCGTCGCGGCCGAAGGGGTCTTCGATTTCTTCGGCGATCAGTTCGAGGCTGCCCAGCACGTAGAGCACGAAGATCACGACAGGGATGATCAGGTAGCCCAGGTTGAACACATAGCCCAGCGGAAGGGTGACCACGTAAAAGAAGATGAACTTTTTGATGAAAGCGCTGTACGAGTAGGGGATGGGGGTGTTCTTGATCCGTTCGCAGGCGCCGCAGATGTCGAGGAAGGAAGAAATCTCGCCATTCAGGAACAGCAACTCTTCGCCGCTGATGCGCTGCTGGCGGTGCAGCAGGTGAAGGCGGCTCATGATCAGGGAAGCCACCTGGTTGGGGATATGCTTGTTGCGGTCGAAGTTGGGAATTTCGGGATGCGGGTGGTCGTCCAGCACGAACCGCGTTTCCTCGTTTTGCAGGTGCCGCATCAGCTCGAAGGCGAAGCGGGGAATGAGCTGTTTGAAAAAGCTGCGGTTCTGGACATCGTCGTGCCCCAGCAGGCTGTTGAGCTTGATGGCCAGGTTGCGGCTGTTGTTGACCAGGGAGCCCCACTGGCGGCGTCCTTCCCACCAGCGGTCGTAGGCCGTGTTGGTCCGGAATACCAGCAGCATGGAAATGGCAAAGCCCAGGAGGGTGTGCAGCAGCGAAATATTTTTTAAGTGGTGGGAGTCGGCCAGCCGGAAATAGTCGGTTTCCAGCCAGGCTACCAGGGCGGCATAACCGCCGATGGCCAGCATCAGGGGCATCAGCTTGCGGAAGGTGTCGTACTTGTGAAAAATAAAAATGAACCGGGCCCAGTCCTTAGGATTATAACTGATCATAAATAACAAATGTGGGGGCAAATGTAGGCGTAGATTTTGTACTGAACGGGTACCGGAACAGCAAAAACAATCGCCGGACTTCTTTATGACAACCATCGCTTACCAGGCATCCCACGAACAGTTCCGCCCCAGCGAGTTGCTGGCCTGGGCCGTAAGGGCCGAAAAGGCCGGCTTCGGGGCCGTTAATTCCTCCGATCATTTTCATCCCTGGAGTGAACGGCAGGGGCAAAGCGGTTATTCCTTCTCGTGGCTGGGCGCCGCCATGCAGGCCACTTCCATCCCCTTTGGGGTGGTGTGCGCTCCCGGGCAGCGGCAGCACCCGGCGATTGTGGCCCAGGCGGCGGCCACGCTTTGCGAGCTGTTCCCGGACCGCTTCTGGATGGCCCTCGGCAGCGGCGAGGCCCTGAACGAAAAGATCACGGGGGAAAAGTGGCCCGAAAAAGGTGAGCGCAATGCCCGCCTGCTGGAATGTACGGAGGTGATGCGGCGGCTGTTCCGGGGCGAAACGGTTACCCATAGCGGTACCATAAAGGTGGAGGGCGCCCGCCTGTACACCCTTCCGGCGAAAGCTCCCCCGCTGATCGGGGCCGCGGTGACCAAAGAAACCGCCGGTTGGCTGGGCGCCTGGGCCGACGGCCTGCTGACGGTGCACCAGCCCCTGGAAGACCTGAAAAAAGTGGTGGACGCGTTCCGAAAGGGCGGGGGCGCGGGCAAACCCCTGTACCTGAAGGTGCAGCTTTCCTATGCCCGTACCGCCGAAGAGGCCCTGCAGGGCGCCCATGACCAGTGGCGGACCAACATTTTCCAGGGCACGGTTCTGGGCGACCTCTGGAAAGTGGCCCACTTCGATACCGCCGCCCAGTTCATCCGGCCGGAGGATATGTTCAAAATGGTGCACATTTCGGCCGATCCCGGGGAACACCTGGGCTGGATCCGGCAATACATCGATATGGGCTTTGAGAAGATCATCCTCCATAACGTGAACCGCAACCAGGAAACTTTTATCGACGATTTTGGTGAAAAAGTGCTGCCCTTTTTGAAATAGGAAGCCGGCCGCACCGGGAATTACTCCCCTGTAAAAAAACGCCCTGATGCGGATGGGCTTTTGTTTGGGGCAAATGCCTATTTTTGAACAGTTGCCTTTTCAGGTTAGCCTAAACCCACCGGCAACGACGGCCCTCCGCCCAAGCGGGGGGCTTTTTGTTAACGACATTGTTAAACTCGTCTTTGGGGACCCTCCGAACCGGGCGGGGGAACACCCTTTCCTTCTTATCTTGCCCCCCGTTAGCAACAACCATTCTCCAACCATTTACCAATCAACCATAGACCTGGTTCATGAAAAGATGTTTCCTTTTTTTCCTGCTCCTGCTGGCCCTTGGGGCAGGGGCGCAGGCGCCGGTACCTTATTCCTCGGCCGATATTTACCATGGCCTGCGGAAGCTGAACGTGCTGGGCAGCGTGCTCTACATTGCCGCTCACCCCGACGATGAAAATACCCGCCTGCTGGCGTACCTGGCTAAGGACCGCCAGTACCGCACCGGCTACCTGTCGCTAACCCGCGGCGACGGCGGGCAAAACCTCATCGGCAACGAGCAGGGCGTGGCGCTGGGCCTCATCCGCACCCAGGAACTGCTGGCCGCCCGCCGCATCGACGGGGCGGAACAGTTCTTTTCCCGCGCCTACGATTTCGGCTTTTCCAAAAACCCCGAAGAAACCTTTGCCCACTGGGACAAGGAAAAGATCCTGTCCGACGTGGTCTGGGTGATTCGCAAGTTCCAGCCCGACGTCATCATTACCCGGTTCCCCACCACGGGCGAAGGCGGCCACGGCCACCATACGGCTTCGGCCCTCCTGGCCAACGAAGCCTTCCGCGCCGCCGCCGACCCCAAACGCTTTCCCGAGCAGCTGGCCTTCGTGCAGCCCTGGCAGGCAAGGCGCATCCTGTGGAACACCTTCAACTTCGGCGGCAACAATACCACCCGTCCCGACCAGTTCCGGGTGGATGTGGGCGGCTTCAACGCCCTGCTGGGAAAAGGATATGGCGAAATTGCCGCCGAAAGCCGCAGCCAGCACAAAAGCCAGGGGTTTGGATCGGCCCGCGGCAGGGGCGAGGCACTGGAATATTTTGCCACCACCGGCGGACCCGCCCCGAAAACCGACCTGCTGGAAGGCATCGACCTGAGCTGGAAGCGGGTGCCGGGCAGCAGCCGGGTTGCCCAGGAAGTGCAGAAAGCACTGGAAACCTTCGATTTCCACCAACCCCAGAAGTCGGTGCCCCGGCTGGCGGCGCTCCATAAAACCCTTAAAGCGCTGCCCGACGGGTACTGGAAACAACAAAAGCTGAAAGAAGTGGAGCAGCTGATCGGCCAGGCCAGCGGCCTGTGGGTGGAAGCCTACACCACCCAGCCCTCCGTGGCCCAGACCGATTCGGTAACCGTGAACTTTATTGCAAACGACCGGCTGGGCAACGGCATCCGCCTGAACCGGATCGAAATGGAAGGGGTCGATACGACCCTCGGCATGACCTTAGAGCCCAACCGCAACCTGTTCCTGCAAAAGACCATATCTGTGCCCGCCACCAAGCCCATTACCCAGCCCTACTGGCTGCAGGAGCGTATGACGGAAGGCGCCTTTACCGTATCCAACCAACAGCTTATCGGCGAGCCGGACATCCAGCCCGCCTATATGGTTCATTTCACCCTGGCCATCGCCGGCGAAGCGTTCCGTTTTTCCCGCCCCCTGCGCTACAAATACACCGACCAGGTAAAAGGCGAGCTGTACCAGCCGTTCGTGGTGCTGCCGCCGGTGACTTTTTCGGAAATGCAGGCCTATTACCTTAAAAACGCCCTGGGCAACACCATGGACGTGGGCCTCACCGCCCGCAAGGACATCGGCGTGCCGGCACCGGTTCCCGCCGTACAGGTAGGCCCGGCCGCCACCGATACGCTGCCCCTGCTGCTGGGTCCCCTGTCGCTCAAAAAAGGGCAGGCCTACCAAACCGCTTTCGCCCCTTCCTCGCTGCAGGAAAAGGCGTACCGCCTGAACATTGCTCCCGATGACGGCCGGCCGGGCTACAGCCTGCTGTCCATCGACTACGACCATATCCCTGCCATCACCTGGTTCAAAAAAGCGGTGACCAAGGTAGAGCTGCTCGACGTGAAGACCGCCGGCAAGCGGATCGGTTATATCGTGGGCGCCGGCGACAAGGTGCCCGAAGCCCTGGAGCAGATGGGGTACGAGGTGGTGCTGCTGACCGCCAAGGAGCTGTCGAAGAATAATTTGAAACAATACGACGCCATCATCGCGGGGGTACGGGCCTATAACGCCCTGCCCTGGCTGAACAGCTTCTACGGACGGCTGATGCAGTATGTAAAGGAAGGCGGCAACTATATCGTCCAGTACAACCAGCTGGGCAACCTGCCGGCCATGGGACCGTACCCGTTCAGCCTGAGCCGTACCCGGGTAACCGACGAGAACGCCCCGGTGCAGGTGCTGAACCCCGGTCATCCCGTATTGAACGTTCCCAATAAGATCGGCCCGGACGATTTCAAAGGCTGGGTGCAGGAGCGGAGCACCTACCATGCCACCGCCCTGGACAAGAATTTTGAAACCGTGCTGTCGCTGAACGACAAGGGCGAGCAGCCCGATGGGGGCAGCCTGGTGGTGGCCCGCTACGGCCAGGGCACCTTTGTGTACACCGGCCTCACCTTCTTCCGGCAGTTGCCCGAAGGGGTGCCGGGGGCTTTCCGCCTCTGGGCCAATATCCTGGCGCTGAACCAGAAAAAGTCGTTTTAATGAGCGGCGGCAAACCGGATGGCAAACGGGGGCGGGTGGCGTTTATTTTCGTTATCCTGCTGGGCTACGTCCTCGGCATCTTTATCAAAAAGGTTCAGCTGGGCCTGGTGCTGGGCCTCGTCATCGGCCTGCTGGCCAGCGGCCTGCTGCGCAGGCGATAATCAGCAATCAGCAATAGGCAAAATGCAATAAGCAAAAGATAGGACCCGAATCAACCACATGGAAAACAACAAGAGCAACGATAAAGTTCCCTTTTTCAGCAGCTGGAAGCACTGGTACCTGCTGGTGATCGCCTTCCTGGCGCTCCAGATTTTCCTGTTTTACCAACTGACCAAATATTTCTCATGACGGGAATCGACTGGCTGGTATTGATTGCAACGCTGCTGGGCATCGTGGTGTACGGCGTCTACAAAAGCCGCTGCACCAAGAACCTGGAGGGCTATTTCCTGTCCAACCGCAGCCTGCCCTGGTACCTGGTGCTCCTGAGCATTATGGGTACGCAGGCCAGCGCCGTTACTTTTCTGTCCGGGCCCGGCCAGGCCTATGCCGACGGCATGCGGTTCGTGCAGTATTATTTTGGCCTGCCGCTGGCGATGGTGGTCATCTGCATCACCTTCGTGCCCCTGTTCAACCGCCTGAAGGTGTATACGGCCTACGAGTTTTTGGAAAAGCGTTTTGACAACAAAACCCGGACGCTTACTTCTTTTCTCTTCCTGCTGCAGCGCGGGCTGTCCACGGGCATTTCCATTTATGCGCCCTCGCTCATTCTTTCGTCGCTCTTTGGCTGGGACATTTATTGGACCAACATCCTCATGGGCGGGCTGCTGATCATTTATACCGTTACCGGCGGCGCCCGGGCGGTGGCCTACACCCAGCAGCTGCAGCTGCTGATCATCTTTGCCGGCCTGTTCTTTACCGGTTATTTCGTAGTAAAGCTGCTGCCGGCGGAGGTGGGCTTCCTCGACGCCCTGCACGTGAGCGGCCGCATGGGCAAGCTCAATGTCATTACTACCGGCCACCAGGAGGGAAGCTTTAACTGGAACGACCGCTACAACATCTGGAGCGGCCTGATCGGCGGCTTTTTCCTGGCGCTTTCGTATTTCGGCACCGACCAGTCGCAGGTAGGCCGCTACCTGACCGCCCAGAACAATACCGAGAGCCGCCTGGGCCTGCTGATGAACGGGCTGGTGAAGGTGCCCATGCAGTTCTTTATCCTGCTGATCGGGGTGCTGGTGTTTGCCTTTTACCAGTTTCATGCCGCCCCCCTTTCATTCAACGACGGACTGGTGGCCGATGCGCAGGCGTCGGCTTACCGCGATTCGGTTAGCGCCCTACAGGCGAAAAGCGACGCCCTCGGCCGGCGGAAGCTGCAGGCCGCCGCCGCCTATACCCACTCCTGGAAAATGGGCGATACCGCTTCGCTCCATACCCTGGGCAAAGAGCTGCAAACCCTCAACGGCGAGGCCGAAGGCATGCGGGCCCAGTTCCGGGCCCTGAGCCTGAAGGTCAGCCACCGCGATACCAACGATACCAACTACATCTTTCTGTCCTTTGTGAAGCAGCACCTGCCCGCGGGGCTCAAGGGGCTGCTGATCGCCATCATTTTCCTGGCCGCCTGGGGCTCTATTGCGGCGGCCCTCAATTCGCTGGCTTCCAGCACCATGGTGGATTTTCACCGGCGCTTTGCCGCCCCTGCCGACGACCTGAGCGACTACCGTATGTCGAAGCTGTACACCCTTGCCTGGGGTGTGTTCTGCATCCTGGTGGCGCAGTTTTCCAGCAGCCTGGGCCAAAGCCTGATCGAGGCGGTGAACGTGCTGGGCTCCCTGTTTTACGGCGTGATCCTCGGCATTTTCCTCATCGCTTTTTACGTCAAAAGGGTGGGAGGCCACGCCACCTTCTGGGCCGCCCTGATCGTGGAGACCTTCGTGGTGATCCTGTTTTTCAACGAGCAGCTGCCGCCTTTCCGCTTCCTCCCCGACATTTCCTTCCTCTGGCTGAACGCCATCGGCGCCGTAGGCATGGTGGTGGTAGGGCTGGGATTGCAGGCCGTGAGTAAAAGGCAGTAAGCAATAAGCAATAAGCTTCGGATAATTAAAAGGCCGTTCACCGGGAAAGGTGAAACGGCCTTAGGTTTTTATAGGGACTCGATTAAAGGTTCACGGTAGTGACTTTGCTGGAAACGGTGGCGCTGCCCCGTTGGGTGCCGCCGGTATAGGTGCCGCCGGAATAATAGCCGTTGGTGGCCGTGGCGCCCGAATAGCTGCCGCCGGTGGAAACCTTGTAGGTGGCCCCGCTTTGCAGCGCCGGGGAAGAAAACACAAAGTAAGTGGCGTTGCGGGCCGGTGCATAGGTGACCAGCGTATTGCCCGAAGCATCCTGGAGGTTGAACAGGGTGCCGGCCGACACGCTGCTGCTTAATTTTACCAGCAGGGTGTATTGGGCCGAGCTGCTGCTGGTGGCCTGGATCATGTTCCCCGAAGGACCCGAAGCGATCAGCTGGCCGCCGGAAATGGCGTAGGTGCCGTTGTAGTCGATGGCCACTTCAGGGGAGGAGGACGGGCCCTGCACCACCACCAGGCCGCCGGTCTGGGCAATGCTGCCGTTGCTGTCCATAGGGTCGCCGCCCGTGGAATTCAGAAAAATAGTGCCCCCGGCAATCGTCAGCAGGCTGCCGTCGTTGGATTCGCCGCCGTTGCCGTTGGTGGTGTTGAAGCTGTCGTCGCTGGACACGATGCTGGCCGTGCCGTTGTTGACGGTGATCTTCGGCGCTTCCACCCCTTCATAAGATTTGGTAACGGCCAGGCTGCCACCGTTAAGGGTAACCGAAGTTTCCGACTTCAGGCCGTCGTCCGCCGACGAAACGGTGACGCTGCCGCCGTTGAGGGTGAGGGCGCCGTCGGCCTTGATGCCCTTGGCCTCGCTGGATGCAGAGCCGTAGGTAAACTTGCTGCCGGTGGTGGTCACGTTGATCGTACCGCCATTGACCGCCAGGGTACCGTCTGCCCAAATACCCCTGCCGCCGGCGCCCGAGCTGGTGATGACCACCGAACCTTCCTGCATCACGAAGGCCCCGTCGCAGTTGATGCCGGCCGGTGCCGCAATATCCTTATCCTCCGTATCGTAAAAGGCGCTGCCGGTGGTGGTGATGCGGATCTTCCCGTTGGCCAGCGTCAGGTTGCCGCCGGTTTTAAACCCCTTGGCGCCTTTGCCCGAAACGCTCAGCACAATGGAGTCGCTGCTGTTGACGGTCGTATAGTTTTCGCTCTTGATGGCATTGCCCTTGTCGCCGGTGGTAGTGATGTGCAGCTGCCCGCCGGTGATGCTGACATAGGGCGTGATGGTGGCATCGGAGCCCTCGTAGGAAGCGACGATGCCGTCGTCCACGCTGTTCACCGTCAGGCCGCCGCCGGCCAGCGATACGTAGCCTTCCTCGCTTTCGATGCCGTCGGAGGAGGAGGTGACGGCCAGCTGGCCGCCGTCCATTTTAAAGTATTTGTTGACGTGGATGCCGTCGGAGGCGGCCCCGGAAACGGTAATGTTTCCTTCCTTCAGGTAAATAGATTCGTCGCTGCAGAGGGCGTGCTTGTTTTTCCCTTTCACCGCCAGGGTGCCGGTGCCGCTGAAGGTCAGCTGTCCCTCGCTGAAGAAGGCCGCTTTCTGGTCTTCGGAGGAGGAGGCGTAGCTGCTGCCGTCGACCAGCCGGTTGTTGGTGCCGCCCAGTACCGTCACCGCCGCATTTTTAGTGGACTGGATATTGAGGGCCGGTCCGTTGGTGTTGATCAGGTCCAGGCCGTTCAGCACCAGGCCGAAGGCGGCATCGCTGTACAGCTTAAAGCTGCCGTTGGCAGCAGTGCCCGACAGTACATAGTTGATCTCCTGGCCGGTGAGGTGGGAGGTCACCACCACGTCGCGGCTGGAAACGGCCACGCTGATGCCTGCATCCTTGAAGGGGTTGGTAACGGCCACGCTGCTGTCGGTGTACCTGATGACGACGGCATTGGTAAAGCTGGTGTCGCGGGAGTTGGTGATAATGCTTTCCTCGGTGGCGACATCCTCGTCGGACAGGCTGTCGGCGTCTTTGCGGCACGACAGGACGGCCGCGGAGGCGAGGGCGGCCAGCAAGAGCGCGGGTAAGGATCTGTGAAAGGGCATAGCTTGTTTCTTTATTGGTGGGCAGTTGTGATGTGCCGGCAGGAGGAATGTTTAACGGCGGAAGGCCGTGTACCGGTAAAGGACCCCTTTGTATCGGTAAATGGGCAAATCAGCCGAAAAGGAATTATCTTCCCGTCATGTCAATCTTAAAGTTAAAAAGCTGGACGGCCGCCGCCTTGTACGGGCTCTTTCTTTTCGGCGCTGTCACTATGGTATCGGCTTATTGCCGCAAAGAGGCCCCACGGAAAAAGGTGCTGGTATTCAGTAAAACGGCGGGCTTTCATCATGCCTCCATCGCCGACGGCAACAGGGCCCTCCTTAAACTGGGAGCGGACAACGGCTTTGGCGTGGATACCACCACCGATGCTGCCTGGTTTACCTCCAAACAGCTGCAGCAGTATACGGCCGTGGTGTTTTTGAATACCACCGGGGATGTATTGAACCCGGAGCAGCAGGCCGCTTTTGAAGCCTACATCCGCGGTGGCGGGGGCTATGCCGGCGTACACGCGGCCTCCGACACGGAATATGACTGGCCCTGGTTCGGCCGGCTGACGGGCGCTTATTTCACCAACCATCCCAAGCCCCAGGAAGCCCTGCTGCACGTGACCGACGGCACCCATCCCTCCACCAGGCACCTGCCCCTGGAATGGAAGCGCTTCGACGAGTGGTACAATTTTAAAAACATCGGCACCGATCTGAAAGTGCTGCTGACCATTGATGAAAAAAGCTACGAAGGCGGGAAGAACGGCGACCCCCATCCCATGGCCTGGTACCATGCCTACGAGGGCGGCCGTGCCTTTTATACCGCCCTGGGCCACACCTCGGAATCTTATTCCGACCCACTCTTCCTGCAGCACCTGCTGGGCGGAATTCAATATGCGATTGGAAAATAGTTAATTGGTTAATTGGTTCATTGGTTAATTGGGAATTTGGAGGGAGCAGTCATTTATTGTATAAGAAAACCGCAACCGCCAAGGCCCAATTAACCAATGAACCAATCAACCAATTCCTCAAAACCTTATCCAGACCTTCCCCTTGTTGCTGCTGTCTTTGGAGATCCATTTCGGGCCTTCCGTGAGCAGGCGGACGGCTTCTGCGTCGCAGGGGGTGCAGAGGGGTTGGGTCACTTTGATGTTGACGGGGCGGCCTTCGGCATCGAGGTCGAAGGAAAGCTGCACTTCTCCCTGGGGGGATTTGGCAGGAACGTTTTGGGGTACCGCCTGGTTCTGGACAATGTATTGATTCAGGGCCGGGTTACCGGTTTCGGGTTCCACATCGGCGTAGCGGATCCGCTGTTCCTGCATGTTGGCCGCTATGGGGGCGGACATAGGGGTGGCGACAGCTTTCCTCTTGGCTGCCATGTCCCTGTTTGGAGGGTAGTTGCGTACTACGGCGGTTTCATTAAGTTGTACCGGCTGGTCTTTGTGCGTACCATAGCCCATCACCAGGGTAGTGGTGTCCTGGGACGGCAGGGTGCGCACGCCTTCGGCTTTCAGGAGCTTGTCCCGGGCGGGTAGCGGGGCGGCTACCCTACTGCGGATCCTGTCGCTGTCGGTTGCGGAAGCTTTTGCTTCAGCGGTTGTTGCGGTCAGGGGCGCTTCCTGCGCCTCGGGGGGCGGCTGCTGGCGGGCGGCCGCTGCTGCTCTCTTTGCTTTTTTCGGGGCAGGGGCAGGCCGGCTTTGGGCTTCCGGGGCCGGCGGCACGCTGGAGACCGTGTCGGCCCTGGCGGCCGGGGCGGTTTCGGAATCGGCGGCCGGGTGCGGTTCCCATTGCTCCTGTTTGGCTACGCTGGAGGAAGTGCCGGTCAGGGCAAACTCGTAAACCATCCAGGCGGTGCCGGCCACCAGCGCTACCAGGGCCGCCACCTTCCACAGGGGCAGGCGGTGCGGCCTTGCAGGGGCGGGCAGGGGCACTACCCTGGAGGAGGAAAGCCTTTCTTCCAGCCCGGTTTTCAGGAAGCCCGCATCCCGGGCGGGAGTAGCCGCCAGGGCATAGCCTTCCAGGGCGTCGGCCAGGAAAGGGTCCTCGAGGGCCGCCTTTTCCAGCCGGTGCCGTTCCGCTGCCGTCATCTCCCCGCGGTAATAGCGTTCGAAGTCGGCGGCGGTGTAGTTGTCGCTATGGTTCCTTTCGTCAGGCATCCCACTCCCGGGTTTTATGTTTTTCCATACAGATCTTCAGGTTCCGGCGGCCGTTTTGGATATAGCTGCGCACCCGGTTCCATTCCAGTCCTGTGAGTTCGGCAATTTCGTTGTAGCACTTTTCCTGCAGGTAGAACAATTCCACCACCTGCCGCTGGTCGGCGGCCAGTTTTCCCAGGCAGTCCTGGAGCTGTTGCAGGTTTTCTTCTTTTTCCAGCACACCGTTCAGATGCACGTCTTCTTCATTTTGCACAAGCGCCACATCCATTTGTACTTTCGAAAACTTTTTGTCGCTGCGCAGCTGCATCAGGCAATGGTTTTTGGCCACCTGGTACAGCCAGCTTTTGAAGTTTTCCACCTCGTGCTTCTGCAGCTTCCCGATCAGCTCCTCGAAAATGGCCAGGGTGCTGTCCTTTGCATTTTCGCTGTTCTTGAGGTATTTCAAACAAACGCCATACACCAGGTCCATGTAGCGGCCGTACAGCTGGCCCAGCACGTTGAGGTCGGCCGACTGCTTGTACAGCCGCACCAGCTCGCTGTCGGCCGGCTCCGGGGAGACTATGGTGGAAAATAGTGCCAAGGGGCTAAAATTAGCGGAAATGGGGCTATTTCTTTTTCGCCTTGAGCGAAAAGTCGAAATTCATCCCCACCACGTGAAAGGTCCAGTTGTAGCTCTTGGCGTAGTCGGGCCGGTAGATGTAATACAGGTCGATCTTTTTGTTTTGGGCATATTCGTATTTCAGCCCCAGGGTATTGCGCCAGTTGTCGATGGGGTAGGCGCCGTCAAAGACGAAGTAAGGTTCCAGGGAGGCGTACAGGTCCAGCTTTTTGAGCAGGGCGTATTTGGCCTGCAGGCGGGTACGCACAAAGAGGTTCGTTTCCCTGCTGGTTTCCTCGTCATCGGCATACCTGGTCAGGTACTGGGCCATGGGCCGGAAGGCGAGGCTCCATTTCCCCCATTTTTCCGACACTTCCAGGCCCAGCCCGTAGCGGTTCGAATGGTCTTTTGTGGTCAGCGCCAGGCGGTAGTTGGCCAGTGCTTTCAGGTGTTTGGAAAAGCTGTAGCCGCCTTCCGCGGAAATATAGCTGCCGCGGTAGACCGAGGCGTTATCCACGAAGCGTGCCTGGTATTCCAGGGAAGCTTCCCAGCGGCGGGGCAGGTTCCATTTGAGGGCGGCGCCCAGGCGGGACTGTACATCCACCGGGTCCGATTTGCTGGTCTGGGCCGTTGCCGCCCCTGCCGTCAGCAATAGGGCGGGGGCCAGGAGGGCCCGGAAAATAATTTTCATGCTTGTTTCTTTTCGTAGTAATAAATGGTGAGGCGGGCGGCGTCTTTGACGAAATCAATTTCCTGGATGTCCACGCGGTGCACGTCCAGGCCGGTACGGGCGGCCAGGTCGGCGATCATTTCGGGGCGGTTGCCGGCCTGCACGAGCAAAATGTTTTCATACAGCACTTGCTGCGACAGCTCGCGGCGGACGATCCAGTTGCTTTCGAGCAACTGGGTAAATACCAGCACGATGCCGCCGATGAGGGCGAGCTCGTCCCAGCCGCCCCGGCTGACGGCCATGATCAGTCCCACGGCGATGGCGATAAAGAGGTAGGTCATGTCCTTGGCGGAAATATTTTCGGTGCGGTAGCGCAGCAGCGAAAAGACCGCGAAGATGCCGAAGGCGGCGCCCATGGTCATCTCGGCTTTGTTGAGCAGGAAGGTGATCAGGAAGATGATCAGGTTGAAGGAGAAAAAGGTCAGGAAGAGGTCGGCCCGGCGGTAGATGCGGTAATAAATAAAGCGGACCAGCAGGATCATGGTGGCCAGGTCGGCGCCCAGGCGGAGGGCGAACTTGGCGTTCAGCTTGTCAAACCATTCGAAGGAGGGAGCCGACAGGTAGTCGTTAATAACCTGAAGTATATACATGGTAACCGGTTTTCTTTTTCAGTTGGGTAATAAGGGATTTGAACTGGTTTTTTTTCACCTCGTCGAAGAGGGTGGCGACGCCCAGGCAATATTTGCTGAGGGAGCCGGGACGCAGGCGTCGCTCTTTCATCAACTGCAGGAATGGGGAGGTCCGGGCCTTGTCCTGCTTTACCTCGGCAATGACCAGGGAGGGCATCGACACGGCCGTGCCTTCCGCGGCGAACAGCGGGTGGAGGTCGAGGGTGATCCGTTCCGCCGCCCCGCTTTTCCGCGCCAGCGTAATGCGGCTGTAGTCGATGCGGACCACCTCCTGCATCCCGGGCCGGAAGAAAGGCCGCACCTCTGAGAAGGCCGGGTGGAGCAGCCCGCCCAGCGGATCGGCTTCGCCGCCCTCCAGCGGAATGCGGGGTTTGTCGGTCCGGCCCTTGTTGGTACGGTGCTTCACTTCCAGAAAATGAAGATCCGACTCCACGTAGCGGCGGCGGCGCACCTTCAGGCGGCAGCCGTGCCCGGCATGGTGGGCATGGTAATAATGCAGGTCAGGGGTGTCGTAGTAGTGGGTCTCGTAGCGGCACAGCCGGTGGTCGCCCACCTGGAGCACCCGGTAGTGGTCCCGGCAGTCGGCCAGCAGTGGGGGCAGGGAGGGCAGCGGCAGCAGGTACTTGGTATCTACCCGGTTGAGCAGGGCGGCCTGCCGGTTGAGGCCCTGCAGGGAGATGTCCTCCAGCTGGAAAAGGGCGGCGGCCAGGTCGTTGGCGGCGGCCGTGGGCCCTAAAATGCGATCAGGGTACATAAATGAATGATAAGTTCATCAGGGACGGCTGATATCCCGGCGGGTTTAGCCTGCCGGGCGCATGTACCGGTAGATAGGCAATATGTATCGGTAAGCCGGAAACTCCATTACTTTTGCGCCATGCGAAAATTGAGCATGGACGAGCTGAACCGCAAGTCCGTAGAAGAATTCAGGGCGTCGGACAAGTTGCCGGTGGTGGCGGTGCTGGAGAATATCCGCAGTGCGTACAATGTGGGCAGCCTCTTCCGGACCGCCGATGCGTTTTTGCTGTCGGGGGTCTACCTCTGCGGCTACACGGCCTTCCCGCCGCACAAGGAAATCAAAAAGACCGCCCTGGGCGCGGAGGATACGGTTCCCTGGAAACATTTTAAACAAATAAGCGAGGCCCTCGATGACCTTCGGGCCGAAGGCTACCGCATCTTTTCGGTGGAGCAGGCGGTGGACAGCATCCCCCTGCACAAGCTCCACGACTGGCTGGAAGGGGAAGCAAAAGGAACCAAAGGGGAAAATGCCTCCCTCCAGAAAATCGCGGTCGTTTTCGGCAACGAGGTGACGGGGGTGGAACAATCCACCATCGCCCACAGCGACGGCTGTATCGAGATCCCGCAGCTGGGCATGAAGCACTCGCTCAACGTGGCCACCGCCGCCGGCGTGGTACTTTGGGAATTAGTAAAAGGCCACCTGGCCGAGATTTAACGGCAGCACAGGAAAAGAAGCGATACTTTTGCAGGCGGAATCGAACCCTGCCCGGGCCACCTTCCACCTTTACGGAAATTGTTACCATCAATGTCTACAGTAAAAAATTACCTTTCCCTCATCAAGTTTTCGCACACCATCTTCGCCATGCCCTTTGCTCTGATCGGTTTCTTCCTGGCTTCCAGCCAGTGGATTAAACTAGGGCTGACAGTGCCTGACCTCCATTTGGCTACTGTTTTTGGAGGCGAGACACCGCAACCCTTAGAGGAGCTAATGCGGTCATTGGGTTGGACGTTTGTGCTGGTGATCCTGTGCATGGTGTTTGCCCGTAGCGCGGCCATGGCCTTCAACCGCTACCTCGACCGCGATATCGACGCCCTCAATCCCCGCACGGCCATCCGTGAAGTGCCCAAGGGCATCATCACCCCCAAAAACGCCCTGCTGTTTACCATCGGCAACTGCCTGTTGTTCATGGTGAGCACCTTTTTCATCAACCGCATCTGCTTTTTCCTGTCGCCGGTAGCCCTGGCCGTAGTGTTGGGCTATAGCTATACCAAACGCTTTACCCCGTTCTGCCACCTGGTGCTGGGGGTAGGGTTGTCGCTGGCGCCCATCGGTGCCTTCCTGGCCGTCACCGGTAAATTTCACCTGATCCCGGTGCTGTTCTCGCTGGCGGTGATCTTTTGGGTCAGCGGCTTCGACATTATTTATTCCCTGCAGGACGAGGAGTTCGACAAATCGCAAAAGCTGTACAGCATGCCTGCCTGGCTGGGCAAGGCCAAGGCCCTGCGGGTATCGGAAGTGCTGCACCTGCTCAGCGCCTGCTGCGTGGTGGCCGCCGGCAAGCTCGGTGGCTTCGGCCCGCTCTACTGGATCGGCGTGCTGGTGTTCGGCGGCATGCTGGTGTACCAGCACTCGCTGGTAAAGCCCAACGACCTGCGCCGCGTGAACATCGCCTTCATGACCGCCAACGGCATCGCCTCCGTGGTGTTTGCGGTTTTCGTGATCGCCGACCTCTTTCTGTCACGCAGTATCTAGGTCAATGGTCAGGGGTGATCCTCCCAATATCCTAATTCCCAATTAACTAATACCTCGTTCCAAAAACTTATGGCCCGGATTCTTTCGATAGATTATGGTGGCAAACGCACGGGACTGGCGGTGACCGACCCGTTCCAAATCATTGCCAGCGGCCTGTGCACCGTGGAAACGCCCAAGCTGATGGCGTTCCTGAAAGACTATTTTGTAAAAGAAAGCGTGGAGAAGGTGATCATCGGCATGCCCACCAACTGGGACGACAGCGACACCCACGCCACCCCGCTGGTGAAAAAGTTTATTGCCGCATTCATAAAGAACTTCCCCGCTATCCCCATTGCCGAGGTGGACGAACGCTATACATCCAAGCTGGCCTCGCAGGCCATGCTCGACATGGGACTCAAAAAAAAGCAGCGCCGCAACAAGGCCCTGGTCGATGAGATCGCCGCCACCATCATGCTGCAGGAGTATTTAGGCAAGCTATAGGGCTCAATTTTTGTACTTTCGTGCCCCGTTTGGCGTCCGGCTGCCCGACGCAGCTTATTTATTATAACCAATCGAATTTTTTCATTGATATGATTTTTCCAATTGTGGCCTACGGGCACCCGGTTTTACGGAAAGTAGCCCGGGACATCGACGAGAGTTATCCCGATCTGAAAAAGCTGATCGAAGACATGTGGGAAACCATGTATGCCTCCAACGGCGTGGGCCTGGCCGCTCCCCAGATCAACAAGGACATCCGCCTGTTCGTGGTGGACAGCGCCCAGATCTTTGCCAACATGGACGAAAAGGACAAGGAAGAAGAATCCTATCCCGACGACCCGGGCATCAAGCAGGTGTTCATCAACGCACAGATCGTGGAAGAACTCGGTGACGACTGGGCCTACAATGAAGGCTGCCTGAGCATTCCCAAGGTCCGCGAAGACGTGTACCGCGCCGAGGAAGTGACCCTCGAATACCAGGACGAAAACTTTGAAAAGCACGTAAAAACCTTCAACGGCATCACCGCCCGCGTGATCCTGCACGAGTACGACCACATCGAAGGCAAGCTCTTTATCGACCATCTCTCCTCGCTGAAGCGCAAGCTGCTGAAAAGAAAGCTGGACGACATCAGCAAGGGTAATGTACGGGTGGATTATAAAATGCTGTTTCCCAAAAAATGAGAAAGGGAGCTTTCTTCCTGCTGGCCGCCCTCTGGGGCGGCCGTGCTTTCTGCCAGGATACTTCCGATGTGGAGGCCGTGCGCCGGATGGTGAACCTGAGCGAAGTGGTGGTGCGTTCCGACCTGAACGTATCGGCCTTCCTGCAGCGCATTAAGAACGACACCACCTTTTACAAAGCCTTCCGCAACCTGCGCATCCTGGGCTTTACCTCGCTGAACGACATCCGCATGCAGGATAAAAAAGGCAAGGTAGCGGCCTGGCTGCAAAGCAAGACCCGGCAGAACCGCAAGGACGGCTGCCGCACCATGGACGTGCTCGAGGAAAAGACCGGCGGCGACATCTACGACCGCAACAAAGAATTCAACTACACCACGGCTGGCCTGTACGCCAGCTTGTTTTTTACCAAGGGAAGGGTGTGCGGCGAAACCAATATCGTCAAAGGCACGCAGCGCAACGTTAAGGGCAAGGGCGGCATTGAAAAGCACAAGGAACAGCTGAAAATGCTGTTCTTCAACCCGGGCAAGAAGATCCCGGGCATCCCCTTCATCGGCGACAAGCTGGATATTTTCGACAAGGACGTAGCCCGCTACTACACCTTCTCCATCGACACGGCCGACTACCGCGGACAGCCCTGCTACCTGTTCCGCATCAACCGCCGTCCCGGCCTGAGCGCCGGCGAAAAAAGCCGGATCGTCTTCGACAACATCAACACCTGGTTCCACAGCCGCACCATGGAGATCGTGGCCCGCAACTACGACCTGAGCTACAATGCGGCCGTCTACGACTTCAACGTGCACATGGAAGTCCAGATGACCCGTTTCCAATCCTACCTCGTTCCCCAGCTGATCCGCTACAACGGCGACTGGGACGTACCCTTTAAGAAGCGTGAAAGAGGAATCTTTACTGCGACATTGTTCGATTTTAAAAACTGATAAGTTTACGAGTTTACGGGTTTACAAGTTTACGAGTTGGCGTAACTCCGGCAGGAACTTTCAGGCATTACGACAAACTACAAAAGTCTTGAAGACTTTTGTAGTTTCTTTCGGACGGGCGCCAGCAACTCGTAAACCCGTAAACCCGTAAACTACACGGTTCCCTTAACGTACCCCCTCCATTTATCAATCACCCGCCGGATATCGTCGGGCAGTTCGGTGTCGAAGTGCATGTGTTTGCCGGTGGCGGGGTGAGTGAAGCCCAGGGTTTTGGCGTGCAGCGCCTGGCGCGGGCAGATGGAAAAGCAGTTGTCGACAAACTGCTTGTATTTGCTGTATACCGTTCCCTTTACAATTTTGTCGCCCCCGTAAAAGTCGTCGTTGAAGAGCGGGTGGCCCAGGTGTTTCATGTGCACCCGGATCTGGTGGGTGCGGCCCGTTTCCAGTACGCACTGGATAAGGGTGACGTAATTCATGCGTTCCAGCACTTTGTAGTGGGTGATGGCTTCCTTGCCGTAGTCGCCTTCGGGATAGGCTTCGAACAGCTTACGGAAGCGCTGGTTGCGGCCCACGTGGGCGATGACGGTGCCTTCGTCCTCTTCCACTTCGCCCCATACCAGGGCCATGTACTGGCGCTGCACGGTATGGTCGAAGAACTGCTTGGCCAGGTGGCTCATGGCCTTGTCGGTTTTTGCCAGCACCAGCAGGCCGCTGGTGTTTTTATCGATGCGGTGCACCAGGCCGAAGCGGGGCAGGTTGTCTTCGGTAAGGGTAGGGTTTTGCTGTTGCAGGTACCAGGCTACGCCGTTGAGCAAGGTGCCCGAATAGTTGCCGCTGCCGGGATGCACCACCATGCCGGCGGGCTTGTTGATGACCAGCACGTCCTGGTCTTCGTATACGATGTTCAGGGGAATTTTCTCGGGGACCACGTCGGTGCTTTCCGGCGACATGTCGGAATATACGATGATCTGGTCCAGGGCTTTCACCTTGTAGTTCTGCTTTACTTCCTTGTTGTTCACCAGCACCATGCCCGTATTGATGGCCCGCTGGAGCTTGTTGCGGGTAGCGCCCTCGATGCGGTTCATCAGGAATTTGTCGATGCGGTAGGGTTCCTGTCCTTTGTCGACGTTGAAGGCGAAGCGCTGGTAGAGCTCGTCGGTGCCTTCGGCCGGTTCGGAAGGGTTCAATTGGTCTTCTGTTGCCATAAGGGACAAAAATAAGACGGCAATCCTATTTTTGCATTCTTATGGAAAAGCAGATTGTTCTATTCGAAGATTTAGGCGTGATGGATTATAAGACCGCCTGGGATTACCAGGAGCGGCTGTTGCAGGAAAACCTGAAAATAAAGGCCGACTTCAACAGCAGGGGTGCTGCGGCAGGCAGGGGCGAGCAGCCGGCCACCGTCAACCGCCTCCTGTTTGTGGAGCATCCGCCGGTGTACACGCTGGGCAAGAGCGGCAAGATCGAGAACGTGCTCATCAACGAGCAGGACCGCGAACAGCGGGGCATCCAGTTTTTCCATACCAACCGCGGCGGCGACATCACCTTCCACGGGCCGCAGCAGATCGTGGGCTATCCCATCTTCGATCTCGAGAAATTTTATACGGACATCGGCCGCTACCTCCGCGAACTGGAGGAGGTCATTATCCTCGTCCTGGCCGAATACGGCATCGTGGCCGGCCGTTCGCCCGGGGAAACAGGCGTATGGATCGACGCCCACCTGAAAGGGCAGGAGCGGAAGATCTGCGCCATGGGCGTGCGTTGCAGCCGCTGGATCACCATGCACGGCTTCGCCCTGAACGTCAATACCGACCTTACCTACTTTAATCATATCGTACCCTGCGGCATCCAGAACAAAAAAGTAACTTCTATAAAAGCCGAACTGGGAAGGGAAGTGGATATGGAAGATGTGAAGAAAAAGCTGCTGAAGGCTTTTGCGCAGGTGTTTGCTATTGAGATAGCCAGGTAGTTTACGAGTTTACGGGTTTACAAGTTTACGAGTTCCCTGCCGGCATAAGCAACTCGTAAACTTGTAAACCCGTAAACTTGTAAACTTTTAATTAGAACGCTTTATTAATAAAAAACTTATTCTTTTCCACCAGCTTGTCATCGACATAGAGTTCAAAGGTGAACCAGCCCGCATGGTAGAAGTTGCCCTTGTCGAGGGTGAGGGGGGAGTTGCGCAGGCTTTTGAGCTCGAATAAGAAGCTGCCGTCGTCCTCGAAGAATTTGATGTGGTAGCGTTTCCGTTCCGCATCGGGCAGTTTGATGGTCACCATTCCTTCGTTGTTTGTATATACATAAACGGAAGGAACGTACTGCGGTTTGGGAGGAGCGACGGGGTCGGGTTTCTTCCCCCCGCTGTCCTTGGGAGGATTTACCAGGCCTTCAAAAGCTTTGGCCGCTGTTTTGTTCGAGGTGTCGCCTAATTGTTTCAGGGGCTGGTCGGCCGCCTGTTGCAGCGTGTCTTTTACCGGCCGCTTGGAAACGGTGAAGATGTACGAGCCGCGGGCCAGCACCACGAACAGGCGGTAAAACATGCGGTCGTTCGGTGCCTTGGTGTAGGCGACGCCGTTCTGCACCGCGTTGGGGTCGGCCACCGTAAGGATGGTCTTGTAAGCGCCCGCGCTGTCGAACGCCTGCTGGATGCTGATCTGGCTGACGTTCTCAAACGGGTTCACCCAACCGATGATGATCCGGTTCTTGCCCACGTTGCGCACGGTAAAATCCGGCAGCGTATCAGTGATCGGTGATTGGGAAAAGGCGGCGCATGAAACCAGCAATGCCACTATAAGCACCGGAAAACTCCTGGAAAATTTCATAAAGAAAGCCTAAAGGTATAAAGGTGAGTGTATATGGATTTGAGTGATAAAAAGCTAAAATAACAATGTTCCTTTATTTAACGAACAATTCCCCTGCAATCCCCCGCTGTGTACCACCAGGACATTGCTGCCGGGTGGAAAGTACGAAAGGGCGCACAGTTGTTGAAACGCATAAAATAACTTTCCAGTATACACGAAATCAGAAGGAATGCCGGTTTGCCGGTACCAGTCGTTCATAAATTCCAGTAGGGCGGGGGTGGATTTGGCATAACCCCCGAAGTGAAAGTCGTGCAACAGGGTAAACCGGTCGCGGCGGTGCGGCGACAGCAGGGCGTTGATGGCGGGCAGCAGGTCGGTATTGTTTTTCAGCACGCTGATGCCGGTGACCTGCTGCTGCGGGCCGGCGGCCTCCACCAGTCCGGCCAGGGTGGTGCCGGTGCCTACCGCCGCCAGGAGATGGCTGTAGGCGGCGCAGCCGGGGCTGTCGAGGATGCTTTCCGCTCCCCGCCGGCCCGGAAGGCCGTAGCCGCCTTCATCGATGATGCAGGCATCGGGGTATTGTTCCAGCAGGGGGGCTGGAATATTTTTCGCCGCATAATCCGCACGGGAAATAAATACCAGGTCCATGCCCTGTTCCTGCGCCCGCTGCAGGGTGGGCGAGAGGCGGGGCGGCCGTTCGCCGCGGATGAGGCCCACGCAGCGGAAGCCGAACTCGCGGCAGGCGGCAGCCGTGGCGGCAATATGGTTGGAGTAGGGGCCGCCGAAGGTGAGGAGGGTGTTCTGTTGCTGCAGGCGCGCTTCAGAGATGTATTCTTTCAGCTTGTACCATTTGTTTCCCGATACTTCCGGGTGGACCGCATCGAGGCGCAACACCCCGGCCCGCAGGGAAGCTCCCTGCAGCACGGCCGGCGGAAGCCGGTCGATCCGGGGGCCTGTTTGCTCTTTTAAACGCATGTCCTAAAGTTAGCGGTGAAATCCTGTATTTTCGCTACCCAAATCAATTAACAGTATGAAGCCTACATTATTGATCATGGCCGCAGGTATGGCATCGCGGTACGGAAGCATGAAGCAGATCCAGCAGTTTGGCCCCGGCGGCGAAACGATCATGGACTATTCCATTTTCGATGCCATCCGGGCAGGTTTTGGAAAAGTGGTTTTTATCATCCGCAAGGATTTCGCCGAGGATTTTAAAAACATTTTTGAGCCGAAGCTGAAAGGAAAAATCGAAACCGAATACGTATACCAGCAACTGGAAGCCCACCTGGACGGCTACCCCGTTCCTGCCGACCGCACCAAGCCCTGGGGCACCTCGCACGCCATCCTGTGCGCCAAGGACACCGTGAAGGAACCTTTTGCAGTGATCAACGCCGATGATTTCTACGGCAGCGACGCCTTTGCCAAAGCCCACGACTTCCTGGTAAGCGAGTGCAACGACAGCACCTACGCCCTGGTAGGCTACGAACTGGGCAACACCCTTTCCACCTACGGCTCGGTAAGCCGCGGCGTGAGCGAAGTGGATGCCGACAACAACCTGGTGGCCATCAACGAACGCATTAAAGTGTATGCCGACAACGGCCAGATCGTTTATGAAGAAGCCGACGGTTCCAAGAACCCCATCGGCGACAGCTCCAAGGCGTCCATGAACTTCTGGTGTTTCTCGCCTTCGCTGTTTTCCTTCCTGGAGCAGGAGTTCAAAAAATTCCTGGCCGAGAACGGTACCAACCCCAAAGCCGAATTCCTGATCCCGCATTCCGTGGACCAGTTCATCAAGCAGGGCAAGGGTGTGGTGAAGGTGATCCCCACCGGTGCCAAGTGGTTTGGCGTTACCTACAAGGAAGATGCGCCCATCGTAAAAGAAAGCCTGAACGGGCTGGTGGAGCAGGGTGCTTATCCCGGCAGCCTCTGGAACAAGCAATAAATAAAAAAGCCCCCGCTGAACGGGGGCTTTTTTATTTATTGCTTGTATTAGTTCACTTTCACCATGTAGACGAAGTCGGCGATCTTCTTCACCTGCTGGGTGCGGTCGAGGCCGCGCAGCGAGGTGCCGTGGCTCACTTTCGGGCTGTGGCGGGACGTATCCCGGGCCAGCTTGCCGAGGGCGTCGTAGATAAAGCGCGACCGGATGGCAAAGACCACGCCATCGGCGCTGGTTTGCTTGCCGCTCAGCACGCCGATCACCTCGCCGTTGCGGTTCAGGATGGGACCGCCGCTGTTGCCGGGGTTGGCGGCAATGGCGATCTGGCAGGTCATGGTATCGCCGTTAAAGCCGGTCCTGGCCGACAGATACCCTTCGCCGTAAACAATGTCGTTGCGGGGGTAGCCCAGTGTAAATACCGGTTCGGCGATCTCCGTGCCGTTGCGGCGGATGCGGTAGGGCAGGGAAGAGGGCGCCTTGAAGGCGGTATCGTCGATTTTCAGGATCGCCAGGTCGCGGGGCACGTCCACCAGCACCACGCTGGCATGCAGGTCCTGCCCGTTGCTGTTCTGCACCACGATGTCGCGGGCATTTTCAATGACATGGGCGTTGGTCACCAGGAAGCCCTTGGTATCCACGATAAAGCCCGTTCCGCCGGTTTTATAAACGGCCGGCGGCACGTTCATCTGGTTTTTTACGTTGCGGATCTCTTTGTCCTGCACCCGGTTGTGGTGCTGGAGGACGTTGATCTGCCGGCTCAGCTCGCGGATCTCGCGGGCCGGTTTGTTGGGAGAGACGGCGGTCACCAGCATGCTGATGGCCATAGCCGTGATACCGGCGATGGAGGCCGCAATGGCCGTGGTGCGTTTATATTTATGGAACAGGAACAGCACCTTGGCCTTACCCCGGGGCTCGGTGGGTTTGAGGACGCCGGTTTCCACCAGGTCCATATGCACGTCATCGAGGGCCGCTTTGAAGTTTTTGGTGCCTTCAAAGCGGGCAAGCTGTTCCAGGAAAAAGCTGTTTTCCACCACAAGCTGGTCTATTTCGGGATTGGCCTGCCGCATCGCTTCGAACTCGGCCCGTTCCTGGGGGCTCAGTTCTCCGCTGAGGTAGCGTTCGACCATCTCCAGCATTTTTTGGTTGTCCATTGTCGTTCGGCGGTTTTATTTCTGGCTAAAAAATAATTTCTTCAAGCGCATCAGGCATTTATACTTCTGCGATTTGGCGTTTTCCGAATTGGTGTATCCAAACAGGGAGGCGATCTCCTGCATGGATTTTTTCTGCAGGTAAAAGGCTTCCAGCAGGCTCTTACAGGGTTCGCCCATGCTGTTCATGGCCTTTTCCATCTGGGTAAATTCGGCATTCTGCCGTTCGTGCTCCTCCATATCCACGCCCGTACTCACCAGTTCCTGCTCTGGGTCGTCGTACACCACGAAGCGTTGCTGGTGCATCAGGCGCTTCAACCAAAGGCGCCGGCAAACAGAATAAAGAAAGGTAGCGATCTGGCAGTTGAGTTCAAAGGATTCGGATCGTGCCTTTTCATATAAAACGATCATGGCTTCCTGGAAAATATCCTTGGCGTCGTCGGCCGTACCGTTGTTTTTGAGGATAAAGGCCTGCACCATCTTGTAGTTTTCTTTATAGATCGTTTCAATAGCCTTTCGGTCGTTCGCGGCCAAACCCCGGAGCAGGATCGCTTCTTTGTCTGCTTTCAATAGTTCCAATGTTTAATACAAAAATTTAAAAATAGTAACCCATCTACCCCCGAAAAAAAAAACTTTTAAAAAAGTGGGTGACCCCGGGTTACCTTTTTTCAATTGCGGCATTAACTCTTAAATCGGGGGTTGTAACGCTGAAAAACAAAAGGCGGGACAGGCACCGGAATAAAAAAGGTTTTTCAACATCGTTTTTAACAATTAATAAATATACAACACATGAAAAAGGTTTTTGCAATTATCGCTATCGCCGGTTCTTTAGTAGCTTGTAACAGCTCTTCTGATTCTGCTGCTACTCCCGACACTACTACTGTTGCTCCGGTTGATACCGCTTCTACTGTAGCTCCTGCTGACACAGCTTCTACTGTAGCTCCTGCTGATACCGCTTCTACTGTAGCTCCTGCTGACTCTGCAGCTGCTGCTCACTAAGCAATACGGCGCAGCTGATCCCGCCCCTTGCCGGCCCGGTCTGCTGTTTATAGGTTAACTTATTAAAAGGCAAGTCCCGCACGGGAACAAATTGGCTCCTTGTTTTCACAAGGAGCCTTTTCTTTAAAAAAATTGATGGTAACGTTTTTGTACAGCGTTACTTTTGTACAAATTTCATTATGAATAAATTCGCAGAGCTAGGTTTGAACGAACAGCTGATCAAAGCTATTGACGAACTCGGATTTACCCAACCTACTGCCATCCAGGAACAAGCCATCCCGGTCCTGCTGGCCGGCACCAAGGACCTGATCGGTCTGGCCCAGACCGGAACCGGAAAAACCGCAGCCTTTGGCTTGCCCCTCCTCCAACTCATCGACGAAAACGAACGATACCCGCAGGCCCTGGTCGTTTGCCCGACCCGGGAACTCTGCCTGCAGATTGTCAACGAGATCACCCTGTTTAAAAAGTTCCAGCCCGCGCTGAACGTGGTGGCCGTCTACGGCGGTGCCGCCATCGTCAACCAGATCCGGGAGATCAAAAGAGGCGTGCAGGTAGTGGTGGCCACCCCCGGCCGCCTGATCGACCTGATCGAGCGCAAGGCGATCAACCTGGAGCAGATCAAATACGTCGTGCTCGACGAGGCCGACGAAATGCTGAACATGGGCTTCAAGGAAGATATTGAGTTTATCCTGCAGAACACGCCCCAGCGCGACAGCACCTGGCTGTTCAGCGCCACCATGCCCCCGGAGATCCGCAGCGTGAGCAAGCGCTACATGCAGCAGCCCAAGGAAATCACCGTCGGCAAGGTCAATACCGGCAACAAGAACATCGACCACCAGTTTTACGTCACCACCGCCCAGCACCGCTACGAGACCCTCAAGCGCCTGATCGACTTCAACCCCGGCATGTACGGCATCATCTTTACCCGTACCAAGATCGACGCCCAGGAGATCGCCGAGCGGCTGACCCGCGAAGGCTACGACATCGAAGCCCTTCACGGCGACCTGACCCAGGCCCAGCGCGACAAGGTGATGAACGCCTTCCGCGACAAGGCACTGCAACTGCTGATCGCTACCGACGTGGCAGCCCGCGGCATCGACGTACAAGGCATCACCCATGTGATCAACTACGAGCTGCCCGACGACGTGGAAGTGTACACGCACCGCAGCGGCCGTACCGGCCGGGCCGGCAAAACCGGTGTCTGCCTGTCCATCGTGCACTCCCGCGAGCTGTTCCGCATCAAGCAGATCGAACGCATCGTGCAGATGCCGTTCCACAAGCTCGAAATCCCCTCGGGCAAGGACGTCTGCCGCAAGCAGTTCTATTATTTTATCGATAAAATGCTCAATGCCGACATCAGCCATGGCGATTACGAAACCTACATGCCTATGCTGCAGGAGAAGTTCGCCGACGTCAGCAAGGAAGAAGTACTGCAGCGCGTGGCGGCCCTCGAGTTCGACCGCTTCCTGAAGTATTACGAAAATTCCGAAGACCTGAACCTGCGCGACCGTGGCCGCGGCGAAGCCCGCGAACCCCGCGGCGTGGCCGGCGCCAAAGGCAAGGACGGCAAGAAGCGCGAATTCGGCGGCGGCGACAACTATACCCGCCTGTTTGTGAACCTGGGTACCAAGGACGGCTTCTACAAGGCTTCCTTCCTCCAGTTCATCCTCGATATGAGCGACCTGCGCAAGGACGTGCTCGGCCGGGTGGATATGAAGGAAATGAACAGCTGGATCGAGATCGAGCCGAACGCGGCCAACCAGATGATCAAGTCCATCGACGGCAAGAACTTCCACGGTCGCAAGATCCGGATGAACCCCGCCGACTCGGTGCAACGGAAAAAAAGTTACTAAGATTTTTTTTTACTGAACGTTTTGGCTACTTTTGCCCCCCCGCATGACAATTAACAAAGCATACTACTACTTTTATTTTTACTTCTTTAGCGAGAAGCCGGGATGCTTTTGTTGAAACGGAAATTAAAAGACGCAGAAACAAAATAGAAATCCCGGCAAAAGCCGGGATTTTGCTTTATATGCTATGGCCAAAAAAGTATCGATACAGGGTTTTGAAGGCAGCTTCCACCAGGTGGCGGCGCAGCAATTCTTCGGGAAAGACGTGGAAGTGATCACCTGCGCCACCTTCCGCGAGGTGGTGAAGATCGCGGCGAACAAAAAGGAAAGCGACGGCGGCGTGATGGCCATCGAGAATTCCATCGCCGGCAGCATTCTGCCCAACTACAACCTGCTGCAGAAGAGCAATCTCAAAATCGTCGGGGAGATCTACCTGCAGATCCGCCAGAACCTGCTGGTGAACCCGGGGGTGAAGCTCGAGGACATCCGCGAGGTGCATTCGCACTACATGGCCCTCCAGCAGTGCCTCGATTTTTTGGACAAGCACCACTGGAAGCTGGTGGAAACCGAGGATACCGCCCTGAGCGCCAAGCACGTACACAAAACCCGCAGCAAGCACATTGCGGCCATCGCCAGCCGGCTGGCGGCGGAGCTGTTCGAGCTCGAGGTCATCGCGCCCAACATCCACACCATGAAGAACAACTATACCCGCTTCCTGGTGGTGCTGCCCGAAGACATGGCCGAAGAGGTGGAGGACGCCAACAAGGCATCGGTGAATTTCCATACCGACCACTCCCGCGGCAGCCTCGCCCGCGTACTGACCGAGATTGCCGAAAGCGGTATCAACCTCAGCAAGCTTCAAAGCTTTCCCATCCCGGGCAGCGACTGGAAATATAATTTCCACGCCGACATGGAATTCGACTCGCTCGAGCAGTTCCAGAAGGCCATTGAAAAAATTAAACCCCTGACCGAAGAGGTGAGGGTGTACGGTGTATACAAAAAAGGTAAAACCATTTAAATCGTTCTGATGGAAGTAAAAGTTGCCCAACGGCTGAATGGAATTGGCGAATACTATTTCTCGCAAAAGCTGAAACAGATTGAGGAGCTCAATAAGGCCGGCGAACCCGTGATCAACCTGGGGATTGGCAGTCCCGACCTGCCGCCCCATCCGGAGGTGATCGGGATCCTGCAGGCCGAAGCCGCACGGCCCAACGTGCACGGCTACCAGGGCTACAAGGGCGTGGAAGCCCTGCGCACCGCCATCGCCTCCTGGTATGCCCGGTGGTACGGCGTCGAACTCAATCCCGGCACCGAGATCCTGCCCCTGATCGGCTCCAAGGAAGGCATCATGCACATCTGCATGACCTACCTCAACGAAGGCGACCAGGCCCTGATTCCCAATCCCGGCTATCCCACTTACCGCAGCGCGGTGCAACTGGCCGGCGGCCAATGCTTTGAATACGAACTGAAGGAAGAAAATAACTGGCTCATTGATTTCGACGCCCTGGAGCAGCAGTCCCTGAGCCGCGTGAAGCTGATGTGGGTGAACTACCCCCAGATGCCTACCGGCCAGCTGCCCACGAAAGAATTTTTCGAAAAGCTGGTCGCTTTTGGCAAAAAGCACAACATCCTCATCTGCCACGACAACCCCTACAGCTTTATCCTGAACGACCACCCCATGAGCCTGCTGTCCGTGGAAGGAGCGAAGGAAGTGGTGCTGGAGCTGAACTCGCTGAGCAAGTCGCAGAACATGGCCGGCTGGCGCGTAGGCTCGCTTTGCGGCGCCAAAGAACGGATCGACGAGGTGCTGCGCTTTAAAAGCAACATGGACAGCGGCATGTTCCTGCCCATGCAGCTGGCGGCAGCCAAGGCGCTGAGCCTCGACCAGGAATGGTACGACGGGGTGAACGCCGTGTATAAAAAAAGAAGGCGGAAGGCCTACGAGCTGCTCGACCTGCTGCAGTGCGCCTATTCCACCGACCAGGCCGGCATGTTCGTCTGGGCCAGGATCCCGGCCAACTACAAGAATGGTTTTGAGCTGAGCGACGAAGTGCTGTTCGGCGCCCGGGTGTTCATCACCCCCGGCGGCATCTTTGGTTCGGCCGGCGACGGCTACATCCGCGTCAGCCTCTGCAGCACCGAGGAACGCTTCGATACCTCCATCCAAAGAATTATCAAGCATCGAGAATTAAAAGGGGAAAAAGTACTATGACAGTCACCACCATTGTAGGCGTAGGCCTCATCGGCGGCTCGCTGGCCCTGGCCCTGAAGGAAAAAGGGCTGGCCCAAAAGGTCATCGGCGTGGAAGCCCATCCCGGCCACCAGCAGAAAGCCCTCGAGCTGGGGCTGGTGGACGAGATCCTCCCCCTGCAGGAAGCTATTGCACAGTCGGACCTGGTGGTGCTGGCCACCCCCGTAAACGCCGTGATGCAGCTGCTGCCCCTGGCGCTCGACTCTATCGGCAATGCCGTTATCATGGACGTGGGCTCTACCAAGGCGGGCATCCTCGACGTGGTCAGGTACCACCCGAACCGCAGCCGGTTCGTAGCCACCCATCCCATGTGGGGGACCGAATACAGTGGTCCCGAGGCCGCCGTGAAGCAGGCCTTTGTGCAGAAAGCCTGCGTCATCTGCAACCGCGAGGAAAGCGATCCCCAGGCCGTAGCCCTGGTAGAAGAGGTGTACCGCCGGCTGGGCATGCACCTGATCTACATGAACGGCGCCGCCCACGACGTGCACGTGGCCTATATCAGCCATATTTCGCACATCACCTCCTTTGCCCTGGCCAACACGGTCCTGGAAAAGGAAAAGGAAGAAGATGCCATCTTCGAGCTGGCGAGCGGCGGTTTTGAAAGCACCGTGCGGCTGGCCAAGAGCAACCCCCTGACCTGGGCGTCCATTTTCATGCAGAACCGCGACAACGTGCTGGACGTGCTCAACGAGCACATCAGCCAGCTGCGCAAGTTCAAGGCCTGCCTGGAAAAAGAGAACTATGCCTACCTGGAGGAGCTGATGGTGAATGCCAATAAAATAAGGAAAATCCTGAAGTGAAAAGCAAGTCGTAATATTGCATCTTTAAAATAGTGAGCGGGGACGGGCGCATGATCCCTACAAGGAGGTAGGGTCAATATAGCCAAGTCCGGTTTCCCTCACCCAAAAACAAACAAACATGTCAACAGAAACAAAGACAGTGGAAAACAAGGTTCAGACCGTTTGGAACAAACGCCCCCTGATCATTTCCGGCCCGTGCAGCGCCGAAACCGAAGAGCAAGTAGTGGAAACCGCCCAGCGCCTGGCCAAAACCGGCAAGGTGGACATGCTGCGTGCCGGCATCTGGAAGCCCCGCACCCGCCCCGGTTCCTTTGAAGGCGTCGGCACCAAGGGCCTGCCCTGGCTGCAACACGCCCGCAAGCTCACCGGCCTGCTGACCGCCGTGGAAGTGGCCACTGCCAAGCAAGTGGAAGACGCCCTGCACTTCGATGTGGACGTCCTGTGGCTCGGCGCCCGCACCACCGTGAACCCCTTCAGCGTACAAGAGATCGCCGATGCCCTGCGTGGCGTGAAGGTGCCCGTGCTGATCAAGAACCCCATCAACCCCGACCTGGAACTGTGGATCGGCGCTGTGGAGCGTGTGGCCAAAGCCGGCATCAACGACATCGGCCTGGTACACCGTGGTTTCTCTTCTTACGGCAATACCGAATACCGCAACGCGCCCATGTGGCACCTGGCCATTGAAATGAAGCGCCGCAACCCCGGCATGCCCATGATCAACGACCCCTCGCACATCTGCGGCCGCCGCGATATCCTGCAGGAAGTGGCCCAGAAAGCCATCGACCTCGACTACGACGGCCTGATCATTGAAAGCCATATCGACCCCGACAACGCCTGGAGCGACGCCAAGCAGCAGATCACTCCCGAGCGCCTGGGCGAAATGCTGGGCAACATCGTCTGGAGAAGAGAAGACGTTTCTTCCGAAGAATACCATGCCGCCCTGGAAAAACTCCGCAACCAGATCAACCACCTCGACGACGAGCTGATGCAGATCCTCGGTCAGCGCATGAAAGTGGCGGAGAAGATCGGCCAATATAAAAAAGACAACAACATTACCATCCTGCAAACCAACCGCTGGAACGAGATCCTGGAGCGTGCCTACGCCAAAGGGGAGAAGCTGGGGTTGAGCAAAGAGTTCATCACAAGGTATTTTGATGCTGTGCACCTGGAGAGCATTAATCATCAAACCAAAGTGCTGAATTCCTAAGATGCAGACCAAAAAATTCAATTTCAGCCGCCAGAGCGTAGACTATCATTTCGATGCTTCCCTGGGCGACCTGAAGGCTATTGCGCCCAAGCAGAAGACCATCGTCATCACCGACGAAAACGTTTTTGCCGCACACCAGAAAAAGCTCAAAGGCTGGCAGACCATCGTGCTGCCGCCCGGCGAGGCCCACAAGACCCAGGCCACCGTCAGCTCGGTCATCGAGCAACTGATCGGCCTGGGCGCCGACCGGCAGACCATGCTGGTCGGCCTGGGCGGCGGGGTGATCACCGACCTTACCGGTTACCTCGCTTCCACCTTTCTGCGCGGCGTGCCCTTTGGCTTCATCCCCTCCAGCCTGCTGGCGATGGTGGATGCTTCCATCGGCGGCAAGAACGGCGTGGACGTGGGTGTGTACAAGAACATGGTGGGCACCATCAACCAGCCCAGCTTTCTCCTGTACGATGTGAGCCTGTTAAAATCCCTGCCCGACGGGGAATGGCGCAATGGCTTTGCCGAGATCATCAAGCATGCCGCCATCAAGGATTCCTCCATGTTCCGCCAGCTGGAAGCGGCTTCGCTGAAGCATTACCAGAAAGGCAAGTCCGCCGTCCAGGACCTGATCAAGCGCAACGTGCTGATCAAAACCAAGGTGGTGCAGGCCGACGAGTTCGAAAAGAACGAGCGGCGCCTGCTGAACTTCGGTCATACCCTGGCGCATGCCATCGAAACGCAGTACAACCTGACGCATGGCGAAGCCGTGTCGATCGGGATGGTATTCGCGGCCGGCCTGTCCGAAGAGCTCCTGGGCTTCCGCCACCACAAGCGGGTGCGGCAGCTGATCGAGCGCTACGGCCTGCCCACCGAGCTGATGTTCGACCGGCAGAAGGTGTACGACGTGCTGCGCAGCGATAAGAAAAAGGAAGCCGACTTCATGAACTTTATCCTGCTGCAAAAGATCGGCAATTCTGTTATTGAAAAAATACCTTTAAAAACGTTGTTCAACTACCTGTAAGCTTTCCGTTCACAGGTTCACTTGTTCACAAGTTAATGGCCCCTGGCAGGAAGGGCTTCCCTTCCCGCCGGGGCCATTCAACATAAACTCATTCACATGAAAGCCATTCTGGTTCCTTCTCAGTTAAAAGGAAGCATTACCGCCCCGGCTTCTAAAAGCGCCATGCAGCGCGCCTGCGCTGCGGCCCTCGTACGCAAGGGCGAGACGGTGCTGCTGAACCCCGGTATCAGCAACGACGACAAGGCGGCCCTGAACATCATCAGCCAGCTGGGTGCCACCTACGAAGTGCAGGACGATAAAGTGATCATCCGTAGCCAGGGCGTTCAGCCCGTGTCGAACGTGATCGACTGCCACGAAAGCGGCCTCTCCATCCGCATGTTTACCTCCGTTGCCGCCCTGAGCAGCGAGACCATTACCGTAAAAGGTTCGGGCTCCCTGTCCAAGCGTCCCATGAACTTTTTTGACGAAGTGCTGCCCCAACTGGGTGTTTCCTGCAAGAGCCGGGGCGGCTACCTGCCGCTGGAGATCAAAGGACCCCTGCAGCCCAAAAACATTACCGTTGACGGTTCCCTTTCTTCCCAGTACCTCACCGGCCTGCTGTTTGCCTATGCCGCCGCCGACGCTTCGGACGTGAGCATCCGGGTAACCAACCTCAACAGCCGTCCCTACGTGGACCTTACCCTCCAGGTATTGAAATCCTTCGGGCTGAAAGTGCCGCAGAACCGCAACTACGAAGAATTTTATTTCGAAGCCGCTCCCGCCCAGGCTCCTCAGGCAGGGCCCCTGACCTACACGGTGGAAGGCGACTGGAGCAATGCCGCTTTCCTGTTGGTAGGCGGCGCCGTGGCCGGCGACCTGCAGCTGAAGGGCATGGACATGAACTCCGTGCAGGGCGACAAAGCCATCGTGGAAGTGTTGCTGAAGGCCAAGGCCGACCTGAAGAACGAAGGCGGCGTGATGACCATCAAACAATCGGACCTGCAGGGTTTTGAGTTTGATGCCACCGACTGCCCCGACCTGTTTCCGCCGCTGGTAGCCCTGGCGTCGCACAGCGCCGGTACTTCGCGCATCAAGGGCGTGCACCGCCTGACCCACAAGGAAAGCAACCGTGCCGCCACGCTGCAGGAGGAATTCGGCAAACTGAAAGTGCCGGTTTCTTTCGAAGACGACGTGATGGTCGTGGAAGGCAAAAAAGGACTGGTAGCCACCGAGGTTTCCTCGCACAACGACCACCGCATTGCCATGGCCACCGCCGTTGCCGGACTGCGTGCCGACAAGGAGCTGGTGATCACCGGCGCCGAAGCGGTGAACAAATCCTACCCGCAGTTCTGGGAAAACCTGAAAGCACTGGGTGCCCAGGTGCGTGTGGAAGGATAGACAACCTTATTGACAGACGTTAAATTAACAGCATGAATTCATTTGGCCGTTTCTTCCGGGTAAGCATCTTTGGCGAATCGCACGGGCCGGCTGTCGGCATCATCATCGACGGCGTTCCTGCAGGCATTGAGCTGACGGAAGAGGACTTCACTACCGATATCGAGCGCCGCAAAGGCGGTACGCAAAAAGGCACGACGCCCCGGCAGGAAGCCGATGCGCCGATTTTCAAAAGCGGCGTTTTTCGCAACAAGACCACCGGTGCCCCGCTGATGATCCTGTTCGAGAACAACAACACCCGCTCCGGCGATTACGAAAAGCAGCGTGCCTTCCCGCGCCCCGGCCATGCCGATTTTGTGGCCAGCAAGAAGTTTGGCGCCAACGAGGATTTCCGCGGTGGCGGTCACTTCAGCGGCCGCCTGACGGTTTGCCTGGTAGGCGCCGGCGTGGTGGCAAAGAAAGTGCTGCAAGGCATCAACGTTACGGCGAAGATCCTGGAAATAGGAGGGGAGACCGACCTGGAGAAAGGATTGCAGCGGGCCATCGATCAGAAAGATTCGGTGGGCGGCATCGTGGAATGTACGGTAACCGGCCTGCCCATTGGCCTGGGCGAACCCTTCTTCGACTCCGTGGAATCGGTGATCAGCCATGCGGCTTTTTCCATTCCGGCCGTAAAAGGCATTGAGTTCGGCAGTGGTTTTGCCGCCGCCAAAATGTTTGGCGTGGACCACAACGACGCCATCGTCGATGCCACGGGTAAAACGGAGACCAACCATGCCGGCGGTGTGGTGGGTGGTATTAGCAATGGCAACGACCTGGTGTTCCGGGTAGCCATCAAGCCCACTTCTTCCACGCCCAAGGAGCAGCAGTCGCTGAACTGGGAAACCGGTGAAGTGGAATCGTTTTCCATCAAGGGCCGCCACGACCTGTGCATCGCCCTGCGGGTGCCCCCGGTGCTGGAAGCCATCACCGCCCTTTCCCTGGCCGACCTGCTGCTGCTGGAGCAGAAGCAGCCGAGGGTGTTCAATGGGCAATAGGCAATTGGCAATAAGCAAAAAATAAATAAAAGTCCGAAACGGTTTTATGCCTTTCGGACTTTTACATTTTAAACGTCTTCATTTTATATTTCTTTTCATGCATTCTTATATCATCAACGCTTCTATTCAAATCGTTCCAATTGTTCAGGACAAGCATCCGTACGAATGGGTGGATGAGGCCATTGCCATTATTCAGCAGTCAGGAGTTCGTCACGAAGTGGGCCCGTTCGCCACGGTGCTCGAAGGCACCTATGCCGATGTGCTAAAAGTGATCGGTGACGTCAACGAATACCTGTATGCAAAAGGCTGCGCCGAATGGATCAGCAATATCCAGATACAGGTCCGCAGCAACGGCGACATCACCGGTGATGAAAAAACGGAAAAGTTCCGGTAAGAAATTACGGTAACGGCCAACTGTTGTAAAGCAACGTACTGCCTTAAGACTGTCATGTCGAACGCAGAGCCTGCCCCGCCTCAGCGGGGGAGACATCCCCTCGGTACCTGAAAAGTCTTTCTCCGGAAAAGGAAACCCCTCCTTCGAATAGAAACAGCTTTTCCATCCCGAGGGGATCCTTCGCTGCGCTCAGGATGACAGCATTAAAGGTTGTCATCCGTCTTATTATTGTTGCTTCAACTTACCTGCATCCGTCCTTTTCTGCACAACATTCCCACACATGCTGCTCTTAACCAGATTTTAATACCCATTTCAGCGAACTCTGGTGTAATCTTTGCAAAGGGTGCGCGACTTTGTGCCGCAAAGGTTACATGAAATTATTTCTGTATCTTTTAAGCATCAATGAAACTTAACCATTCAAACTGCATGAACCGTTCAACTTTACTCGTCCTGCTTTGCTCGATATTTTTTATCGGGGCTGTCATCGGCTCCTGTAAAGGAAAAGCACGCGTGGGTGAAGTGGAAATTGCAGAGGATACTTCGGATATCAACGACCTGGCTACCGGCGTGATCCAGGCTACGCTGGAGGAACTGCAGGCAACAGGAAAAGCGGAAGGCAAACTGCCGGCACTGCGCAGCGTGCCCCTGGTGAAAAAGGTGTACGCCCATTTTTCCTACCGGCCGATCTGGACCAACAACGGCGAGTGGAAACCCATGGCGGATTCGCTGTTGGCCTTTATCGATTCCTCCCGGCAGTACGGTTTGTTTCCCGGGGATTATTACGGGAACAAGCTCGCCGGCCTGCGCCAGCGGCTGGTGGAAGACACCACCGCCGGGGCCGTTACCAAACTGAACGCCTCGCTCTGGGCCGAAGCCGACCTGTGGCTGACTACCGCCTTTGTGCGGCTGACCAAAGACCTGCGGGCGGGGCGCCTGTTCCCCGACAGCATCCTGCTGCAACGGGACAGCGTGCTGCGGGATAATTTTTTCACCGGCCAGGTGACGGCTTTGCAGCAGGGGGCCAGCATGCAACAGGTGGCCGAAAGCAGCGAGCCGGAACATCCCGGCTACCACCAGGTGAAGGCCTACCTGCAGGACTTCCTGCCCGGCGCCAACCTGCGGAAGTACACCTACGTCAACCCGAAGGACAGTGCGCGCCTGCCGGCCCGCCTGCGCAAGCGGCTGGGAGAGGAGGCCTCGGTGGTCCTTCATAAAAAGGGTACCGACTCCCTGGTGCTGGCCGACGCCATCCGCCAGTACCAGAAAAGCAAGGGACTGAAGCCGGATGGAAAGATCAGTGCCGCCCTGGTGACCGAGTTGAACAACAATGACCGCGACCGGTTCATCCGCCTGGCCATTGCCCTGGACCGCTACAAGGGACTGCCCCGGACCATGCCGGACCAATATATCTGGGTGAATATCCCGTCCTACCGCATGCAGGTGCGGGCAGGCGATTCGGTGCTGCTGGAATCGAAGGTGGTGGTGGGTACGCCCAAAACACGCACCCCCGAACTGACCAGCGCGATCTCGGACATGGTCACTTATCCCAAATGGACCATTCCGCCGAGCATCATCAAAAAAGACATTATCCCGGGAATGAAACGGAACCCGGGCTATATCTACCGGAAAGGCTTCAGCCTGGTCGACAATGAGGGCAAGCCGGTAGATCCCTATGGCGTGAACTGGGCCAAGTACCACAACTCCATTCCTTACAAAGTAGTGCAGGGCAGCGGCGACGACAATGCCCTGGGGGTGATGAAGTTCAATTTCAGCAACGACCATTCCGTATACCTGCACGATACCAACCAGCGGTATTTGTTCAGCAAAAAAAGCCGGGCCCTGAGCCATGGCTGCGTGCGGGTAGAACAATGGGATGCGCTGGCTTATTATATATTAAGGCAGGACAGTACCCTGCGCGAAGAAAATGCCATCAGTCCCAAAGCGGTCCCGGCGGATTCGCTGCGGAGCTGGCTGGCCCAGAAAAAAAAGAAGTATATACGGGTGCGGGGCAACATTCCCCTGTTCATCCGCTACTTCACCTGTGACGTGATCAACGGAAAACTTGTTTTCTATGAAGATGTGTATGGAGAGGACCGCAGGCTGCAGGAAAAATATTTTGTTCAGAAAAACTGATGGGACATGCGCCGTTATTTCATTACAGGTTTGCTCTCCTGTTTCCTGCTGCTGTATTCGGCACAGGGGCAGGCAGAAGCCGAAGGCCGGGAGTACCCGAAAACAGGGCCGCCACCCGAAGAGGTTTCAAAAAAGGCGGGGAAGAAGGCAAAGAAGCGGGTTTTTTATGGTACGGCCAGTTATTATTCCCATAAATTCCGGGGCCGCAAAACCGCCAGCGGCGCCACCTACCGGCACCGCCAGTATACCGCGGCCTGTAACCGGGTGCCGCTGGGCACGCTGGTAAGGGTTACCAACCTCAAGAATAAAAAGAGTATCGTCATCCGGGTCAACGACCGGATGAGCCGCCGGAGCCGCCGCGTGGTCGACCTTTCCCGGGCCTGTGCCGTACGGTTGGGCTTTGTAAAACAGGGCGTTACCCGGGTCAGGGTGGAAGTGCTGCGGAAGCCCAGGCAGAAATAGGGGCCGGGTCCGCCATTTCCTGTCTTTTTTTCAGCTGGATTCATTTTCTGGCAGGGAATTTGCTAAGCGGGAGCAGTTTCAGGAACGGATGAGCCAGCTTCAATGGATTCTGTTGACCCCCCCTGAATACCCGTTTCAACCCCAAAAAGGCGGATTTCGTCTATTTCCAGGAGCAGCCAGTGCAATAAAGCCCTATCTTGCAAACCTGCAACGAAGGAAAAAAGTGATTCTTTCTAATTGCGGTCCGGGATGATGACGACGAGAGCGCCCCGGGAAAACACAATTGTTTCATCAAAAAAATATTGTCGAATGCGTCGTTTTTTGATTGCCAACGTGATTACCCTGATGTCCCTGTTTGCCTCTGCACAGACCCAGGCGAAGTCTGGAAAAAGCCAGCAGAAAAAATCCGACTCGGAACAACTGAGTCAGAAAAGCAAGGGCGTTCTTGATTATGGTAAAGATCTTTATACCGGCATCGCCAGTTATTATGCCGATAAGTTCAAAGGCCGTTCCACTGCAAGTGGCTCCTCCTACAGCCATGGCCTGATGACCGCCGCCTGTAACGTATTGCCGCTCGGCATGTGGGTGCGGATCACGAATCCCCAAAGTAATAAAAGTATTATTGTGCAGATCAATGACCGGATGCACAAGGCGAACAAACGGCTGGTGGACCTGCCGCGGGCCTGTGCCGAAAAACTCGGTTACATCACCAAAGGCATCACAAAGGTTATGGTGGAACCCCTGGGCATGAATGCTCCCGCCGGCGCTTTTTAGTAACCCCGGTCCTCCTGCTTAGGGCAGGCTGACAAAGAGCTGATCCGAGGTAAAATCATTTTCCAAAGCATCTGTAATTACTTGCAGGTGCTTTTTATTTTCCAAAAAGTCGGCGTTCGAGGCGTCCACGAACAGGGTTTTCTGCCGGTGCTGCCGCAGGTAATGCGTGTAGGTTTCCTGGATGCTGGCGAGGTATTCGTCCTTGATGCCCTGTTCGTAGGAGCGGTTGCGTTTGCGGATGTTCTCCTGTAGCCGGTGTACCGGCGCATGCAGGAAGATCAATATATCGGGCTGCAGCAGTTGCTGGTGAATGATGTCGAACAGGCGCTGGTACAGCCGGAATTCGTCGGGCGGCAGGTTGATACGGGCAAACAGCAGGCACTTGGTAAAGAGGTAGTCGGAGATGGTCAACTGCTGGAATAGGTCTTTTTGAGCGATCAGCTCCTTGAGCTGCTTGTAGCGTTCGGCCATGAAAAACAGTTCCAGCGGAAAGGCAAACTGGGCCGGGTTTTCATAAAACTTCGGCAGGAAGGGGTTGTCGGCAAATTCCTCCAGCACCAGCCGGGCATTGTAGTATTCGGCCAGCAGTTGGGCCAGCGTGGTCTTTCCCGCACCAATGTTTCCTTCGATGGTGATAAAGTGATGCTTCATGCAGGCAGAATTTTTAAGGTTACCGTTCCTCCAGCCGATTCACTTTCAGCGGATCGGTACATGCTTCCAATAATTGCAAGATAGTTTTTTCGAGTACAGGATGCCGATAGTCCGGTGCCAGGTCGGCCAGGCATTGCAGCACAAACCGGCGGTTGGGCATTTGCGGGTGCGGCACCTGCAGTTCGGGCAGGTCCACCACCTTGTTTTCGTACAGCAGCATATCGATGTCGATGGGGCGGGGACCGTATTTTTCCAGCCGCTGCCGGCCCAGTGTCTTTTCGATCTGCAGGGTGCACTGCAGCAAGGCTACCGGCGACAGGTCGGTGGCGATTTCCAGCGCCTGGTTCAGGAAGGGGGGCTGGTCCTCGAGTCCCCAGGCTTCGGTTTCATACAGGGGCGAGGCGGCGGTCACCCTTCCGCATTGCCGGTGGATGGCCTCTGTAGCCCTGCGTAAATTCTCCCTGCGGTCGCCCATGTTGCCGCCGATCAGCAAATAAACCTTGTTCATAATTGTACTGCCAAAGGCTTCAAATATCTTTTATTTTTGAGCAACTAACTCAATTACCAGATGCGAAGCTTTTTCAAAATATTTTTTGCCTGCCTGCTGGCGTTGGTGGTCTTCCTGTTTATCGGTTTCCTGATGGTGGCCGGCGTGGCCGGTTCGTTTGCCGCCCGGGAAAAGCCCGTTGTATCGGAAAAGTCGGTGCTGCAGCTCAACCTCGGCGACCATTTCCGCGAACAGAAAGAATCCGACCCGCTGCAACAGGTGACCGGCGGGGGCAGTGATGTGCCCGGCCTCTACGATGCCGTCCGGCTTATTCGCCATGCCAAAACCGACGACAACATCTCGGGCATTTACATCCAGGCCGACGGCAATGCCAATGGCCTGGCTTCTTCCCAGGAGCTGCGGCAGGCCCTGCTCGATTTCAAAACCTCGGGCAAGTTCGTGCTGGCCTACGGCGACATGATGCGGCAGGGTGCGTATTTCGTGGCCAGCGCCGCCGACAAGGTGTATATCAACCCGGCAGGCGATATGGACTGGAAAGGCTTCAGCGTGGAGCTGGCCTTTTTCAAAGGCATGCTCGACAAGCTGGAGATCCAGCCCCAGGTGTTTTATGCGGGCAAGTTCAAAAGCGCTACCGAGCCCTTCCGCACCGACAAAATGACCCCGGAGAACAAGCTGCAGACCACCGTCTGGCTGAGCAACCTCTACCAGCACTTCCTGCAACAGACCGCTGCCGTCCGCAAGGTGGATACCGCCACCCTGCGCCAACTGGCCGAGACCGGCGCCGTGCAAACACCCCAGGACGCCCTGCGCTACCGCCTGGTGGACGGTTTGAAATACGACGACGAAGTGAAGGACGAGCTGAAGAAACGGCTGGGCCTGGACAAAAAAGACAAGATCAACCTCCTCTCCATCGGCAAATACGAAGAAGCGGCCGACTATAAAGCCACCGGCAAGGACCGCATTGCCGTCATTTATGCCGAGGGTAATATCGTGGACGGCGAAGGCTCCCAGGACAACATCGGCGGTGACCGCTTCCGCAAGCTGATCCGCAAGGTACGGCTCGACGAGTCGGTAAAAGCCATCGTGCTGCGGGTGAATTCGGGTGGCGGCAGCGCCCTGGCCAGCGAGAACATCTGGCGCGAGCTGGCGCAGGCCAAAAAGGAGAAACCGGTAGTGGTGAGCTTTGGCGATGTGGCGGCTTCGGGCGGCTATTATATTGCCTGCGGCGCCGACAGCATCTTCGCCTCGCCCAACACCATCACGGGCTCCATCGGCGTCTTCAGCCTGATCCCCAACATGGAAGGCTTTTTCCGCAGCAAGGCCGGCGTCACCTTCGACGGGGTAAAGACCGCCCAGTATGCCGATGCCGGTGCCGTGTACCGGCCCTTGTCCGAAGCCGAAAAGTCCTTCATGCAGCAGGGCGTGGATCGCATTTACCTGCAGTTCAAGCAGCGGGTGGCCCAGGGCCGCAAAAAGGACATTGCCTATATCGACAGCATTGCCCAGGGAAGGGTATGGAATGGTACCGACGCCCTGCGCATCGGGCTGGTGGACCGGGTAGGCGGCCTGCAGGAAGCCGTGAACTGTGCGGCCCGCCTGGCCAAGGCGGACAGCTACCGCCTGCGCGAATACCCCGAATCCCCGAATTTCCTGCAGCGCCTCCTCCACAAGGGCGGTTCTTCCGAACCCGAAGCGCAGCTGCGCCAGCAGGTAGGAGAGGAGAACTACAAGGTCTTCCGCGAGCTGGTAAACATCCGCCAGATCTGCGGCTCCGTCCAGGCACGCCTTCCGTTTGAGTATTTCATTAAATAGCCGTAGCCGGATGGAATTGGTTAATTGGTTCATTGGTTAATTGGGCGTTCGTTTGAAACAGTATCCCTGTAGGGAAGCCTGTTCCCTTCCCAATTAACCAATTAACCAATTAACCGCTCCCGCGGCCACCGCCGTTTCCCTACTTTTGCGCCGCAAAGCACACGAATGTCAAAACCGTATAATCAATGGGTGGCCATGCTGGCCATTACTAAAGCCAGCCTGAGGGCTGTGGTCAGAAGTCCGTCCTCCGTTCTTTTCAGCCTGTTTTTTCCGCTGGTGTTTATCCTGGTGTTTGGCTTTATCGGCAACGGCGGCGGTCCTTCGTACCGGCTGGTGCTGGCGCCCGGCAGCGACACGGCCAATGCCGTGATCGATTCGCTCAAAGCGATCCGCAACGTAAAGTTCGTTACCGGCGAGAGCCGCGAGGAGCTGGAGTCCGAACTGCTTAAGGGACAGATCACGGGGGTATTGAGTGTGCAGAAGATGACGCCTGCCCAGGGGGGCTCCGACTACAACATCCGGTTTCAGTCCACCACGGCCAGCGCCGATAAGGTTTCCTCTTTCCTGCCCCTGCTCGAGAACGTTATATCCAAGATCGACAAGCGGCTGTTCGTGGAACGGCAAACCTATGCCCGGGTACAGCAGGAGATCCGGGAGGTGCGGCCCTACCGCGCCATCGACTTTATCCTTCCCGGCCAGCTGGGGTTTTCCCTGTTAAGCGCCAGCGTATTCGGTGTGGCCTTCCTGTTTTTCAACCTGCGGCAGCTGCTGGTATTGAAACGCTTCTATGCCACGCCCATCCGCCGGATCTACATCATCCTGGGCGAGGCCCTGAGCCGGGTGATCTTCCAGATGGTGGCGGCGGTCATCATCATTGCCATCGGTCATTATGCCTTCCAGTTTACGCTGGTCAACGGCTGGGTGACATTTCTGGAGATCATGGTTTTGAGCTTTATCGCCCTGCTGGTATTCATGGCGTTCGGGTTCGTGGTGAGCGGGATCGCAAAAAGCGTCAACACCATTCCGCCGCTGGCCAACGTGGTGGCGCTGCCGCAGTTCCTGCTGGCAGGCACGTTCTTTCCCATCGATGTCTTTCCCGGCTGGCTGCAGCCGATCAGCCAGGCACTGCCGCTGACCTTTTTCAACGACGCCATGCGGCGCATCGCTTTTGAAGGCGCCCACCTTACCGACTGCTGGGGCGACCTCCTGGCCCTGCTGCTGTGGGGCGTAGTGGCCTTTGCCATAGCCGTAAAAGTATTCAAGTGGGAGTAAGGGCGACTCGGAAATCCCCCTGTCAAACAAGAATCAATCAATCCTAAACATTTTTCGTGCGTATCATCAAATTAGCCTTTTTCAGTTTCCTGGTGCTTTTCAGCCTCCTGACCATTTTTTCCCTGTTCATACCTTCCAACATCCACCTGACCAAGGTGATCGCGATCCAGGGGGAGCGGGACAGCATTTTTGCCCTGCTGCAGCAGAAGGAGCAGTGGCCCCGCTGGCATCCCGCCTTTATGCCCGAAAACGACCCGCAGCAGCAGGGACTGCAGCAAACGAGGGTGGTCATTACCGGGCAAACCGACACCACCCTGGCGGTGGAAATGGCTGCTGCCGGCCGCAAGCCGCTGCAAACCGGCTGGGAGCTCCACCGCGCCGACAGCACCGAACCTTATAACGTGGTGTGGTATACCGATTTCCACCTGTCGTGGGCGCCCTGGCAGAAATTCAGCAGCCTGTTTTTCGAGAATACGTATGGCGCCATGATGGAAAAAGGATTGACCAACCTGAAAAAGGAAGTGGAGGGAAGGGAAGGTTTGTAGCCAGCCCGGAACCAACTCTGGAACTTTTCGAGAATAACTGAATTACCTTTGCAACGTTTTTACCATTCACTTTGTCAGTAAACCACCAGGCGCAAAATGGATCATAACCAGCTCATAAAAGATTGTCTGAAAGAACGGCCGGCTGCCCAAAAGCAGTTGTACCACCTTTTTGCCGGTCCCATGCTGGGCATTTGTTACCGTTACACCAAGTCCATGGCCGATGCCGAGGATGTGCTGCAGGAAGGCTTTATCAAAGTATTCCGCAGCCTGCACCAGTACAAGTCCGAGGGCGAGCTGGGCGCCTGGATCAGGCGGATTATGGTGACCACCGCTATTAATTATTTAAAGAAAAATATTCGTTATCAGAGTGAGTTGCTGTTCACGGATGATTATCTGCATGCCGTAGATAACGACAATCCCGCCGTGCAGCTGCAGGCAAAGGAACTGGCCGGGCTCATTCGCCAGTTGCCCACCGGCTACCAGACCATCTTTAACCTGCATGCCGTAGAGGGGTATTCCCATGTGGAGATCGGCGGCCTTTTGGGGATCCATGAAGGAACCTCCCGTTCGCAATACGCAAGAGCCCGGGGGCTACTGATCAGCTGGTTGGAACAATTGAACGGCGATTCGAAAAACCAAAATTATGCAAGAGCAAAGTTTTGAAAAACAGGTCCGGGATCAACTGGAGGAGCTCTCTTTCGTTCCTTCCGGCTCTGTTTGGCAACAAGTGGAAAAAAACATCCACCGAAAAAAAGAGCGGCGCAGGGTCGCCCTCTGGGTCTGCTCCCTGCTCCTCCTGCCCGCCGGGTTTTTTCTCTGGAAGCAAACCTCCCCAAGGTCCGGTGCTGCCACCGAAACCGCAGCGGTAGCTCCCGCGGCACCGCTAACCGCCGGCAGGGGAATAGCCCCGGTACCCGCCTCCGGGCCGGGTACCACCGCGTCGGCCGGTATCACTACGAATGGCCGTGTACCTGCCGGTACTGCCAGCGGCAGCGATGTGCCTGCCGGAACGGTAGCTGCCCACCCGGTTGCCCCAGTTATGGGAAGAGCGTCCTCTTCTGTGACCGGTAGAACCGCGTCAACAAATGATGTCCCTTCCGCCAGGCTGCCCGGTGGCCGCAGGTCTGCTGCCAAGGGTCAGAAGCCGGAGACCATTATTTATGGGGAAAAGGCCAATGCGAACGTTCCCGGCGGATTGGGCCGGGAGGCCGGTGCGCCCCTGCTGGCGGTTCGGACGCTGCCCGAACCGCAAATGAGGGATTCCCTTTCCTTGACGAAACGGATGCGGGCGCTGAAAGTTCCTGCCGTGGAAGCGCCGCCTGTCCAGCCGAAAAAATGGCATTGGGGCGTAGAAGGCTCCGCCGGCCTGTCGGGTATGGCCCTGCTGAAACGTTCCCCCGAACAGGCTCCCGGTCCGGATCCGCTCTTTGCCGCCATGCCCAGCCCGGATTATTCCAGCGCCCCGGGTATGAAGCCGGGGATTACGGTCGCTGCCGGCCTGCGGGTTGCCCGCAGCCTGACGGACCGGTTGTCGCTGACGGCAGGGCTGCGCTACCAGCAATTCCGCACGAAAATGAATATGGACCAGAGCGCTCTTTACAATACCCTGGACGGCAACAGCGGCGGCAGCTCCAGGGTCGGCAGCTTCGGCCCGGGAACGATCCGGGAGGACTATACCAATAAATACCATTTTGTGGAGTTGCCCCTGGGCGTGGAGTACCGCTTGTCGGAGCACCTGCCCCTGACCGGGCATACCGGGCTGAGCGTAGGCCGGTTGATCCGCACCAACGCCCTGAACTACCAGGATGCCACCGGGCTGTATTCCGGCGATCAATCCTTGTTGCGAAAAACCCAGGCCAGCCTGTTTGCCGGCCTGTCGTATCCCGTGGCGCGCCTGGGGAAAGCCACCCTGGTAGCCGGCCCTTCGGCCCAGGTAGGATTGACCAACCTGATCAACGATAAAAGCAGCAAACGCCAGCACCTCTACACCGCCGGCCTCCAGGCACGGGTAGCGTTTTAATTTGATGGGGCCCCGGAATCGCGTTCCGGGGCTTTTTTTATATGTCTTCACCGGCGGGGCCCGTTCTTTCCGGCTCCTCGTTTTTCAGGAAACGGATATTGCGCTGGATGCCTTTCAGCTTGGAGCGGCTCAGGGGGCTGTGCTTAAAAATCTTTTTGAAGGCTTCCTCGCTCAGCGCTTCCCAGTCGCGGGTGGTAAAATTCAGGATCTCGGGCAGGGGCGTAAACCCGGGTTCGTGGTGCGGCTGGCTGAAGCGGTTCCAGGGGCAGACCTCCTGGCACACATCGCAGCCGAACATCCAGTTCTGAAACTGGCCTTTCATTTCCGAAGGGATCACTTCGTCCTTCAGCTCAATGGTAAAATAAGAAATGCACCGGCTGCCGTCGACCACCTTGCCGGGCAAAATGGCCCCGGTAGGGCAGGCGTCGATGCAGCGCCGGCAACTGCCGCAGAAATCTTTGGCAAAAGGATCATCGTATTCCAGCTCCAGGTCGGTGATGAGGGTGGCGATAAAGAAAAACGAGCCGCTGCCCTTGGTAATGAGGTTGCCGTTGCGGCCGATCCAGCCCAGGCCGCTGCGCTGGGCCCAACTGCGCTCCAGCACCGGCGCCGAATCCACGAAACCGCGGCCGTTGATGGGACCGGTCGTTTCTTCGAGTTCGGCCAGCAGTTGTTTTAACTGGGAGCGGATAACGTTGTGGTAATCCTGTCCCCAGGCGTAGCGGGAAATTTTGAAGTCACCTTCCGGGCCGCCTTCGCCGGGATAATAATTTTTCAGCAGCGTGATGACCGAGCGGGCGCCGGGTACCAGCTGCGAAGGGTCGACCCGCAGGTCGAAATGGTTGGCCATGTAGTGCATGTTGCCGTGCCGGCCCTGGTTCAGCCAGGCCTCCAGGCGGCGGGCATCGTCGTCCAGGCGCTGCGCCCGGGCAATGCCGCAATAGTCGAAGCCCAGGCGGCGGCTGAGGTCTTTTACGAGTCGGGTATGTTGGGTCGCTGTGCTCAAAATAAGAGATAAAAAGCCGTAAAGGTCTGAAAATAGGACGGTTAGCGGTGCAAAATAATTATAAAGGTTTGTTTGTAATTTCCTGAAATATTGTTGATCTTGCCCGCCCAACCAAACTAATCCGTTATGAGGAAGATCGCCCTTTCCCTGGCGGCGCTGTTGCTTTTGAGCGCCGTTCATGCCCAGAAAACCCCTCCCGCTAAGTTCGGAAAGATCACTCCCGAAGACCTTCAGAAAACCGTTTATTCCATCGACAGCAACGCCAGCGCCGTGGTCATCGCCGATGTCGGCCGCTCGGTCATAGAAGGCAACACCAAAGGCTGGTTCTCCCTGGAACACACCCATTACAAGCGGGTGCACGTGCTGAAAAAAAGCAGTTACATGAGCCCCGGGAGCTCCGTGGCCGAAGTGGAGATCCAGCTCTACGTCCGGGGAACGGAGGAGGAACGCCTCAATTCCATCAAGGCCGTCACCTATAACCTGGAAAACGGCAAGGTGTTGGAAACGAAGTTGGAAAAATCCGGCATCATCACCGACAAGTACGACCGGAACCATATCGTCAAAAAATTCACCTTTCCCAATGTGAAGGAAGGCTCGGTGATCGAGTTCGAGTACACCGTTACTTCGGACTTCCTGTTCAACCTGCAGCCCTGGAATTTCCAGGGAAATTTTCCCCGCCTGTGGAGCGAATACAATGTAACCATCCCCGGTTTCCTGGACTATATTACCCTGAAGCAGGGCTATTACCCGTTTTTCATCAGTGACCACACCGCCAGCCAGAAGCTGTTCAGCATTACGGAAAGCAACGGCACCCAGGCATCGGAGCATTATTCCTTTACCTCGGGGGTGGGCGTCCATCGCTGGGTGATGAAGGATGTGCCCGAGCTGAAAATGGAAAGCTTTACTTCCACCCTGGCCAACCACCGCTCGCGAATCGAGTTCCAGCTGTCCGAGTTCCGCGAGCCCCTGACGCCCAAGAAGTTTATGGCTACCTGGCCCCAGCTGGCGAAGGACCTGCTGGCCGACGAGGATTTCGGCAAATCGCTCTCCTCGGCCAACAACTGGATGGCCGACGAGGTAAAGGAAGCAACGGCCGGGGCCGTCACCGAAGCCGACAAGGCCCGCCGGATCTTTGCCTGGGTACGGGAAAGCATCAGCTGTACCGACCACAACGCCCGCTACATTACCCAGCCGCTGAAGAACGTGCTCAAAGCCCGCAAGGGCAACGTGGCCGAGGTGAACCTGCTGCTGACCGCCATGCTGCGCGCCGCCCAGGTGCAGGCCGACCCGGTATTGCTCAGCACCCGCGACCACGGCGCCACCTATGCCATGTACCCCATCATCACCCAGTACAATTACGTGGTGTGCCAGGCCCTGGTGGACGGCCGGCTCCACTTCCTCGATGCCAGCACCCCGCGCATGGGCTTTGGCCGCCTGCCGGCCGACTGCTACAACAGCACCGCCCGCCTGATCGCCGAAGTTCCCGTGGCCATTGAGCTGCGGCCCGATTCGGTGATGGAGAAAAAGCTGACCGCGGTGGTGATGATCAACGACGAAAAAGGCAAGTGGGTAGGACACCTCAACCAGACCCTGGGGTATTTCGAATCCGTAAAAGTGCGCGAAAAGATCATGGAGGGCGGCCGCGAGGGCCTCGTCAAAATGATGCAGAAGGTGTACGGCAGCGACCTCACGCTTTCCAACTCCGTGCTCGATTCGGTAAATAAGTACGAAGAGCCCCTGGGCATCCAGTACGACTTTGAAATGAACAATGCCGGCGAGGACATTCTTTATTTCAACCCCATGTTCGCCGAAGGACAGAAGGAAAACCCCTTCAAGTCGGCCGAGCGCCTGTACCCGGTGGAAATGCCCTGTACTACCGACGAAACCTTTGTGCTGACCATGGAAGTGCCCAAAGGCTACGCGGTGGACGAGCTTCCCAAAAATGTAAAGGTTAAGCTCAACGAAAAGGGGGAGGGGATGTTCGAATACCTGGTTTCCCAATCGGGCGAGACCATCTCCATGCGTTCGCGGCTGAAGCTGTCGCGCGCCACCTTCCAGCCCGATGAATACGAGCTGCTGCGCGAGTTCTTTACCCTGGTGGTGAATAAGCACAGCGAACAGATCGTTTTTAAAAAGAAGAAATAACCCACCGCCCTTAACCCAAAAATATTTCGGATGATGCGTTCCCTGTTTTTCCTGTTTGCGGCCCTGTTGCTGGCGACGGCGGGCTATGGCAATGAGATCAATTATGCGGTGCTGGCCATTCCCCGGCCCTTGCTGCAACATGCCAGCGTGGTGATGCGCAACGAGGAGACCCGCTTCGAGATCCTGGGCCCCGGCGAGACGGTGCTGTATAAAAAGTACGCCCTGACCATCCTCAATGAGAACGGTGACGACTACGCCGGTTTTTACGAATGGTACGACCGCTTCGACCAGGTGCGCTCGATCGAAGGCAACCTCTACGATGCCATGGGCCGGCAGCTGAAAAAGGTCAAAGGAAAAGACATCCAGGATGTCAGCGGTTCGGACGGCAGCAGCCTGGCCGACGACTTCCGCATCAAGCTGCACAACTTTTACTGCAAGCAGTATCCCTACACGGTGGAATACGAGGTGGAAATAAAGGCCAGTCATACTTTTTATTTCCCCGACTGGAGGCCCCAGCGCTTCGAGCACATGGCGGTGCAGAAAAGCTCCTATACGCTGGTAGCCCCGGAAGGATACACCGTGCGCTACAAAAGCTTCAATTACAAGGGCGAACCGGTGGTGACCAGGGAGAAGAACCGGAAGATCACCACCTGGCAGGTAGGCGACCTGCCGGCTGTTACCTACCCGTTTGCCGCCCCGTGCCGCAGCGAGCTGACCACCTCGGTTGTGCTGGCGCCCACCGGCTTCGGCATCGGCGACTACAAGGGCAATATGAGCGACTGGAAGGAGTTCGGAAAATTCATCTATGCCCTCAAAAAGGACCGCGACCAGCTGCCGGCCCCTGTGGCCCAACAGGTGCAGCAGCTCACTGCCGGCCTGTCGGACGACCGCGAGAAGGTAAAGGCCCTGTATGCCTTCCTGCAAAAAAATACCCGCTACATCAGCATCCAGCTGGGAATCGGCGGCTGGCAGCCCTTCGATGCCGCCTTCGTGGCGCAGAAAGGCTACGGCGACTGCAAGGCGCTGAGCAATTACATGTTCAGCCTGCTGAAGGCGGCCGGCATCCAATCCTATTACACCCTGGTGAATTCGGGCGGGGATTTCCGCAACCACCAGCTGATGGACGATTTCCCTTCCAACCAGTTCAACCACGTGATTTTATGCGTACCCCTGAAGGCGGACACCATTTGGCTCGAATGCACCAGCCAGACCCTGGCGGCAGGCTATATGGGCACCCATACGGGTAACCGAAAAGCCCTGCTGATTGATGAGCAGGGCGGTACCGTCGTGGCCACCCCCCGCTACGGCCTGCAGGAAAACCGGCAGCTGCGGTCGGTAAAAGGCGTGGTGGACGCCGCCGGCGACCTGAAGGTGATGATCCATACGGTATATTCCGGCATTCAGCAGGAAGAAGTCCACGAAATGCTCGCGCACCTGTCGAAGGAGAAAGTCAAAAAAGTGCTGAACGAAGAACTGAACCTGACCACCTACGATATCAACAATTTCAAATACGCGGAAAAAGCCGACCGCATTCCGGAGGTGATCGAGGACCTGGAGCTCCAGGCCAGCAAGTTCGCCACCGTCAGCGGCAAGCGGCTGTTCCTGGTGCCCAACCTGCTGAACCAGAGCACCACCCGCCTGACCGACAGCTCGGAGCGGAAGCATGATTTCGTCTTCGACCTGGCCTGGCGCGACGTGGATACGGTGGAACTGGAGGTGCCTGCCGGTTACGTGCCCGAGGTGGTGCCGCCGGAAGTAAAGCTGCAGACCCCCTTCGGCGCCTATGCCAGCAGCGTGCGGCTGGTGGACAACCGGCTGTTCCTGCTGCGCACCCGCGAGCAGTATGCCGGCCGCTTCCCCGCCTCGGACAAGGACGCCCTCGCCCGCTATTACGAGGCCATCTACAAGGCCGACCGGGCCCGGGTGGTGCTGGTAAAGAAAGCGGAATAGGCGCGGAAGCGCCAGGGGCAATGGCTGCCCGGGTTTTCTTTTTTTGAATTCGTGAAAAATTAAGTTAACTTGATATGCCATTTACCTCTAAACTTCCTTCTAATGGGTACAGTGAGACACATCCTCGAAAGAAAGGGCGGCACGGTCTACACGGTAAGTCCCGACACCACCGTTTACGATGCACTGGAAACACTGGAAAATAAAAACGTGGGCGCTTTGATCGTAGTGGAGAACGGAACGTTTTTCGGCCTGTTTACCGAGCGCGATTACGCACGCAAAGTGATCCTCAGGGGACGCTCCTCCAAAGAAACACGGGTACGGGATATCATTGCAGAACGCACCCCCTACGTGACCCTGGATACCAGCATCGAACAGTGCATGGAGCTGATGACGGAAAAGTATGTGCGGCACCTGCCGGTACTCAATGAAGGAGGCGTATGCGGGATCATTTCCATCGGCGACGTGGTGAAATACATCATCGATGAAAAGGATTACATCATTGATAACCTGAGAAATTATATCGTCAGCTGATGCTGCCGTCGCACGACCTGAACAGGTAAGCGGCGTCCGGGTGTTTTCAGGTCCCTGAATTTTCAGATCCTAAATCGCTCTTTATGCCGGGAGAAGATGCCTTTATTGCCCGTTTCTGGCCCATGCTGCTGTATGCCGGCCTGGTAGTGGTGCTGCTGGCCGCTATCCTGGGACTTTCCTATATCCTGGGGCAGCGCCATAAGGAGCGCCAGACCGACCTTCCCTACGAGGGAGGCATCGAGCAGACCGGCTCGGCCCGCCTGCGCTTCTCCGTGCAGTTTTACCTTGTGGCCATGCTGTTCGTGATCTTCGACGTGGAGGCCGTTTTCCTGATGCTCTGGGCCGTGGGCCTGTACGAGCTGGGATGGCCCGGCTATATCGGGGCGGCCGTCTTCATCGGGCAGTTGGTGGTGGTGCTGATCTACGAATGGGGCACCGGCGCCCTGGACATCGGCCCGAATGTAAAAGGCATCATGAAGGCGTACAAACGCCTGACGACCCAAAAAGCGGAAGCCCCGGAAGCAACCAACCCGCCGGCTCCTTCCACACCGGTTCATGCCGGCTGATCCTGCCCTGTCACTACACTCCAACCGAAACGCGTCCTCCCCGGGCTGGGGCGGGCGGTACTGTCTTTCCTCCGTATCCCCCAATCAGGAACCTTCAATTTGTTGTTTAATATGAAATGGTGGCTCAGTAAATCGGGCGATGCAACCGGCAACGTGGCCGGTACGGGCAGTATGGAAGAAGCGGTGAGCAAAAGCATTATGCTTACCTCCGTCCAGAGCCTGCTGGCCTGGGGGCGGAAAAACTCCCTCTGGCCGTTTCATTTCGGGCTCAGCTGCTGTTTCGTGGAAATGGCTACCAGCCTTACCAGCAAGTACGACGTGGCCCGTTTCGGGGCCGAAGTGATCCGGGGCACGCCCCGGGAGGCGGACGTGATGGTGATCGCCGGTACCGTCTTCATCAAGATGGTGCCCATCATCAAGCGGCTGCACGAACAAATGATGGAACCGCGCTGGGTGATCTCCATGGGCAGCTGCGCCAACAGCGGCGGCATGTACGACATTTACAGCGTGGTGCAGGGCGTGGATAAATTCCTGCCGGTGGACGTTTACGTGCCCGGCTGCCCGCCGCGGCCCGATGCCTTCATGCAGGGACTGGTGCTGCTGTCGGAAGCCGTGGGTAAAGAAATGCGCCCCCTGAGCTGGGTCATCGGCGAGTCGGGGGTGATCAGGCCCGCCCCGCCCTCCATGAAGGAACGCAAGCGGGAAGAACGGATGGGAATGACCCAGTTCCGCTCGCCCGACGAAGTATAGGCTCTTTTTCCCTCCGTGCCCGGAAAGCTGTTGACACTAAATAGCTTGAATTATGCCGGATGACGAGACCATATTGCCCCTGTTGGAGCAGCGCTTCGGAGCGGAGGTATTCCAGCTTCAAGTCACTGCCGACGGGGTGCTGACCCTCTGGGTGCCCCGCGACCGCCTGCTGCCCGTGGCGCGGTGCCTCAAGACCATCGAACGCCCCTACAACTTCCTCTACGACCTCTGCGGCCTGGACGAACGCGACCGGGCCCACCAAAACGGGCATCCTTCCAAAGACTTCTCGCTGGTCTACCACCTTTTTTCCTTTGACCGCAATGCCTTTATCCGCCTGAAAGTGGCGCTGGGCGGCGAGGCGCCCTCCATGCCCACGCTGACCGGCCTGTTTCGCAATGCCAACTGGTACGAACGCGAAGCCTTCGATATGTTCGGCATCCGCTTTGACGGCCATCCCCACCTGCAACGCATATTAATGCCCCTGAGCTGGAAAGGACATCCCCTGCGCAAGGAGCATCCCGCCCGGGCCACCGAGATCGGCCCGTTCCAGCTCTACGACGAGCTGCAGGACCGCGAGCAGGCCAACCTCCAGTTCCGCCCCGAGGAATGGGGCATGGAGCGCCAGGACGAGGATTCCGATTTCATGTTCCTCAACATCGGGCCCCAGCACCCCGGCACCCATGGCGTGCTGCGGATCGTGCTGCAGCTCGATGGCGAAGACATCGTGGACGCCGTGCCGGAGATCGGCTTCCACCACCGCGGCGCCGAAAAAATGGGCGAGCGCCAGAGCTGGCATACCTATATCCCGTATACCGACCGGGTGGACTACCTGGGAGGCGTCATGAACAACCTGGCCTACCTGCTGGCGGTGGAAAAGCTGGCGGGCATCGAGGTGCCCAACCGGGTCCACGTTATCCGGGTGATGCTGTGCGAGCTGTTCCGCATCTCGAGCCACCTGGTGTGGTTCGGCACCTTCGCCCAGGACGTGGGCCAGCTGTCGCCGGTTTTTTACATGTTTACCGACCGCGAAAAAGTGTTCGACATCATCGAGGCCGTCTGCGGCGGCCGCATGCACCCCAACTGGTTCCGCATCGGCGGCGTGGCCCAGGACCTGCCCCGCGGCTGGGACGGCCTGGTACGCGACTTCGTGGGCTATTTTCCCGCCCGCCTGCGCGAATACACCAACATGGTGCTGCGCAACAGCCTGTTCAAGGCCCGCACCAAGGGCATCGGCGTGTTCACCCGCGAAGAAGCCATCGAATGGGGCGTCACCGGCCCGGGCCTCCGGGCCTGCGGCTTCGACTGGGACTTTCGCAAAAAGCGTCCCTACTCGGGCTACGAGCAGTTCGACTTCGACATCCCCGTGGCCCAGAACGGCGATTGCTACGACCGCGCCCTGGTGCGGGTGGAGGAAATGCGGCAAAGCCTGCGCATCATCGAGCAATGCCTGAACAACATGCCCGAAGGTCCCTACAAGGCCGACCACCCCCTGACGACGCCACCGGTGAAAAAATATACCATGCAGGACATCGAAACGCTGATCACCCACTTCCTCAACGTCAGCTGGGGACCGGTGATCCCTGCCGGCGAGGCCATGAGCTGCATCGAGGCCACCAAGGGGGCCAACAGCTACTACCTCACCAGCGACGGCAATACTTCGCCCTACCGTGTCCGCATCCGCACGCCCTCGTTCCCGCACATGCAGATGCTGCCCTACATCAGCAAGGGCTACACCGTAGCCGACCTGCTGTCGATCCTGGGGGCGATGGACTTTGTGCTGGCGGATATCGACAGGTAAGGGAATTGGTTCATTGGGAATTAGTTAATTGGGCGCAGCCCACATAGTGCAGCTTATGTTATCTGAAAACGAAATAAAAGCAATCGATCATGAAGCGGCACTGGTGCCGCACAGGAAGGCGGCGGTGATCGAGGCCCTCAAAATCGTGCAGAAGGAGCGGGGCTGGATCAGCGACGAGAGCGTGGCGGCCATTGCCGGTTATCTGGAAATGAGCCCGGCGGAAGTGGACAGCGTGGCCACGTTTTACAACCTCATTTTCCGCAGGCCCGTGGGCCGGCACGTGATCCTGCTGTGCGACAGCATCTCGTGCTACGTCATGGGCTACAAGCCCCTGTACGAGGCGCTGCAGCAGCAGCTCTCCATCCGCTTCGGCGAGACCACCGGCGACAACCGCTTTACCCTACTGCCCAATGCCTGCCTGGGGTGCTGCGACCGCGCCCCGGCCCTGATGGTGGACGACGACCTCTACCGCGACCTGACCGTGGAGCAGCTGCCCGCTATTTTGGAAAAATATACCTGATTGTTTACCGACACAAACCCCCAAAAATTGGAACGGCCCTTAACCCAACATATCGACCCCGGACGCCCGCCCTTCGACCTTAAAGCGTACGAAGCGGCAGGCGGCTATGCCGCCCTGCGCAAGGTGCTGCAAGGCAGCACGCCCCAGGAGGTGCAGCAACTGGTGCAGGACAGCGGGCTCAAAGGCAGGGGCGGGGCCGGCTTCAACACCGGCATGAAGTGGAACTTTGTGCCCATGGGCGACGATGCCCGCCGCCCCAAATACCTCATTGCCAATGCCGACGAAATGGAGCCCGGCACCTTCAAGGACCGCCTGCTGCTGGAAGGCAACCCCCACCAGCTGATCGAAGGCATGATCCTTTCCGCCTACGCCATCCAGGCCGACATCTCTTACATCTTCCTGCGCTGGGCCTACAAGGAGGCCGCCGCCCTTTTACGCAAAAGCATAGCCGAAGTTTACGCGGCAGGTTACCTGGGACCCAATATCCTGGGCAGCGGCTGGAGCCTGGAGATGCACCTGCATACCGGCGTGGGCCGCTACATGTGCGGCGAGGAAACGGCGCTGCTCAACGCCCTGGAAGGCAAGCGGGCCACTCCCCGCTCCAAGCCGCCCTTCCCGCAGGTGAGCGGCCTGTTCGGCAAGCCCACCATCGTCAACAACGTGGAAACCTTTTGCTGCATCCCCCACATTGTCAACAACGGGCCCGACTGGTTCAGGGGCCTGAGCCGCAGCGAGGACGGCGGCACCAAGATCTACGGGGTAAGCGGCAAGGTCAAGCGTCCCGGCGCCTGGGAACTGCCCCTGGGCATCAGCATGCGCGAACTGCTGGAAGACTATGCCGGCGGCATGCGCAACGGCTACCAGTTCAAAGGGGTGCTGCCCGGCGGCGCCTCCACCGACTTCCTGACGGCCGAACATATGGATATCGCCCTCGACTACAAGTCGGTAACGGCGGCGGGCAGCCGCCTGGGCACCGGCACCATGATCGTCCTGGACGACGCCACCTGCCCGGTGGGCTTTGTGCACAACCTGCAGCATTTTTTCGCCCAGGAAAGCTGCGGCTGGTGTACGCCCTGCCGCGAGGGCCTGCCCTGGGTGGAAAAGACCCTGCTGAGCCTGGAAAGGGGCGAAGGACGGCCCGAGGACCTGGACCTGCTGGAGCTGCACACCAAGATGCTGGGACCGGGAAACACCTTCTGCGCCCTGGCGCCCGGCGCCATGGAGCCGCTGCAAAGCGCCCTGAAATATTTCAAGGCCGACTTCGAGCGCCACGTTCACGAAAAGAAATGCCCGTATGCATCACCCCTAAACCTTTGATCTTCCCATGCCCTCCATAATCATCGACAACAAGGCGTATGAAGTGAAAGCGGGAAAGAACCTGCTGGAAGCCTGCCTGGCCTCGGGGTTCGACCTGCCCTACTTTTGCTGGCACCCCGCCCTCGGCAGCGTGGGCGCCTGCCGGCAGTGCGCCGTCAAGGTGTTCAAGGACGAAGCCGATACCCGCGGCCGCCTGGTGATGAGCTGCATGGAGGAGGTGAAGGATGGCCTGCGCCTGTCGGTCCATGATCCCTTCGCCCGGCAGTTCCGCGAGCAGGTGATCGAGTGGCTGATGACCAACCACCCCCACGACTGCCCCGTCTGCGATGAAGGTGGCGCCTGCCACCTGCAGGACATGACCGTGATGACCGGGCACGACTACCGCCGCTACCGCTTTACCAAGCGCACGTACCGCAACCAGTATCTCGGCCCCCTCATCCACCACGAAATGAACCGCTGCATCCAGTGCTACCGCTGCGTGCGCTTTTACCACGACTATGCCGGGGGAAAGGACCTCAACGTATTCGCCGCCCACAACCATGTGTACTTCGGAAGGGAGCAGGACGGCGTGCTCGAAAGCCCCTTTAGCGGCAACCTGGCCGAGGTGTGCCCCACCGGCGTGTTTACCGACAAAACCCTCAAGGAACATTTTACCCGCAAGTGGGACCTGACCATGGCCCCTTCGGTCTGCCACCATTGCAGCGTGGGCTGCAACACCATCGCCGGCGAGCGCTACGGACAGCTGCGCTGCGTGGTCAACCGCTTCCACCCCGAGGTGAACGGTTATTTTCTCTGCGACCGCGGCCGCTTTGGCTACGAGTTCGTCAACAGCGAGAACCGCATCACCCGCCCCCTGGTGCGCCAGCAAAGGGGCGAGGCGGTAACCGAGGCCGAGCTGACCGACCAGCTGCAAACGGTGCTGGCGCACAGTCGCCTCATCGGCATCGGCTCGCCCAGGGCTTCGGTAGAAACGAACTTCGCTTTGTGGGAGCTGGCCGGCGCGGGCAATTTTTACGGCGCCGTCAGCAGCCGCGAGGCCGCCCTGACCGGGCTGGTGACGGACATCCTCGAATGGGGCGGGTCGCCGGCGGTTTCGCTGAAAGAGATCGAGGAAGCGGATGCCGTGCTGGTGCTGGGCGAGGACGTGTGGAATACGGCGCCGATGATGGCGCTGGCCATCCGCCGGTCGGTGCAAAAGACCGCTGCCGCCGGGGCGGCCCAGGAGGTGCGCCTGCCCCTATGGTACGATGCGGCGATTAAAGAACTGGTACAGCAAAATAAGGGCTTCCTGGCGCAGCTGACCGTGGCCGCCTCGCCCCTGGACGAGAACGCCACCACCATCGCCCATGCGGCCCCGGACGACCTGGCAAGGCTGGGTTTTGCCATCGCCGCTGCCCTTGACCCTTCGCTGCCGGCAGTGCCGGAAGCCGATGCGGAGCTGGCGGCCACTGCCCAACAGATAGCTGATGCCCTGCGGCAGGCCCAAAAGCCGGTGGTCGTCAGCGGCCTTTCCTGCGGCAGTGAAAACGTTATTCGCGCCGCCGCGGCCGTGGCCGGTGCGCTCCGCAAAGAGGGCAAACAGGCCGGGCTGGCTGTAGCCCTGCCCGAGTGCAACAGCCTGGGGCTGGCCTTGATGAAGGCGCCTTCCTTCGAGGAAGCCCTCCGGCGCCTGGAAGGCGAAAGCGGCTGCACCGTAGTCATTGCCGAGGCCGACCTCTACCGGTCGGTCCCCGCCGCCCTGGCCGATCAATTTTTCCAAAAATGCGGGCAGGTGATCGTGCTCGACAGCCTGCACAGCCCCACCACCGAACAGGCCCGCATCCTGCTGCCGGCAGCCACCTTTGCCGAGGCGGACGGCACGCTGGTCAATTATGAAGGGCGGGCGCAGCGGTTTTACCAGGTGTTCGTGCCGGCCAACCCGCTGATCCGGGAAAGCTGGCGGTGGCTGGCAAAGATGAAGCTGCTCAAAACCCAGACCGCCAACGGCCAGGAGCTGAACCCCGATAAATTGCTTGCCAAGCTGGAAGCGGCCCTCCCGGTGTTTGCAGGCATCAGCCAGGCGGCCCCGCCGCACGACTTTTCGATCCATGGCGAACGCATCCCCCGTGAGCCGCACCGCTACAGCGGCCGCACCGCCATGCTGGCGAATCGAAACGTCAGCGAGCCCAAGCCGTTGCAGGACCACGACTCGCCCCTGACCTTTACCATGGAGGGCTTCCGGGGCATCCCGCCGGTGCCCGAGGTGCCGTTTTTCTGGTCGCCGGGCTGGAACTCCGTGCAGGCGGTGGCCAAATACCAGGAAGACCCGGGCGGCCCGCTCCGTGCCGGCACACCGGGCTTCCGCCTGCTGCACGGGAAGGAAGTGAAGGGCTTTTTCCCGGAGGTGGCGGTACCCAATGCCTTCAAGCCCGAAAAAGATAAATGGCTGGTGCTGCCCCGCCACCACGTGCTGGGCTCGGGGGAACGGAGCAGCTACAGCAAGGCCCTGGCCCAGTTGTCGCCCCCGCCCTTCGCGGCCCTTTCGGCCGCCGATGCCGCCCGACTGGGCGTAAAGGAAGGCGATCACATACGATTACGGGCAGACGGTGAGGAATATGCGCTGCCCCTGCAGGTGGCCGCGGAACTGCCCGACGGGCTGGTGCTGGCCGGGGCGGGCCTGCCCGGCAGCCCGGCATTGCCCTGGGGCGGGTGGGTAACGATTGAAAAGGGTGGGTAGTTTATCGTGGGTGGTTGGTGGTTATGGGAGGGAAGGAGCCCCTATTTGTTCACACAAAAGTTCTTGTCATGACGGTGATGCAACATATATGGATCGTGCTGGGCGTATTGTTTACGCTGCTGAACATTGCCGCCGGGCTGATCTGGGTGGAGCGGCGGCTGCTGGCGCTCTTCCAGGACCGCCTCGGACCCAACCGGGCCGGGCCCTTCGGCATCCTCATCGTGCTGGCCGATACGCTGAAGCTGTTCTTCAAAGAGGATTGGATCCCGCCCTTTGCCGACAAAAAAGTATTTGTGCTGGCGCCGGCCGTGGTGGTAGCCTGTGTGTTGCTGAGCTTTGTAGTGGTGCCCTTCGCCCCGGGTATTATCATAGCCGACCTCAACGTCGGACTGCTGTTCTTCCTGGCCATGTCGTCGCTGGGCGTTTACAGCATCGTGCTGGGCGGCTGGGCCTCCAACAACAAGTATTCGCTGCTGGGCGCCCTGCGTGGGGCTTCGCAGATGATCGCCTACGAAGTGTTCATGGGGTTGAGCCTGATGGGCGTAGTAATGCTGAGCGGCTCGTTCAAGCTGAGCGACATTGTGGCGGCCCAAAGCCATTGGTGGTTCATCGTGACCCAGCCCGTGGGGGCGGTAATCTTCTTTATCGCCGGCATCGCCGAAACCCACCGCCTGCCTTTCGACATCCCCGAAGCGGAAAGCGAGCTGATCGCAGGTTTCCATGCCGAGTATTCGGGGATGAAGTTCGGGATGTTCTTTATCGGCGAATACCTGGGCATCACCCTCATCTCCGCTATGATGACCACCCTGTTCTTCGGCGGCTGGCTGGGGCCCGCCTTCCTGCCGCCCTGGCTGTGGTTCTTTTTAAAAACCGGCGCCTTCATCGCCTTCTTTATCCTGCTGCGGGCCTCTTTGCCGCGCCCCCGCTACGACCAGCTGGTGGAAACCGGCTGGAAAATATTGCTGCCACTGGTGCTGCTGAACCTGCTGGTGACCGGCGCCGTAGCCCTGTGGCTGAAGGGATAGATCAACCTAAAAAATTACGACCATGATCAGTCATTTGCGCACCATCTGGTTAACCTTCCTCCACCTGTTCAAAAAAAAGGTGACCATCGAATACCCCGATGAAAAGGTGAAGCTGTACCCGCGCTGGCGCGGGCGCATCGTGCTCACCAGGGACCCCGACGGGGGCGAACGCTGCGTTGCCTGTTATTTGTGCGCCGCGGCCTGCCCGGTGGATTGCATCGCCCTGCAGGCGACGGAGGACGAAAACGGCCGGCGCTACCCCGATTTTTTCCGCATCAACTTTTCGCGTTGCATCTTCTGCGGCTTTTGCGAGGAAGCCTGCCCCACCTATGCCATCCAGCTGACGCCCGATTTCGAGATGGCCGAGTATAAACGGCAGAACCTGGTGTTTGAAAAGGAAGACCTCCTGATCGACAGCCAGGGCAAATACCCGGGCTACAACTTCTACCGGGTGGCGGGCATGGAGGCCGGGGTCAAAGCCAAAGGGGAGGGCGACCGCGAGGAGCCGCCCGTGGATGTGCACAGCCTGCTGCCCTAAACCTTTTTGTTCATCCAATACAGTGCAATGGCCTTACTCTTTTATTCCGCCGCCGCTATAGCCGTTTTTTCCACGTTGATGGTCATTACCCGCTACCAGCCGATCCACGCCCTGCTGTACCTGGTGGTTTCCTTCCTGGCCCTGTCGGTGGTGTTCCTGTCGTTGGGAGCGCCCTTTGTAGCCGCCCTGGAAGTGATCCTGTACGCCGGAGCTATTATCGTGCTGCTGATCTTCGTGGTGATGATGCTGAACCTGGGGGTGGAAACCGCCCGGCAGGAAAAGCAATGGCTGCAGCCCAAGGTCTGGATCGGCCCATCGGTGCTGGCGGCCGTGCTGCTGGCTGAAATGGTGCACCTGCTGGTAAAAGGCCAGCCGGCCTCCCTGCAGGCCGTGCCCGTACGCCGGGTGTCGCTGTCCCTTTTTCGCGAATACGTGCTGGCGGTGGAACTGGCGGGCTTCCTGCTGATGGCCGGCATTGTCGGCGCTGCCCATATCGGCAAGCACCGGAAAAAGCACCTGCACCGCTTCCTGCAGGAGGAAGCGCCCGGGCCGCAGCCGGAAGGCGACCAGGGCGAACGCCGGGCCGGCGAGCAGTTGCCCCAACCCCCGCCCAAGGCCGAGCCCGAAGTGCCGCAGACCGAGCGGGCCGATGTTGTCCGCAAATAACTCCTGCCATCACCCTTAAACCTGTCGTTATGCCTGTGAACACCAATGCCGTTTTGGTCCTGGCCGCCATCCTGTTCGTACTCGGACTGGTGGGCGTCCTGACCCGCAAGAACATCATCTTCCTCCTCATATCGGTGGAGATCATGCTGAATGCCGCCGGGATCGCCTTTGTGGCCGCCGGCGCCCGCTGGGGCCAGCCCGACGGCCAGATCATGTTCCTGTTCATCCTGGCCATGGCGGCCGCCGAAGTGTCGGTGGGCCTGGCCCTGGTGCTGCAGGCTTTTCACCAATACAAGTCCCTGGACGTGGATAAGCTCCGGGACCTCCGGGACGAGCCGGCCGTTTCCGTAACGCCCCCGGCCTGAAGCCGGGCATGGCTCACTGCTGTCGCCTGGCTGCCCGCCGCTTGCATTCACCCTTCAAATTTTTCCGCATGGTTCCCAACCACCTCCTGGCATTGATCCCGGCACTACCGCTCCTGGGATTTTTACTACTCGCCCTGGCGGGCAAGCGCCTTTCCCGGGGTGCCGTGGCCGGCATCGGAGCCGGCTCGGTCAGCGCGGCCGCCCTGCTGGTCCTGTTCCTGGGGATAAGCTTCCTGCAACAGCCGCCCGCCGGCGGGGCCTATGTCCAGACGCTCTGGCAGTGGATCCAAACGGCCTCCTTTTCCTGTGCCTTCCGGCTACGGGTGGACGCCCTGTCGCTGGTGTTCCTGTTCATCATCACCTTCGTGGGCGCGCTCATCCATATTTATTCCACCGCCTTCATGCGGCACGACCGCGACTATGCCCGCTTTTTCGCCAGCATGAACCTGTTCGTCTGCGCCATGCTGTTGCTGGTGCTGGCCGACAACCTGCTGTTACTATATCTGGGCTGGGAAGGCGTGGGGCTGTGCAGTTACCTGCTCATCGGCTTCTGGTACGAGACGCCGGCCAATACCGCTGCGGCCAACAAGGCTTTTTACATTACCCGCATCGGCGACACGGCCATGGCGGTGGGCCTGTTCCTGCTGTTTAAAGAACTGGGGACCTTGGATATCCCCCGCCTGCTGGAGGCCGCCCCTGGTCATTTTGCCGTCGGCTCCTCCCGCATTACGCTGATTGCCTTGTTGCTGCTGGCAGGGGGCATGGGCAAGTCGGCCCAGCTGCCGCTGCAGACCTGGCTGCCCGACGCCATGGCCGGCCCCTCGCCGGTCAGCGCCCTCATCCATGCCGCGACCATGGTCACCGCCGGGGTATACCTGGTGGCCCGCATGCACGTGCTGTTCCAGCTGTCGCCCGCCGCCATGGACGCCACCGCGGTGGTGGGGGCCGTCACCCTGCTGGTGGCCGGCTGCAGCGCCCTGGTACAGACCGACATCAAACGCATTTTGGCCTATTCCACCATCAGCCAGATCGGCTATATGTTCCTGGCCCTGGGGGTGGGCGCCTGGAGCGCCGCCATCTTCCATTTTTTCACCCATGCCTTTTTCAAGGCCCTCCTGTTCCTGGCGGCCGGGGCGGTAATCGAATCCCTGCACCACGAGCACAATATTTTTCGCATGGGCGGGCTGAAGGAGAAAATGCCCCTGGTGTTCCGGACCTTTTTGGCCGGTGCGGCCGCCCTGGCGGCCCTGCCCCTGGTGACGGCGGGCTTTTTCAGCAAGGACGCCATCCTTTGGTATTCGTGGAGCGCCGTCAATGGCCACCCCGTGCTGTGGGCCACCGCCCTGCTGGGCGCCTTCCTTACCGCCTTTTACACCGCCCGCCTGGTGCTGGTGGTCTTCTGGGGCGAGGAGAAAACGCATGTCGGCGAACGCCCGGCCCGGGCCATGACGGCGCCGCTGGTGGTGCTGGCGGTGTTGAGCGTGGTGGGCGGTTACCTCGAGTGGCCCCACAACCTGCTGCACCTAACGTTGTTTTCGGACCTGGAGCAACAGGTGCTGCCGCCCACGCTGCTGCAGGAAGGACACCCGCAGGAACTCCTGTTCCAGCTTATTGCCGCGGCTGCCACCCTGGGTGGCCTGTACCTGGGCTACCACCTTTATGCACGCAACACCGCCCTGCTCGAACGGTGGCGGCAATCGCCCTCCCTGGAAGGGCTGCGTCGGTTCTTTTACAGCGGCTGGGGGTTTGACCGGCTGTACCATACCGTCTTCGTCCGCCCGTTCTTAGCGCTTACCCGGGCAGGCAAAGGCGACTTCCTGGATCAGATCTATACCGGCCTGGCGGCGGGCAGCCGGCAGGTGAACGGGTGGTTGTCGGGAACGCAGAACGGTTCGCTGCGCTGGTACGTGGCCGGGGTCGTCTTCGGCATCCTGTTCATTTTAACCTTAGAAATCTTCTTATGATACTGGTATACCTCATTGGCCTGCTGCTGGCAGGCGGCCTGTTGTGCTGGATCAACGGCAAAGGGGCCGGGGCGAAGTGGATCGCCCTGCTGTCGGTGGCGGCCTGCCTGGTGCTGATGACCGGCCTGTGGCTCCGCCTGAAGGGCGCCCCGGCCACCTCCCCCTGGCTGGTGGATTACCAGGCGGAATGGATCCCTTCCTTCGGCATCGGCTTCCACCTGGCCCTGGACGGGCTGAGCGCCGTGCTGCTGCTGCTGACCTTTTTCCTGGGGCTGCTGGCGGTGGGCTGCTCGTGGACCGAGATCCGCGAAAGGCGGGGCTTTTATTATGCCAACCTGCTGTGGACGCTGGCGGGCATCACCGGGGTGTTCGTGGCGCTGGACCTCTTCCTGTTCTACTTTTTCTGGGAGGTGATGCTGGTGCCCATGTATTTTCTGATCGCCATCTGGGGCGACAGCAACCGCCGCTATGCCGCCTACAAGTTTTTCATTTTTACCCAGGCCGGCGGGCTGCTGATGCTGCTCTCCATCCTGGCCCTGTACTTTATCCACGGCCGGCAGACCGGCGACTATTCCTACGATTATTTCCACCTGCTGGGCACGCAGCTCGAGCCGTTCACCGCCCGCTGGATCATGGGCGGCTTTCTCGTGGCCTTTGTCATCAAGCTGCCGATGGTGCCCCTGCACAACTGGCTGCCCGACGCCCACAGCGAGGCGCCCACGGCCGGCAGCCTGATCCTGGCGGGCCTGCTGCTGAAGACCGGCGCCTACGGCATCCTGCGGTTTGTGCTGCCCCTGTTTCCCGAAGCGGCGGCCGGCATCGCTTACTGGGCCATGCTGTTCGGCGTCATCGGCATCGTGTACGGCGCCCTCCTGGCCTTTGCCCAGACCGACATCAAGCGGCTGATCGCCTACACCTCGGTCAGCCATATGGGCTTTGTGTTGCTGGGGATCTTTTCGTTCCGCGAAATGGCGCTGCAGGGTGTGGTCATGCAAATGGTCACCCATGGCATCAGCACCGGCGCCCTCTTTATCATGGCAGGTATGCTGAAGGAACGGCTGCATACCCGCGATATCGGGCGTATGGGCGGCCTGTGGACCTCTATGCCCCGCCTGGGCGGGATCGCTCTGCTGTTCAGCATGGCCTCGCTGGGGCTGCCGGCCCTGGGCAACTTCATCGCGGAGATCCTCATCCTGATGGGCAGTTACCCGGTACAGGCGCCCCTGACCATAGTGGCCACCCTCGGCCTGGTCTTTTCCGCCCTGTATTCCCTGCGGCTGGTACAGAAGGTCTTTCTTGGCCCGCCGGCCACGGAAACGGCCGTGCCCGACCTGGGCGCCCGCGAGCTGGTGCTGATGGCGGCCCTGACCGTCACCATCGTGGCGCTGGGACTCTACCCGCAGCCGGTGCTGGAAAAAACGCAGGTGTTGATGTTACAGCTGGGAGGAGGGAAATAGGGGATTGGTTAATTGGTTCATTGGGAATTAGGAATTAGGACGGTGACACGCATCACTCATTACTCATCACTCATACCTTCATTTATGGACCAACAGGAACTTCAGGTAATGCTGCCCTATATGGTGCTGGCGGCGGCTTCGATCGTGGTCATTTTGCTGATCGCTTTTAAGCGGAGCCATACGGTGATCCAGGTCAGCGGGTTCCTGATGCTGTGCGGGGTGATCGCTGCCATGTGGGGCGTGCGGGGGCTGCTGCCGCTGGAGGTGCCGCCGCTGTTCGTGGTAGATGGCTTTGGCGCCCTGTTTACGGGACTGATCATTTTTTCGGTGCTGGTGATCGGCCTGCTGTCGTTTATCTATTTCGAGGAGCGGGAGGAGAACCCCAAGGAATACTATATCCTGCTGTTCCTTAGTACGCTGGGGGCGGCTACGCTCACCATCAGCCGGCATTTTATTTCGTTTTTTATCGGGCTGGAGCTGCTGACCGTCAGCCTGTATGCCCTGATCGCCTACCTGCGCAACCGCAATAATGCCATCGAGGCCGGCATGAAGTACCTGGTGCTGGCGGCCCTGTCGTCGGCCTTCCTGCTGTTCGGCATGGCCCTCATTTACATGGAAACCGGCAGCATGGAGTTTACGGCTATTGCTCTGAAACCCGAGCGGTCGTCGCTGTTGTTCACTACCGGTATCGGGCTGATGGCCGTGGCCATCGGCTTCAAGCTGGCGCTGGTGCCCTTCCATTTATGGGCGGCCGACGTGTACCAGGGGGCGCCTCCGCCGGTGACCGCCCTTATTGCCACCGTTTCCAAGATCGGCGTGTTTTCGGTGCTGCTCCGTTTCGGGCAGGCCATCCCGTTAGACGAGGGTTCTTTGGGCTATACCATCTTTTCGGCCCTGGCCATCCTGTCCATGGTAGCGGGCAATTTCCTGGCGCTGCAGCAGCAGAACCTCAAGCGGCTGCTGGCGTATTCGTCCATCGCTCATTTCGGCTACCTGATGGTGGCCTTCCTGCCCGGTGATAACAGCGGGGTGGAGGCGGCGGTATTTTACCTGATGGCGTATTCGGTAACGGTGCTGGCGGCTTTCGGCATGATCACCGTTATGTCGTCGCGGGAACGGGATGCCGAGCTGCTCGACGCCTACCGGGGCTTGTTCTGGCGGCGGCCGCTGGTGGCTGCCGTGCTTACCGTAGCCATGCTGTCGCTGGCGGGCATTCCGCTGACCGCCGGCTTTATCGGTAAGTTCCTGGTGCTGACCACAGGGGTAAGGGTACAGCAGTGGCTGCCGGTGGTGGCGCTGGTGCTGACCTCCGTTTTGGGCGTTTACTATTATTTGCGGGTGATCAGCGTGCTGTTTGGCGAAGCGCCCGCCGGCCTGGCGGTTTCGAAGGAAAAGGTGCTGCATCCCTTTTTCTATTTTGCCACCTTCGCTTCCCTGCTGGCCCTGACGTTTATGTTGCTGTATATGGGTATATTTCCCGGCTCCGTCATCAACGGCATCCGGCTGTTCCTGCTGTTTGGCTAAGGGGTGAACGTTCTTCCATTGGCAGAAACAACATAAGGTAAGTGCGTTCCCAGAGGGGTCTTTGCACTTACCTTTTCCATTTTTTGAAGCTTATACCAGGTTCACTTAGGCTGACCGTGGAAGGGGAAGCCCGCAGGGCTTCAACAATAGTAGCCCCGGGTGCAACCCGGGGTCAGCAGTAGTACGCCATCCCAACCCCGCAGGGGTTGAATGTGGGACCCACAGTAAACGGGCTGTTCAAGATCAGAAAGGCTTTTCGAAGTATCCTTCGGAACTGAAAACTGTTCTTCATCGACAAGGACACATTCAACCCAATTCACGGTTGAGGGGACGAACTACTGCTGACCCCGGGTTGCACCCGGGGCTACTATTGTTGAAGCCCTTCAGGCTTCTATTTCTCCCTCTTAATCATTCATCAACGTGTGCTGATTCCAGCGGTAGCTCCTTATCACGGATTGCAGGCCGACCACCAGGTCCAGCGGTACCAGTAGCCGTTATTTGGGGAGATGGTGATGAGGGCGCCTACCGCCCGGTTACAATTGTAATAGTATGCCCAACCATTGTAATACAGTGTGTAGCCATAGCCCGAGTAACGGGTAAAGGTGCCTTTCAGGTCGCCGTTGGTGGAGCAGATTTGGCCATCGCAACTGTTGTAGTAAAAGGAAACGAACAGGGGATAGTACGACAGGTTGTTGATCTGGACGCGGTGCCAGTTGGTGCCGCCATGGAAGAATAACCGCGTTCCGTTGGGATACAGGGTTTCTTCTACAGGAATGGGGGCGGCGGGGTTGCGGAGGGCTTTGCTGCGGACCTCCACGGAAAGGGACGGCGTTTGGACGGCCGACTGCAGGTCTACATACACCACGCTGTCGGAGGCTTGCAGTTCGTCCCTGTTGTTCTTTACGGCGTTCACGCCCTTTGCCGAGAGGGCCAGCCCGCCCATGGCCGTGGTTTGTTCATTTACGGGTGCAGGGGCAACCATCGGGGTTGCCCCTTCATTTACCAGCACAAAGTCGAATTTATCCAGGGCCATGCTGGCCAGGAGCTCTTTATTGGCCGACCGGAAACGCAGGGTAGCAGTGGTGCTTTTGCCTGCATCAAAGACCCGGAGGGTCCGGGCAAATAATTCCTGTTGGTCGTTGCCGGCGGGTGAGGAAGGGGAGGTGGCGTCCGGATTTTTTTTACAGGAAACCACCGCCAGGCACAGAAGCAAACAGGCAAGCAGGGAAGTAGGAATAGCTTTCATGGTCATATGGTTGAATGGTTAGGAAAGAAGGGTACGGACGGGCCAACAAGGGGTACGGGCATAAGGAGGTCCGGGGAAGAGGCGGGTCTTCCGGTGGGGCCATCCGGTGATTTTCGGGGAAGGGCAAAACGGGCAGGGGAGGGAGAAGGACGATCCGGTATCCGCTGTTGCAGGCCGAAAGGGCCGGAGCGGTCCGGATGGTTTTCAAGGGCAGGTGGGCCGGTAGTGGGGTGATTCAGGGAATTGGTTTCGGAAACTGTCGTTCCTTCTCGTATACTTATTTTATCGTAAGGGAGCGGGCAAGGGGTAACAGGATAGTGGAATTTTTTTGAGGGCGGGGACGGAAAGTTCCGGGCGCCAAGAGGGCAGGTTGTCCGTCTGCCCTTTTGGTGCCCGGATGCTTAGGGGCAACTGGTATTTTCAAAACGGCTGTCGAGCACTTCCCTGATTTTCCCGGATACCTCGGTTTTGTCTTCCTTCAGGTCTTTTTGCAGGATAATGAAGGCATAGCCCCTGCAGAAATCGATGACCGGAACGGTCCCGCCAAAGGAGGGGGCCAGCAAAACGGAGGCTTCCTTACCTGCCCCTTCGCCGGACGTCCAGGCGCCGAGCGCATAAGCATAGCCGTTTGTGCCTTCGGGCTTGTATTTGATCAGGTCGGGCCGCGTCTGGATCCGCCGTAATTCCAGCACCGCTTCCTCGCTAAGTATGCGTTTGTCTTTGTATTGGCCCTTGTTCAGGAGCAGGGTCAGGAAGCGGGTCATGTCGGCGGCGGTGGAGCGGGCGCCTTCGGCCGGGTCGGGGGCCGATGCATCCATAGTGGCAAAAGTGGTCATCCGCATCCCCAGGGGGCGGAACAGCTTTTGCTGCGCCAGCATCTCGAATTTCTTTTTGTAGACGATCTCCAGCACCCGTGCGGCAATGCCGGGACCCATCTGGTTGTAACGGAAGGCCTCACCCGCATTGTTCTGGATCGGCTTTTTGGCATATCCCAGCACCTCTTCTTCCAGCGAGGCAAACTTCTTTTTCTCAAACACCCTCAGGGCCTTGGGCGCTTCCGACTGGATGCCCGTAAAATGCGACAGGCAGTGCCGCAGCGTGATATAGCTTTTCATGTACGAATCGAAGATCGGGATATACTGGCCGACCTTATCGTCGAGCGACAGCTTGCCTTCGTCCACGGCCAGCAGTACCAGGGCGGCGGTGAGCCATTGGCTGCTGGCGCCGATGGCCGCCTGGCCCCTCAGGGCGGAAAACTGTTTGGAATCTTTCTGGTATACCACGGTATCCTTACTGGCCACTACCAGCACCACGTCGCTTTTGACGGCCTGTTGCCGGGCGGCCACAATTTCATCGAGCGGGGTAAAGCCCTCCTGGGCGCGGGATACCTGAAAAAATAGCAGGAAAAGCAGCAGGAAACTGAAGTTTCGGCAGGCTGGACGGAAATTTCGTGACATAGTATACAGTAATTTTGTGTTGGACTTTATTTTGATGAATTGGTTAACGCAATAAAAAAGATACGCGCATATGAACTTATCCAATTTTACGATAAAGGCTGCCGAAGTGATACAGGGAGCACAACAAATTGCTTTCAATAACGGCAACAGCAATATCGAAACCGAACACCTGTTGAAGGCTTTACTGGAACAGCAGGACTCCCCGGTGGAATACCTGCTGAAAAAGAACGCGGTGAACATTGCCCAGCTGGACAACCAGTTGAACGGCCAGATCAACCGCCTGCCCAAGGTGCAGGGCGGCGAACCGGCGCAAAGCGTCAGCCGCGAAACCAGCAACGTGATCCTGCGGGCAGGCGCGCTGCTGAAGACCTTCGGAGACGAATTTATAACTCCTGAACATATTTTAATCGCCCTGGTGCAGGGCAACGACAGCTCGGCCAAGCTGCTGAAGGATTCCGGCCTGACCGAAAAGGGCCTGGTCATGGCCATCAAGGAATTGCGCAAAGGTTCTACCGTTACCTCGCAAACGCAGGAAACCCAGTTCAATACCCTGAACAAATACGCCAAGAACCTCAACGAGCTGGCCCGCCAGGGGAAGCTCGACCCGGTGATCGGCCGCGACGAAGAGATCCGCAGGACCCTGCACATCCTGTCGCGCCGCTCGAAGAATAACCCCATCCTGGTGGGCGAACCCGGCGTGGGCAAGACGGCCATCGCTGAAGGCCTGGCTCACCGCATCGTCAACGGCGACGTGCCCGAGAACCTGAAGTCGAAGACCATCTACGCCCTCGACATGGGCCAGCTCATCGCCGGCGCCAAGTACAAGGGCGAGTTTGAAGAACGCCTGAAGGGCGTGGTCAAGGAAGTGGCCGCCAGCGATGGCGAGATCATCCTGTTCATCGACGAGATCCATACGCTGGTAGGTGCCGGCGGGGGCGAAGGCGCCATGGATGCCGCCAACATCCTTAAACCCGCCCTGGCCCGCGGCGAGCTGCGTGCCATTGGCGCCACCACCCTCAACGAATACCAGAAATTCTTTGAAAAGGATAAGGCCCTCGAACGCCGCTTCCAGAAAGTGATGGTGGAGGAGCCCGGCACCGAGGACGCCATCTCCATCCTCCGCGGCCTGAAGGACCGCTACGAAACGCACCACCACGTGCGCATCAAGGACGAGGCCATCATCGCCGCCGTGGAGCTGTCGCAGCGCTACATCACCGACCGCTTCCTGCCCGATAAGGCCATTGACCTGATCGACGAAAGCGCCGCCAAGCTGCGCCTCGAAATGAACTCCATGCCCGAAGAGCTGGACGAGCTGGAACGCCGCATCCGCCAGCTGGAGATCGAGCGGGAAGCCATCAAGCGCGAAAACGACGAAGACAAACTCAGAGAACTGAATACCAACCTCGCCAACCTGGCCGTGGAGCGCGATACGCTGAAGGCCAAGTGGCAGGAAGAAAAGGACCTGGTGGAAAAGATCCAGAATGCCAAGGCCGAGATCGAGGAGCTGAAGCAGCAGGCCGAGCAGGCCGAACGCGAGGGCGATTACGGCAAGGTGGCCGAGATCCGCTACGGCAAGATCAAGGAACAGGAGCAGCAGATCAATGACCTGACCACCCAGCTGAACGAACTGAGCCAGAATAGCCGCCGCCTGATGAAGGAGGAAGTGGACGCCGAGGATATTGCTGAGAACGTGGCCAAGGCCACCGGCATCCCGGTAAGCAAGATGATGCAGAGTGAACGCGAAAAGCTGTTGCACCTCGAAGACGAGCTGCACCGCCGTGTGGTGGGCCAGGACGAGGCTATCACCGCCGTGGCCGACGCCATCCGCCGCAGCCGTGCCGGCCTGAGCGATCCCAAGCGCCCCATCGGCTCGTTCATCTTTTTGGGAACCACCGGCGTGGGTAAGACCGAGCTGGCAAAGGCCCTGGCCGAATACCTGTTCGACGACGAAGGCATGATGACCCGTATCGACATGAGCGAATACCAGGAAAAACATACCGTAAGCCGCCTGGTGGGTGCACCTCCCGGCTACGTGGGCTACGAAGAAGGCGGCCAGCTGACCGAGGCCGTGCGCCGCAAACCCTACCAGGTAGTGCTGCTCGACGAGATCGAAAAAGCCCATGCCGACGTCTGGAACATCATGCTGCAGGTGCTCGATGACGGCCGCCTGACCGATAACAAAGGCCGCGTGGTGAATTTCAAGAACACCATCATCATCATGACCTCCAACATGGGCAGCGACATCATCCAGGCCAACTTCGAGGACATTACCGAGCGGAACAAGGTAGAGGTGGTGGAAAAGACCAAGGTGGAAGTAATGGAAACGCTGAAGCAGAACATCCGCCCCGAGTTTCTCAACCGCGTGGACGAGATCATCCTGTTCCAGCCGCTGATGCGCAACGAGGTGCGCAACATCATCCGCATTCAGCTGGACAACCTCAAAAGCCAGGTGGCCAAAAACGGCATCCAGCTGGAGTTTTCCGAATACCTGCTCGACTTCCTGGCGCAAAGCGGTTTCGATCCGCAGTTCGGCGCCCGCCCGCTGAAGCGCTCGATCCAGAAGGAAGTGATCAACGGCCTGAGCAAAAAGATCCTGGCCGGCGAAATCGACAAGAACGCGCCGGTGCTGGTGGACGTATTTGAAAACGTGGTGGTCTTCCGCAACAAAGCGCCCCAGCCGCATACCGTTTAAGCACGCGGAATAGGTTGATTGGGATAGAATATTTGGAGCTTCAGAATAAAGAAAAAGGGCTCTTCCGCCAACAGCGGGAGACCCTTTTTTTATTTAAAGAGCGGTCGGAATAATTTTGCTCGCCTTCGCTTTTATGGGTAAATTAGAGAGATATTCATTCTTTTTTGTATGCAGGACGTGTTGATATTCCAGGGCTTGTTGGGACGGAACCAGGACCGCCGTGCCCGCTTTGAAAAAGAGCTGTACCTGCAGTATCAATATTTTATCGGGGAAGGTTGCCGCAAATACCACCTTTCCTATGACGACTGCTTTGATGCCTACAGCGATACCGTGCTGGCGGCCATTCACAACATCATCGGGGGCCGCTTCGATAACCAGGTTTCCCTCAAAACTTATTTGTTCCAGATCTACCACCACAAATGCGTGGACCTGATCCGCAAGGTATCCAACGACAAGGAAAAGATCCACCGCTCCGCCATCGGCCCCGAACTGCTCCACTGCCTGCCCGATACGGCCAAGGCCGCTATCGAAAGGCTCATCGACGTAGAAATGGTGGCGGAAATGAAAGAGGGGCTGGAGCGGATCGGGGAGAGGTGCCGGGAGATCCTGCTGTTGTACGAGGACGGCTACAGCGATAAGGAGATCGCGGAAATAATGGCCTTCAGCAGTCCCGCGGTTGCCAAGACCACCCGCCTGCGCTGCCGGGAAAAAATAAAAAACTTTATGACCCAAAATGGACAACCCTGATGAATTTTTGGATGCGTATTTCTCCGGCGACCTGAGCGGTGCCGACCGGCAGCGGTTCGCAGCGGCCTGCGGGGGAGCGGATGCATTTATCCGCCAGGTGGCCCGGTACCTGGCGTTCCGCGAAGCGGCGCGGCAGGTATTGCTGGCGTGCAAGCGCCGGGAGTGGCAGGCCGCAGCCCAGGAACGGGGCCTGGACCGGCCGGGTGAGGGTTGTTTTCCTAAGAATATTTCCGGTCATCCTTGTCCCCAATCTCCCCGGAATTCTCCCAGGTAAATCCCCGGAATTTTTTTAGAAAAAATACGAGTTTCCTGTTTCCATTACTTCGCTCCATCCGATAAATAAAGTAGGCAAGTTCTGTTTGCCGATAGCCTCCCTGTCCTTTGTCATCGTTACGTTCCTCCTTACAGGTACTTTGCCGGCAGGGTTCTTAACCGGTCTTTATGAAAAGGCTTCCTGCTACCCTTGATGCTTCCCGCAGGTATGGCTACGGGTTGCCCGTTGTGAACGGTGCGTTCTTCCAATGCATCCTGTACGAACCCGTTGATCCCTGATCCTTTATCCATTCTAATTTTTTCTTCCTGTTTCCCTCCGGCGGAGGGAGGCTCCGGGTGTATGCGTTCCTGCGGCCAGGGCGCCACGGCCGCCAGGGACGATGCTGCACATCGGATAAGGTATTTGCATTTCCTCACCTTAAAACGTGGCGTATGAAAAAAGTAATAACCGTGCTTTTTCTCTCTTTGTTGCTGAACGAAGCCACGGCCCAGAATGTCGTGCGCTTCTTTCAGCATCGCTTCAACCTTAATTATACCTCCCCGCAGTTGCGGGACGAGCAATTCAACAGCGGCATCGTCACCCGCTATAACTACCCGAACGCCAACGACGACCGCTATTTCTACGTGGGTATCGGCACCTCTTACCGCAACCCGCAGGGCGCGGCCGACCGGCTGCGGTTTACCCGCATGAACTTCGCCGCGAGAAACGTGCTGAACAATGTGGGGTATGTGTTCCAGGGAGCGAACAACAAGGCCTTCCTGGCCAGCGGCAACAGCATAGCCGAGGTCGATAACGGCCAGGGCAACGGCGGCTATGTGGCGGTGGGCGCCGTCACCAGCAACAACCAGACGGGTGCGGTGGCGCCCGGCGGCAGCGACGTGCTGTTCGTGCGCCTGAATGCCAATGGGAACGTGGTCCGCGCCCTGCGCATCGACTTTGACGGCGGCCGCGATGCGGCCTGGTGCATCCGCCTGTCCAACCGTTATGTCAACAACCAGCCTACCTGGCTGCTGTGCGGCGCCTCGCGGCGCGGACCCAACAATACGGATGCCCTCGTGGCCCGGGTGAATGGGAACGGCCAGGTCCTGTGGGCCGCCCGGTATAATTTCGCCCGCCAGCAGATCGGCGGCGCGCATTGCATGGCCCGCCAGCTCACCGAGGACAATGCCGGCAACATTTACGTGGTGGGCTCCGTGCAAAATGCGGGGCGCAACAACATCCAGGCCCTGGCCTTCCGCCTGGGACCCGGCGGCGCCCTGCAATGGGCCAACAGCTACAACCAGCCGGCCGACAATGAATTCATGGCCGTGCGCCGCACCCAGGCCAATACCCTGATCGTGGGCGGCTTTACCAACAACGGCGGCTCGTACAACATGCAGGTGGTCAACCTGGGCCTCGGCGCCGGCGCCATTCTGTTCCAGAACGTGCTGCGCGCCGGCAACGGCCAAAGCAAATGCCACGACATCCTGCAGGCGCCCAACGGTACCTTTTACCTGGCCGGACCTTTTTACAACAACCAGGGTACCTTCCAGATGATGTACCACGTGGGTCCCGGCGGTAATGGCCTGGAATGGCTCCACTACAACCGCATGAACACCGATGTGGGCTTCGGCCTGGACCATGCCCGCGGGCTGTCCTGCCGTGGTAAAAATGGGAATGACTGTCCGGGCATCGCCTACTTTTCCTCCATGCGCAATCCCTCCAATGCCGGATTCAGCGACGGCTTTATCATGAAGACCGGACCGCAGATCCGGACCTGCAATTTCACCACCCTGCGAAATCCCGCCAACCAGGCGTCCAACCTCCAACGGGTGGTCCGCCTGGGCGATGTGGTGCGGGGCGCGCAGTCGGTAGTGCTGAACTGGGCTTCGGTAGATTTTGCGGACCGGCAGATTTGCCGGGAACGTTGCTGTGCCAACGAGGAGGAAGACGACCGCAGCGAAATCATCACTTCCATAGAAGGGCCGGACCAGGAACAATTGCTGGTGAAGGGCTCCGTCAGCGTATCGCCCCTTCCTGCCGGCGACCACCTGCGGGTGCAGTTCCGGTCCCTGCCGGCCGGTACCTACCAGCTGCGCCTGCACAATATGGAAGGCAAACTGATGTTGCAACAGAACAACGTGTATAACAACGGATCTTCCCTTACCGAGCTGAATCTATCCTCGGTCCCCTCGGGCTTTTACCTCCTGATCATCACCAAGGGTCCCCTGGTGCTGAAGCAAAAAGTGGTCAGGCAATAACCAAAACTTTCTCAGGTGAAGGTTTCCGCAAAGAAAGGGCCGTCCCGCCAGGGATGGCCCTTTCGCTTTTGAGGATCAACGGAGGTCAGTCTTCCAGCAGGCGGTTTACCTGGGCATACTGCAGCAGCATGATGGTCTTTGCGTCCACGATCTTCCCCTCGCGGAGCAGGGCCAGCGCATCTTTGAACGGCATCTCCAGCACTTCGATCTCTTCGTTCTCTTCCGAAAGGCCGCCGCCTTCGGCCACCTTCATCGAAGCGTGGTATTCGGCGATAAAGAAGTGGATGATCTCGGTCACATAGGCCGGGGACATCAGCGCTTCAAACACCTTTTGTACGGAAGGCACCTGGTAGCCGGTTTCTTCTTCAATTTCCCTTTTGATGCCTTCTTCGGGTTGTTCCTGTCCGATCTTGCCGGCGCAGCATTCGATCAGCATGCCGTCGCTGTAGCCCTGCAGCAGGGCAGGGGTACGGAACTGGCGGGTGAGCAGCACGGTCTTTTGCTCCGGGTTGTACAGCAGCACCACGGCCGCATTGCCCATGGCATACACTTCGTGTACCTGTTCCACCAGTTCGCCCTTTTTGTTGCGGAGGGCGAAGGTGATCTTTTTTAAGGGATAGTGTTCCTTGCACAGGATCTCGGTATTCCTGATGGCGGCTTTTTCCTGCATAGGTTTTTCCTGTAAACTTAATAAGAATAGTTCATGGGTTCGCAAGTTCACGAGTTCATTGTACATTCCGGTTGGTTCGTTTTGGGGTTACCCCTAAAAAAACCGGCCTGCAAGGGCAGGCCGGTAGGACATATTAATACAACGTTGGCTCGGAAGTTTTACCTGTTCCTACCCTGTAACGGCCGTCAGGTCGAGATAGCCAGGTGGGTTTCGATCAGGTGCAGCAGGTTCCGTATTTCTACAGGCTTGGTCACCACTTCGTCCACGGTACATTCATCCGCCTGGTTGCGGGTGGTGGAGTGCTGGTCCAGCATATAGATAACGGGAATATCCAGGGACTTTATCAGGTGCTTGCATACATCGTACGCATGGTAAGCGTTCATGTCCGGGTTTACGATGATCATGCTGGGATGGGAGCGTACCGCCCGGGGAACCAATTCTGCCGCATCATGGAGCACTTCCAGCGATAAGCCTTCATTTTCCAGTCCGGACCGCACCGTCTCCAGGTGGTCGTCGTCCAGATCGCAGATCAGAATAACCCCTTTATTTTCCATAATTGATGATTTAATTTTTCAGCAAACCGGCGTAAGAAAGGATGGTTCCTGCAAGTTAATCGAAGGCTTTTAAAAACGGAATAGATGAGCTAAAACTTCCGTGGATTTCCCGGCGGCGCCCTATTCAAATACCCTTATCCTGCTCCTTGCCCGCTACCCGTTGGCTGTGGCCCCTTTCACCCTGCGGGTGCCCGGCATGAACATTGTAAACCTCCGTAAGGGTTGCTGCGGCTCCCCAACAAAACATCATTTTATCAGCATTCATATATTTTAAACCGGATGATTATGTTCAAGGCAATTTTTACTGGATTGGTCTTTTGTTTATTGGGTTCCTTCAGTTATGGACAGGGTGATACGGCTGCTGCTCCGAAGCAGGAAGGTTTGGCGCTGGTGCCCCCTTTGCCCGCCGGCGCTGACGGACAGATATACCGGCTGAGACCCGGTCGCGATATCCCCCTGACGGCCGCGGCCGCCGCCTGGTCGGGCTATGCCTTCACCCAGATCTACAGCAAGGACGATACACCGGAAGCCACCATCAGGAACCTGAAGAAATCCGATATCAACGGCTTCGACCGCTGGGGTGCCGACGTGTATTCGCGCAGTGCGGATAAGATCAGCGATTATCCCTTTTATATTGCCATGCCGCTTCCCCTGGTACTGTTGGCCGACCATAAGATTCGGCAGGATGGCCTCAAGATCGCTTTCCTGTACCTCGAAGCGATGTCGGTCACGGGTTTGCTGTATACCGGCGCCACGTATACCGTGGACCGCTTCCGTCCCCTGGCCTATAACGACAAGGTGCCGATGGGCGAGCGCCGCGAAGGCGGGGCCAAGAACTCATTTTTTGCGGGCCATGTGGCCCTGGTGGCTACCTCCTCCTTTTTCGTGGCCAAGGTGTATGGCGACTACCACCCCGATTCCAAAATATTGAAGCCGGTGCTGTATGCCACCGCCATTGCCGCCACCGGCGCCACCGCCTACCTGCGGCACATGGGCGGCAAGCACTTTCCTTCCGACATTGTGCTGGGAACCGCCGTGGGCACCCTGTCCGGAATTTTGGTGCCCCACCTGCACAAAAACAAGCTCATTAAAAACCCCAATCTCAGCATCACTCCTTTTTCCACCGGACGGGCGCAGGGGTTGTCTCTAGTTTATAAGATTCGTTAGTTAGGAGTTTACGAGTTTACACGTTTACGGGTTTACGAGTTGCTGGCGCCCGAAGGGAACTCGTAAACTCGTAAACTTGTTTCTACGCGTACCCAACCACTTTATAGACCACATACCCGAGGATCTCGTGGAACAGCTTTTGCCAGTGGGCGAGGCTGGTTTCCTGGGGCAGGAGGTAATAGAGGCTGAAGTCGCGGTCGGCGGAATAAAAGTCGGCGGGATAGACGTCGGCCCGGATGCCCGCTTTTTTAAAGCAGCCTTCTGCCCGGCGCATGTGAAATGCCGACGTCACCAGCAGCAGCTTTTTCAGTTGCGGCTGTTGCTGCAGGAGCTTTCGGGTAAACAGTGCATTTTCATGGGTGTTCCTGCTTTTATCCTCCACCAGGATCGCTTCGGCCGGAACACAGGACTGCAGCAGGATCTTTTTGAATTCCGCCGCCTCGGTGGAATAGGTCTGGCCCAGCGAACCCGAGCCGCCGGTGATGATGAATTTCTTTACCCGTCCTTCCTTGTACAGTTGCAGGGGGTGCAGGAGGCGGTCCGCCCCTTTATGGGTGTAAATGCGGTCGTGCGGGGATTTATTCTGGCTGGTCACCCCGGTCAGGATAATGGCCGCATCGTATTGCGGTACCCGGCTCACCGGGACCGGCGGGTATTCCCACCACAGCCAGGCCTCGTTGGCCAGGAAGGGGTTGGTAAAGAACAGCAGGAGGCCGATGCCCAGGGCCAGGGAGGTTTTCCGGGCCTTTTCTTTTTTGGTAAAAAAAGAAATCAGGAAACAGGCCAGCAGCAGGGTAATGGGCATGACCAGGAAAAACAACAGCTTGGAAAGGACAAAAAACATAGTGCAAAAAAAGAAAAGGCAGGAAGCGGGCCCGGGGCTGCTGCTGCCGGTTGAGTTAATGGGGCAAAATTAGGGTTTCGGAAAAAACAGGGAGTTTGCTAATAATTTTAGCATAACTTGCGGCATGTCCGTTTTTCCCGTGTACCTGGTATGGGATGATATTGATTTTTCCCACGACAGCATTAAAGTGAAGCCGGCACGCATCCGCCGCATCCTGAAGCCGATCCCGTATAAGGGCTCCCTGCCCTGTTTGAATGAGATCAAGGAGGAATATTTTGTGCGGCAGTACAATAAGCCATTCAAGCTGGTTTTTTCGGACTCCGCTTTCAGTCCTGCCGACTCGCCCGCCTGGGAACAGATCAATGGACTGATCGAGCGGGCCATTGAGATCCATCGTTTCCCGGGGCTGCCCAAAATCGTCAAGCCCCGGCCCCGGGCGGCGAAACCGGCGCCCCGGCTGGCGGCGGCTCCGCGGGAAGACAACGGCAAAGCGGACTACCTGAAACTGCTGGCTGCCCGCCAAAGCGAAGCTTACCGGCTGATCACCATCCGGGAAAAATACAGCGGGAAAACGGAAAGCTCGTTCCTGTTCCGCCTCCACACCCTGAGCGGGCGCATCCTGATTGTTTGGGAAAATACCAACCCTGCCCGGGCCACCTACCTGTTTATTGCCGACCAGCAAAACCTGAACGAACGGCTGGTAAAGATCGAGGCCTTTATTCATTCGGAAAACGTGGACTTCAAGCGGTCGCGATTTCAGCAACTGGCAGTAAACAAGCAACTCCGGCGCGAACTGTTTTTCATCGGCAGCTTGCGCCATGAAGGCCTTCGGCAGTTTGAAACCGACCTGCAGACTTTTATTAACCGGTATTAAAAGTTCCTGAGTTCCAGAGTTCCTGAGTTCCCTGGTTGGCGTAACTGCGCAGGGAAAATGCTCGCCAAAAGCAGTAACGAAACGTTCGTAAGCCAACTCAGGAACTCAGGAACTTACTTAGAAACGTCCAACGCTTTTATCTGTTTTTTATACGCCGGGGGGAGGATCAGTTCTTTGAGCAGGCCGTCCAGGTTTACTTTTCTGCCCAGTTTATAGGCCTGCAGCACGGGGGAGAGGAGGGAGGGGCCGCTCATGTCCAGGAGGGTTTTTACTTTTTGGGGTACCACCAGTTTTTGTCCTTCCAGCAGCAGGCGGTAGCGGATGCTGCCCAGGTGCTTTTTGTATTGCCGGAAAAGGTCCTTGGTGTAATGGCTTTTCACCAGGTCCTGCTCCAGGTGGGCGGCCCGCATGGGGAGCCACTCGCTGTAGGTTTGCGGCAGGCCCTGCAGGCCCATGCGGTGACCGACGCGGTAAAATACGTCGAATACCTCTTCTTTTTCTTCCTGTTGCAGGGGGCGTTCCAGCACTTCAAAGGCGCTGATGGAATAATAGATCAGCATAAACAGCACATCGCGGTAGGCCCAGTCGGGGATGGTGCTGCCCCGGGCGGCCTCTACGCCCGAATGGATGTCCCGCATTTTATCAATGGCCCGGTGGGCGCCTTCAGTAGAGGTGAAAATGATCAGCCGGGCGTAGCCTACGGTGGAAAACAGCCGCCCCAGCGGGTCGGCCGGCAGGCGGCCGGTAAAGTACAGCCAGTCCACCGCCCGGTTCAGTGCAAACTCGGCGGCAGCCCCGGCAAAAATGAACAGGATCGTATCACTCTTGCCCCAGATCTGCCGCACGACGGAGGAGTGCTTCACAAAAAAATCCATAGCTTTCAAATTAGGTCAAATTTCTGTTGCAGAAAAGATAAAAGGGAGGGGCACCGGTTGGAGGGCGGCAGGCAGGGACGGAAGGCCGTAAATTTAGATGAGCCGGCGGGGCGGGAAAGAACAATATTTTTTCTATATTGAAACTTATAAACCCATTAACTATGATTTCTTCAAAAATTGACGAGGCTTTGAACCGGCAGATCGACCTCGAGGGCTTTTCTTCCATGTATTACCTGGCGATGGCGTCCTGGTGTGCGGTTCAGGGCTATAATGGCGTGGCGGCTTTCCTGTACCACCATTCCGATGAGGAACGCATGCATATGCTGAAACTGTTCCATTATATCAACGACCGGGGCGGGCATGCCATCGTGCCGGCTTTTGCGGCCCCGCAAAAAGATTTTTCGGGTATCAACGAAGTATTTGAAATTGTGCTTTCCCACGAGATAAAAGTTTCCAACGAGATCAATGCCCTGGTGGAATTGTGTATCCAGGAAAAGGATTATACTACCCATAACTTTTTGCAATGGTACGTGGCCGAGCAGATCGAGGAAGAAACCCTCGCCCGGCAAGTCATTGATAAATTAAAATTAATCGGCGACGACAAAGGGGGCATGTACCTGTTCGACAGGGACCTGGAAACCCTTGCCGGCAGCATCGACGGTAAAGGCAAGAAAAAAGGCCACGGGCACTAACGCTATCCGCTCTGCAGTTACAGGCGGATCAAGACATCCAGGGGCAGCGGACCATTCGGTTGCTGCCCTTTTTTATGGCTGCAGGACCTGTTCGTTTGTGCCTGGAAGTTAGGCCGGGCCTGTATTTTCCTGCCGTATCCCTTAGGGTTGGGCGAAATGAAGGTAGGCGTACAGGGTGAACAGCAGGAACAGCACCAGCAGGGCCCATCCCCCCAGCCCGGCGAACCGCTGGTGGCGCTCGTTGGGCCGCTCAATGGGAACGTCCAGCTTTCGAAAGCCTGAGCCAGCTGTTGGCGCCTGGTCATTTTCTGTTGCATCGATTGGTGGCATCGCAAGTCGTTTGTGGATAAAATGGCGTCCCGGAAGGTACAAACGATTGCGCCAATTTGTATCGTTGGCAAGAAAATTGAAACGGGGTAAAGAAATATTTTAATCATTTAAATGTATTACAGATGGCGACTAATTTCAATCCCGAGCACAAAGAGGGTAAAATAGCACGGACAATTGAAGAGCAGACGGCGAAGTTACCGTCCGATACTTTTTTATGGTTGGCTTTAGGTTCTATGGCCGTTTCGTTGACGCTGCAGGCGTTGGGCCAGAAGCACAAGAGCCTGTTTGTCGGCCAGTGGGCGCCTTCCTTCCTGCTTTTTGGCATTTACAATAAGATCGTGAAGCTGGAAGGGCACGATTAGTATCCGGTTAACGCAAGGGCATAGAAGGCGGTTTTTCCCCTTCTATGCCCTATTTATGCAGCAGGAGCCGGCAGTGCAGGCCGGGCTGGCCAACGAAGCTGTAAAGAAGTGAACCTGAAGAAGTAACGTTACTGCACAGTTGAAATGAAAAAATGATCCGCCAATAAGAAAAAAAATTACATTTGGAAGCAAGGTGCATACGCCGCCGTATGGCCATAAAATCTAAAACCAAAAAAAAATTATGAAAAAGGTATTGACCATTGCCATTGTAGCGCTGACTTTGACCTATTGCAGCACACCGCCCACGACGACCACTACCACACCCGATACAACCTCTACGGAATTGTCCGGTACGGATACCAGCGGTGTTATTGCAGATACCAGCAGCATGGCAACCGACACCAGCGGCATGAATCCCGTGGATACTGCCCGCTAAGCGCATTTTATGCCTTGTGCATCTTAAAGAATGACCTGCCCCCCGGCAGGTTTTTTCATGCCCGTATGTACCTACCGGTAGCCTGTAACCGTCAGGCGGTCTGCACCCGCACCGTTACCAGCAGCTGTCCCAGGTGGCGCATGGTATGTTCGGCCGCATGGGTGTACAGGCCGATGACCGTGGAAGGAAGGCCCGCCCTGCCGACGCCCCGGAAATCGGTGAGGGTGGCTTCGGGGGTAGTGCGCAACTGCTCCAGCGCCGCTTCTACCTGCCCGTGGAAGGCCTGTACCAGGCTCTGTACGCTGGTAAAAGCTCCCGGGCTGCCCTCGGCCCGCAGCCACAACAGCTGGTCCTCGGACAGCGCCTGGCCGCGGGCATAGGTAAACAACCGGTCGAGCACGCCGGTCAGGTGCTGCAGGTGAAAGCCCGCAGACGCTACCCCGGCAGGACGGTCCCACAACAGCCGGTCGGGGAAACCCTCCATGAGTGCGGTCACTTCTTCACGGGCCTGCAACAGGGCATGGGCCACCGGCTGCAGCAGGGCGGGCAGGCCGGGCAGGGGCCCGCGCAGCCAGACTTCGGGTAGTTTTTGTTCGCTCACGGGATCCATTTACGCGGTTACTGCTTTACGCACCTACCTGGGAGCGCAAAAAACCTTCGATGGCGCTGCAGGGAAGCAAAAAGGGTTTGGAGTCGATCTGGATGTTCAGGTCCTGCCCCGACACGGTGTAGGAGCCTTTGATGGCATTGCCGAAAACAGAAACCTGGAAACTGCCCTGGTCGTTATTGCCGTTGAAGGTGCCGCCCTGGCTGTGGACCGCGGCTTTGGCCCGGCCCAAAACCTGGTCGGCGGGGCCGGAAAAAGGAATGGAAAAATTGCACGCCATAATGTTCGTTTAAGGGTGTAAATATAAGCTTGCAAAAATCAAGATTTTCCAACAGAAAAGGTCATGCCACGAACAGGAGGGAAGGGCGGTTCGCACTTACGGACTTTAGGTAGTAAATTGCAGTATGACCGATCAGGAACAGAAATTTTTAGAAAGGGCGATTGAATTATCCCGCCTGGGGATGAACAGCAGGCAGGGCGGACCATTCGGATGCGTGGTGGTAAAAGACGGCGAAATCATAGCGGAAGGCTACAACCGGGTGGCGGCCACCAACGACCCCACCGCCCATGCCGAGGTGGTGGCCATTCGGGCCGCCTGCCAGCAGCTGGGCACCTTTCAGCTCACCGGCTGCGACATCTATACCAGTTGCGAACCCTGCCCCATGTGCCTCGGCGCTATTTACTGGGCCCGCCCTCAACGGGTGATCTATGCCAATACCCGAAAAGATGCGGCCGCCATCGATTTCGACGACCAGTTCATTTACGACGAGATCGGCAAGGACGGCATCGAAAGAAAGATCCTGTTTGTGCATTTTCCGCACCAGGCCGCCCTGCGGATTTTTGAAGAATGGCAGAAAATGGGCGACAAAACTATTTACTAATGCGGGCCCCGGTCCGGGGGGCTCGATGAAATTTCCCGGGAGAACGTACACATGAAGGCCATCCACCTCCTCCAGATCGGTGTCTGCGTATTTTGCGGTGCGCTTGCCTTTTCCTGCAGCCGCCCGGCCTATAAGGCCGCCGCCCAGCCCAGGGAAGGAGTGCCGCAACCCCTGGCCGTCTCCCGCAAAAAACTGCTGAGCGACCTCCGCTACCAGCTGTATTTTAACGTCCCGGAAAAAAGGGAAGATTCCATCGCCGCTTCGGCCACCCTTTATTTCCGGTTGAAAAAGCGCCGTTTTCCCCTGCAACTGGATTTCAAGGAAAAGGGGGATCACCTCCTGGGCTTGCGGGTAAACGAGGTGGAACAGCCCGTGGTACTGGAGCACGAGCACCTGCTGCTGCGCCCAAAATACCTGAAAAAGGGGCTCAACAAAGTGGCCCTCCGCTTCACCGCCGGCGACCTGTCGCTGAACCGAAACGAGGACTACCTGTACACCCTGCTGGTGCCCGACCGGGCCCGCACGGCCTTTCCCTGCTTCGACCAGCCCGACCTGAAAGCCGTGTTCACCCTGTCGCTGACCACACCGGCCCAATGGTCCGCCATCGCCAACGCCCCCCTGGTGGACTCGGTACGGCAGGGAGGCACAATGACCTGGCATTACGCCCCCACCGACACCATTCCCACCTACCTGTTTTCCTTTGCCGCCGGCCGCTTTTCGCAGGAAGCCAAGGAGGCCGGCGGCCGCTCCATGCATTTCTTCCACCGTGAAACCGACAAACTCAAGCTGGCGCAGAGCATGGACACCGTTTTTGCGCTGCATGCAGGGTCCCTGGACTACCTGCAGCAGTATACCGGCATCCCGTACCCGTTCCAAAAGTTCGACTTCGTGGCCATCCCCGACTTCCAGTACGGCGGCATGGAGCATCCCGGCGCCATCCTGTATAAGGCGGCTTCCCTGTTCCTGGACGGCAGCGCCACCCAGGAGCAGAAGATCTCCCGTTCCAGCGTCATTGCCCACGAAACCGCCCATATGTGGTTCGGCAACCTGGTGACGATGCGCTGGTTCGATGACGTGTGGATGAAAGAAGTGTTTGCCAACTTCCTGGCCGACAAGATCACCCAGCGCATGGATACCACCACCGATTTCGACCTGAAATTTTTACTGGACCACCTGCCGGCGGCCTACAGCATCGACCGGACGGCGGGCGCCAACCCGGTGCGCCAGCCCCTGGCCAACCTGCAGGATGCCGGTAGCCTGTACGGCAGCATCATTTACCACAAGGCGCCGGTGATGATGCGGCAGCTGGAGCGACTGATGGGAGAGGAGGCCTTCCGCAAAGGGCTGCAGACCTACCTGAAAACCTACGCCTACGGCAACGCTTCCTGGCCTGACCTGATCACCATACTGGACGCCCTGACGCCGGCCGACCTGCAGGCCTGGAACAAGGTATGGGTGAACATGCCCGGGCGGCCCCTGTTCGATTACGACCTGCAAGCCGAAGGCGGCCGCATCCGCAGCCTGGAGGTCCGCCAGCAGGCGCCGGAAGGCGGCAGCCGCACCTGGCCCCAGTTGTTCGAGCTGGCGCTGGTTTACCCCGACCGGGTGGAACAGCTGACCGTTAACAGTACGGAGCACCGCATGCTGGTAAAAGAGGCGGAAGGAAAGCCGGCTCCCTTGTTCCTGCTGTTCAATGCCACCGGCCAGGGCTATGGCCTGTTCCCGGTGGATGGAGCCATGCGCCTGGATTCGCTGAAAAGTCCCGTCATGCGGGCCTCGGCTTACATTAACCTGTACGAGAATATGCTGGCCGGCAGGCAGGTAAGCCCGCTCCAGTTGCTCGACCTGTACCGGCCCCTGCTTTCCAGCGAATCCGAAGAGCTGAACCTGCGCCTGATGACCGGGCAGATCATGGAGGTTTTCTGGCATTACACCCTGCCGGCCCACCGGGCGGCCCTGGCCGGGTCGCTGGAGGCCGACCTCTGGCAGGCCATGCTGCGCCAACGCGAGCCCAACAAAAAAAAGATCCTGTTCAAAACCTACCAGGGGCTGGCCCTGAGCCGCAAGGCCCTGGACAACCTTTATGAGATCTGGAAACTGCAAAAGCCACCCTCCGGGGTGCGGTTTTCCGAGGACGACTATACCTCCCTGGCCTTTTCATTGGCGGTGCGCGACTACCCAGCCGCCAAGCTGCTGCAGGAGCAACAGGAACGCATCCAGAACCCCGACCGCAAGCGGCGCATGGCTTTCGTGCTGCCGGCCCTGTCGCCCGAGGTGCGTACCCGTGATGCCTTTTTCCGTTCGCTGAAGGAGCCGAAGAACCGTGAAAAGGAATCCTGGGTGCTGCTGGCCCTCGATTACCTGCACCACCCGCTGCGGGCCGCCACCTCGCGTTATTACCTGAAGGAAAGCCTGGAACTGCTGGACGAGCTGCAGCGGACCGGCGATATTTTCTTTCCTCAATCCTGGCTGCAGCGCACCCTCAGCCCGTACCAGACCCCCGGGGATGCGGCAGTGGTGCGGAGCTTTCTGAAGGAGCATCCCGCCTACAACCCGAAGCTGAAGGAAAAGATCCTGCAGGCCGCCGACCCTTTGTTCCGGGCCGAGCGCCTGTTGTACCCCCCGGGCAGGACCCCCGGGGCCTCGGGCAACGCCATCCGGAAGGGGGGCGCGGTCTCGGATGAGGAAGAAGATGGGGAAAATTAAGCCGGCAGCCCCGTATATTGCAGCACTCATTTTATCCCCGATCGATGGACACATCCCTGATTCCGTTTACAGCCCTGGTCAAACAGTTTGACGAGCAGGGCGAAAAAACCGGCTGGACCTATATCGAAATCCCGGCCGGGGTGGCGCAGCGGCTGGCGCCGGGCAACAAAAAGGCGTTTCGGGTCAAAGGCACCCTGGATTCCCATGCCATTGCGGGCATCAGCCTGCTGCCCATGGGCGATGGCAGCTTTATCCTGCCCCTGAATGCCGACCTGCGCCGGGCCCTTCGCAAGCAGAAAGGCGCTTTTTTGGAAGTGCGCCTGCAGGCGGACCGGGCGGAAAAGCAGCTGCCGCCGGATTTGCTGGAATGCCTGGCGGACGAGCCCCAAGGCGCCGCCTTTTTTCGCTCGCTTACCCCTTCCCACCAGCATTATTTCGGCAACTGGATCCAAAGCGCCAAAACCGAGCCCACCCGTACCAAGCGCATCGCCCAGGCCGTTAGCGCCCTTTGCCAGGGCCAGACGTACCCGGAAATGCTCCGCAGCGGGAGAAAAGACAGCCTGGAGTTTTAAGTCAAACTACAAACTAAAACCTACCTTGCGCCCTTAATCTCAACTGCTATGGCATCTTCGCGTAAGGCCGCTATGGGCTTTATTTTTTTGACCCTGCTGATCGATGTGACCGGGCTGGGACTGATCATTCCGGTCTTGCCCCGCCTGATCGAATCCCTGATCGGGGGCGACGTGAGCGATGCCTCGCAATGGGGCGGCTGGCTGACCTTTGCCTTTGCCATCATGCAGTTCCTGTTTGCCCCGGTGATCGGCAACCTCAGCGACCGCTGGGGCCGGCGGCCGGTGTTGCTGTTTTCCCTGCTGGGCTTTGGCATCGACTACCTGTTCCTGTCCTTTGCTCCCACCATCGGCTGGCTGTTCGTGGGGCGGCTGATCGCCGGCGTTACCGGCGCTTCCTTTACCACCGCCACTGCCTACATTGCCGACATCAGCACCCCGCAGAACCGGGCGCAGAACTTCGGCATGGTGGGCGCCGCCTTTGGCCTGGGCTTTATCATCGGCCCGGTGATCGGCGGCCTGCTGGGTTCCTTCGGGCCCCGGGTGCCCTTTTTGGCGGCCGCCGCTTTGAGCCTGCTGAATGCCCTGTATGGTTTTTTCGTGCTGCCCGAATCGTTGCCGAAGGAAAACCGGCGCCCCTTCGAATGGAAGCGGGCCAACCCCGTAGGCTCGCTGATGCGGTTGAAACGGTACCCGGCCATCAGCGGCCTGGTGCTCTCCCTGGTGTTCATCTACATCGCCTCCCATGCCATCAACAGCAACTGGACTTATTTTACCATCAAGCAACTGCACTGGGACACAAAGCTGATCGGTATCTCCCTGGGCGTGATCGGCTTTATGATTGCGCTGGTACAGGGATTGCTGATCCGGAAGGTCAATCCCCTGTTGGGAAACGAGCGGAGCGTGTACCTGGGATTAGGTTTTTATACCCTGGGATTGCTGCTGTTTGCCTTTGCCACCGAAACCTGGATGATGTTTTTGTTTATGGTGCCTTATTGCATGGGCGGGATTGCCGGCCCGGCGCTGCAGGCGATCATTTCGGGGCATGTGCCTTCCAATGAGCAGGGTGAGCTGCAGGGAGCCCTGGCCTCGCTGATGAGTGCTACCTCCATTGTCGGTCCGCCCCTGATGACCAATTTGTTTGCGTATTTTACCCGGCCCGAAGCGCCGGTGCAGTTTGCCGGAGCACCATTTTTGCTGGGAGCATTGCTGATGCTGGCCAGTACGCTGCTGGCATTCAGTGTGCTGAAAAAGGAAAAGGAACAGAATGGAGGGCCAGTGGCCCATTCGGAAGAGGGTGTAGAGAAGGAGACCGTAGGGGATTGGCCCTTAGGCCATTAGCATATCCGGCGATTTCCAAGCAGGGTTTAGTGGGAGAATACTTCCTGCTTATTACTGATTACTGATTACTCATCTCTTAACCAGAACCATATGGCGACACTTCATCTGATCATCAAGGGAAAGGTACAAGGTGTGTTTTACCGGGCCTGGGCAAAGGAGGCTGCGGAACAGCTGGGCTTAACCGGCTGGGTAAAAAATACCGATGAAGGGAACGTGGAAGCCCTGGTCAGCGGCCCGGACGAGAGGGTGCAGCAGTTTACCGATGCCTGCAGGCAGGGTCCGTCCCGCGCCCAGGTAACGGCCATAGAAAGCCAGCCGGTACCGGACCAGGCATTTGCCTGTTTCCAGGTGATCCGTTAATAGACAGGAGGTCCTTCCGGGGCTCCGGGGAGGCGGCAGCATCTCTGCGCCTGATTTTCATTGTGCATCACCGTGAGGAGCGGTTCGTTAACCGTCTTCGCCGTCCGTAATTTCCGAGCCCGGGCCTTCGGAGGCAGCAGCGCCGTCTCCTAATGGATGGTCGCGGATATTTTCGTTGGCCCGTGGGTTGGGATTCTTGGCCAGTTTCTGGATCTGCGGTTCAGGGGGATAGTGGTGGGGTTGTTCGCCGCCTCCGGGTTTTGCAGTTTCGCCCGGCGGGGGATGAGGGGACTTATTTTCCGATTCGTCGTTTTCCCTGATCTGGTTCATATAAGCAAATTATAAGGAGTATAAAGAACTTTCCATTACGGCAGCACTTCCTGCAACAGGCCGGAAACATTGATCTTTTCCAGGTAAGGAGCCAGTTCGTCGATAGTATCAAAACCTTTGAACCATCCGACTTTATTATAACGACTTAAAAAGAATACTTCTACATAGAAACCATCCATTTGATACAGCATCATGCGGAGGGGGGGATCTTTTCGCTCACCTAAATAAACACCTGATCTCAAAAGCGCGTTCTGTTGCTGTTCTAAACTGAGTAAATTAAATTCTTGTAATGTCATATACTCGTCGTTTGTTCATAAACAATAAAGGCAAAATAAGTGCCATTTGAAAAGGCCGGCAAAGAATTGCTCAGCTTGTTTTTCGCACCGACTTTAAAGGTAGGGAAAAATCCGTCCCTCAAATAGATGAGCTAGAAGGCGGCGGGCAAAGGGCCGGCCGTTTGTTGAAAAAAAAGCGCAATGGGACCTGGCCCGGGAATTTTATTGCTCAGCTTGAGGACCGATGGGTGGGGAATAAGAGACTGAACCAGGCGTTTATTGCTTATTTTGTGGGCAGTAAATTTCCTGATCCCAAACTATTTTATGCGGTCTCTTTTCTTTTTCCTTCTTTTTTCCATTTCCCTGGGTGCCGCCGCCCAGAATTTTTACCTTTTTGTAGGCACCTATACGGCTAAGGGCAGCAAGGGCATTTATGTGTACCGCTTCAACGCCGCCACCGGCGAGGCGGAATGGGTAAGCAATACCGACAGCGTTGTGCACCCTTCTTACCTGGCGGTAACGCCCGACGGCAGGCAGGTGTATTCGGTAAATGCCACCAGCAACCCTACCCCCGGTACCCTCAGCGCTTTTTCCTTCGACCCCCAAAGCGGCAAGCTCGCCTATATCAACCGGCAGCCCAGCGGCGGCGACAATCCTTGCTATGTGTCGGTGACCCGGCGCGGCCAATGGGTGGTGGCGGGCAATTATGGCGGCGGAAGCCTGGCAGCCTTTCGGGTAAAAAAAGACGGCTCGCTGCAGGCCCCGGCCCAGGTCATTCAGTTGCAGGGCAGCGGTCCCAGAAAGCAGCAGGAAAAAGCGCATGTCCATGCCGTGGTATTTTCACCCGATGAGCGGTATTTGTTTGTACCCGACCTGGGTACCGACAAGCTGATGGTGTACCGCTTTAAGAAAGGATCCGCCCTGCCGTTGCGTCCGGCCCCTACGCCTTTTGTGGCGGCCAAAGAAGGAGGCAGCGGCCCGCGGCACTTCACCTTTCACCCTTCCGGCAAGTATGCCTACCTGGTAGAGGAGTTGAGCGGAACGGTGGAAGCCTACCGCTACCGCAAGGGAAAGCTGACGTTTCTGCAGCGCCTGTCCACCCATCCCGCCGGCTTCAGCGGGGTCATCAGCAGCGCCGATATCCATACCTCGCCGGACGGAAAATTCCTGTATGCGTCGAACCGGGGAGATGCCAACAGCCTGGCCATTTTCGCCATCGACGGGGACGGAAAGCTGACGTTAAAGGGGCACCAGCCCACCCTGGGCGTGACGCCCCGGAACTTTATGATCGATCCTACCGGCAATTACCTGCTGGTGGCCCACCAGTCCACCGACAACATCGTGATCTTTAAACGCGACCCGGTAACCGGACTGCTGCAGGAAGCGGGCCGGCAACTGAAGGTGTCCAGCCCGGTTTGTCTCAAAATGATTGCGGAATAAGTCCGCAATCAGGGTTTACGAGTTTTCGTGTTTACGAGTTCACGAGTTCGGTGGAAGGTTCTAAACGTTTGCTTGGTATTTCCTGTTTATTCCTGGATATCGTCCTCGTCAATATTCTCGAAATTGCGGTCGGCATATTTGTCCGATTCGCTGGAGGGGTGGTTTTCGGAGGCCGTCCGGGTTACTTTTTCATTGGATTCCCGGTAATCGTTGTCGCTTACGGTAGATACATTGGGACGGGGGGCGGCGTAGTCCCGGACATTGGGATCATTGTGGGAGCCTTTTTCCGAAGGGCGGTTGCGCTGGGGGTCTGTGGATTCTTTTTTCATAAAAAAAATTTGAAGGTGTAGCAAAAATGTTATGCCAAAAAAAACGTTGCCTTCCTTTCCGGTCTTATGGCCCGGTTCTTATTATTAAATACCTTCCGAAATGAAGCACCAAAAGATCAGAATGAAAAGCCGGATATTATTTATGGCCGCCTGCCTACTGATGAGTTGCAAGGGCAATGTGCAAAGCGTAACCGGGGTCGTCAAAGATTCCGTAAAGAAAGACCCGCCGGCCCAGGCCGTCCGGGATTCCCTGCCGCCGGCGCCCACGCTGGATTCGGCCCGGTACGATTCGCTGATGACCATTATGGCCAATGGCGATACCACGGGGCGGTGGCCCGTGAAAGGAATCTACCCGAAATACGGGGCCATATTACCGTTCCACCGGATTGTGGCTTATTATGGCAACCTGTACTCGAAGCAAATGGGCGTATTGGGCGAATATCCCCGCGACAGCATGCTGCGCCGCCTGCAAAAGGAAGTGGCCCGGTGGACGGCGGCCGACAGCCTGATGCCGGCCATCCCCGCCCTGCACTACATTGCCGTAACGGCCCAGGGCAGCCCGGGCGCCGGAGGCAAATACCGTCTGCGTATGCCTTTTGGGCAGATCGATACGGTCATCAGCTGGGCCAGGCGGATCAATGCCCTGGTGTTCCTGGATGTGCAGGTGGGCCACAGCACCCTTCAGCAGGAGGTACCCGAATTTGAAAAATACCTGGCCATGCCGCAGGTGCATTTCGGCATCGACCCCGAGTTTTCGATGAAGGGCGGCCACAAGCCCGGCGCCGCCATCGGCACCTTCGACGCGGCCGATATCAATTATACCATCAACTACCTCGCAGGCATCGTCAAAAAATATAACCTGCCGCCCAAAATACTTGTGATCCACCGCTTTACGCAACGGATGGTGACCAATTACAAAAAAATAAAACCGGTGCCCGAAGTGCAGGTGGTCATGGACATGGACGGCTGGGGTACCCCGCCCCGCAAGGTCAATACCTACAAGTCGTTCGTATACCCCGAGCCCGTACAGTTTACCGGCTTCAAGCTGTTTTATAAGAATGACGTGAAAAGGGTGGGCGAGAAGCAGGTGATGCAGCCCGCGGCGCTGTTGAAGCTGACGCCGCGACCCGTTTATATTCAGTACCAGTAAGAAAAGTTTACGAGTTAACGGGTTTACGGGTTTACGAGTTCCTTACGGGCGCCAGCAACTCGTAAGCTTGTAAACTCGTAAACCCGTTAACTCGTAAACGCTACTGAGCTTCGTGCAGATAGATAATGATAAAGCTGATGATGATGAGCAGGAGCAGGATGAGCACGGTGATCAGCAGCCAGGGGTCGTTTTTCAGGCGGAGCTTTTCGCGAAGCGCCTGTTTTTTGCGGGTTTTCTTTTTCAGGTCGCGGTTCAGCTGGTCCACCACGGATTGTACCTGGTGGGTGCTCTGAAACTGCTGCAGTCCTTCCAGCGCATCGGCGTCGAATTCGTTGTCCTGCAGGTGCATTTCCAGTTCGTGCTGCCGTTCGGGCGCCAGCTTTCCCTGGAGGTACTGCAGTAAGGCTTCCTGGTCGACCTCGGTGGTTAAATGGCTCAATATGTCTTTCAGGTTGTCCTGCATGGCCTAGGAGCTTGCTTTGTTTTTTAATTTTCTTTCCAGCGCCAGCTTCAGGTTCCGTTTGCCGTTTTGGATAGCGCTTTTCACTTTCAGAAGGGAATATCCGGTCTTTTCCGCAATTTGCTGGTAACTGTTTTTTTGCAGGTAGAACAAAGTTACGCATTGTCGCTGCTCTTCGCCCAATTCCTTCAGCGCCTCTTCCAGGAATTCATGGGCCCGCTCGTTCTGCTCTACCTCCAGGGGTTCGGAGTCCGGGCGGGCGGCAGCGGTTTCCTCGGTAAGCTCTTCCATGTATTTTCCCTGGACGTTGCGCAGCTTCATCAGGCAGTGGTTTTTGGCCACCATATACAGCCAGGATTTAAAGTAGTCGATCCGGTATTTGGAAACTTCCGTAAGCACTTTCAAAAAAACCTGCTGGACGCCGTCCTTGGCTTCTTCCTCGTTTTTGAGGTATTTCATGCAAACACCCAGCAGCAGCAGGGTATAACGTTCCAGCAGGATGCCGATCCATTGCCGGTCCTTGTCGGCATAATAGTTTTCCAGCAGCTCGTTGTCGGTAATATGATGATAGCGCCCGGGCTTCACAAAAGGAAAAGGTTGTTTGTACCGGGTGAGATGCAGGAAAAGGGAAATTCCATAAGCCCGGTGCCGGAAAAAGTACCGAAAAAAATATTGCCGGCATCCAGATGATCCCTCCGCGGTGCGGGAGATACCATGGAGCATGCCGGCAAACAGCCCGGTCGGTCCGGGAGGTGAAAAGAACCGTGGGTTATTTATTCCCGTACTTTTCCTGGTAAAGCCCGATGGCATCCTTGATGATGCCGTAGGCTTCCTCTTTATTCTGGAAGTTGTCGATCCGCACTTCCTTGTTCTCCAGCATTTTGTACTGCTCGAAATAGTGCTTCAGTTCGTTGAAGAAGTGCTTGGGCAGTTTTTCGATGTCGGTATAATGGTTAACGGAGGGGTCGTTGGTGGCTACGGCGATGATCTTGTCATCTTCTTCGCCGCTGTCGATCATTTGCATATTGCCGATAACGGTAGCCTCCACCAGGCAAAGCGGGTGGATGCTTTGCGAGCAAAGTACCAGGATGTCCAGGGGGTCGCCGTCGAGGCCGAGGGTTTGGGGGATAAAGCCGTAGTTGGCCGGGTAGTGGAAGGAGGAGTAGATCACACGGTCGAGGATCAGCAGGCCGGTTTTTTTGTCAATTTCGTATTTGGTGCGGGATCCCTGGGGGATTTCAATCAAAGCGGTTACTTTTTCGGGGGCCTTATCTCCGTAATCGGCACCATGCCAGGGGTGTAGAACGTTTGTAACTTTCATGAATAGTGTAATTAGTCTATTGGGGGTGAAAAATAAGCTAATACCCTAACACGGCAAAGAGAAAATCCCCTGAGGGTGTCTTTGCCGGCTTAATCTGCCTGCAGGTTCGGCCTGGCGGGAAAGGGGGCTTAGCGCGGATTCGTCTTATTTTCCGGCGGGCGGGGCGGGGAAAGAGTATTTGAGATCTACCTTCCAGGCGCCGTCCTGGCGGACCACTTTTACCGAATCGGTTCTTTTCTTGAACGAATTGGAGTAGCTGATGACGCTGATGCTGTCGTTCAGTTGGTTGACGGAAAAAATATTGATGGAGGCGTTGCGGTAGCCCCGTTTGGTTTCGGGGTCCATGCGTTCCCGGTAGATGCGTTCCAGGAGGTTGATATATTGGGTGTTGGCCGAATCGCTGATCACCAGGTCGCGGGCCTTGTCATAGCGGCCGTCGAGGGCCAGGCGGATAAAGTTGCGGGCGGCATCCACATCGTTCTCGGAGGTGGCGGTGGTGTTGCTGCGGTCGGGCTCGTTGTTACAGGCGCAAAAAAATTGCAGGAACAAAAAGCTGAGAAAAATTTTGCCTTTCATTCCTGCAAAGTAAAGAAATAGTGACCATTCGGAGGATCAATGGGCAATAGGCAATTAGCAATAGGCAATTGTGACCGGGCATGTATTTTTTGCCCATTGCCTGTTGCTAATTGCCTATTGCCCATTGCTAATTATTTGCTTTCGTCATTACGCTCGCGATCATAGTTGTTGCGAAACGGCCTTCTTTCTTTTTTCTCGGCTTCTTCCAGTTCCTGTTCGCGCTGGTGTTCGCGGTCGTAGGCCTTCAGGATGGCTTTCACCAGGCGGTGGCGTACTACGTCTTCTTCGTCCAGCTCGATATAGCCGATGCCGTCGACGTTGCGCAGGATGCGGCTGGCTTTGGCCAGGCCGCTGCGCTGGTTGCGCGGCAGGTCCACCTGCGTCAGGTCACCGGTGATGATGGCTTTGGCGTTGGCACCGATACGGGTCAGGAACATTTTCAGCTGCAGGTCGGTGGCGTTCTGGGCCTCGTCCAGGATGATGAAGCAGTTGTCCAGCGTACGGCCGCGCATGTAAGCCAGCGGGGCGATCTCGATGGTGCGGGTGCTCATGTAATAACCCAGTTTGTCGGCCGGGATCATGTCATCCAGGGCATCGTAAAGGGGGCGCAGGTAGGGATCGATCTTTTCCTTCAGGTCGCCGGGAAGGAAGCCCAGGCTTTCACCGGCCTCCACCGCGGGGCGGGTCAGGATGATCTTTTTGACTACTTTGTTTTTCAGCGCCCGTACGGCCATGGCCACGGCGGTATAGGTTTTACCGGTACCGGCAGGACCGATGGCAAACACCACGTCGTTCTTTTCCGCTGCCTGCACCAGGCGTTTCTGGTTGGCAGTGCGGGCCCTGACGGTTTTGCCGTTGGGGCCGAAGACCAGGATGTCGTTAGGATTGCGGTCAATAAAATGGTCAACCGTTTCGGCGTCGTCGCCGCCAAGGATCTGTTCAAAGTAATTTTCGCTCATGTGTCCGTTGCGTTCGAGGTATTGAACGATAAGGTCGATTTTTTCTTTGGCACCATCTACTTGTTCGGGAGCACCGCTCAATTTCAATTGCGTTCCTCTGGACAGGATCTTAAGCAGGGGAAACTTCTTTTTGAGGATATCGAGTTTGCCGTTATTAACACCAAAGAACTCGATAGGGTTGACGGTTTCTAGGTTAATGATTGTTTCTCTCAATTCGATTAAGGTTTAGTTATCAAATCCCGGATTAATGCCGGCTTACTGTCATTCCATACGAGCAGCCAATCTTGCTAACAAGTTAGGACATTTTGCCGGGAAAATTGGATTTACTTATACACATACATGTAGTAAAAAGTATGCCGCAAATAAGGGGAAATTGTTAACTAACAAGCCCTTAAGAAGGGCCTTAGGATTCGAACTGGTATTGGTATTCGATCTTGCCGGTCAGCTGTTTTTTCTTGTTGAAGATGGCCTCCTTTATTTTCAGCCCGCGCTGGTCGTACTGGTAGCGCCAGATCAGGTAGTCGGAGCTGTTGGCCGGCACGGTGATCTTCTGGATCACCTGGTTGGAAGGGGAGTACTCGAACATGTATTCCGGCAGCAGGCGCCGGGCCTTGTTGCTATAGCGCACAATGTCGGTCAGGCGGTCTTTGGCGTCGTAATAGTATTGCACCGGGGTGGCCTTTACGCCCCTGCGGGTGCTTTGCTCCTCGATCACGTTGCCGCGTTCGTCCAGCCGGAAATCCACTATGGTGGTGTCTTTCCGGTTGCGGATGCGCAGCATCCGGAGGGGCTTGTCGCCGCTGTACTGCCACTGGCGCTCCTCGGTCTGGGCGAAGGCTTTGGACGTATCGCTGCCGGAGCTGACCAGGCTGGTTAGCCGGCCCGAAGCATCATAGTTGTAGACGGTGGTGGTCGTGGAGGTTTCGCTGCTGTCGACCGTACGCACCACGTTACCGTTGTCGTCCACGGTGGACAGGAGGGTGGAGCCCCCGGTGGCGCCCGAACGGGTAAAGGTGCTCAGGGTGCCCCCCTGGAAAGTTTGTTCCACCAGGAAGTCCTCGCTCCGGGTGTCGTTGGCATCATAGCTCTTGAGGGTCACCTTGCGCACCTTCTGGGCCTTATAGTTTTTCAGGAGGGCGGCGGTTTCGCGGGTGCCGATGATATCGGTATAATAATACTGCCCCTGCGCCCCGAAGGAGGCAGCCAGGAGAAAGGCAAAGAAAATCAGTTTCATTTTTTTGAGTTTGTTGAAGGGCCACGGCCCGTTCCAAAAGTAAATAAACCCCCTTTTGGTGGCGCCGGAAGAAGGCCCCATAGGCGGGGTTGTGGATAATTTTTAGGAAAAATTATAGGGGTTGGACCAGCCTTTGCTAACTTGTCGACCCGATTGCGTGCCGATCGTTGCTAATTTCGAATGTATGAATACTGCGAACAGCGCCTTTGAAAGGCTGGTGGCTATCATGGAAGACCTGCGGGAAAAATGCCCCTGGGACCGCAAACAGACCGTGCACTCCCTGCGGCAGCAGACCCTGGAAGAAACCTACGAGCTGGCGGACGCCATCACCGATACCAACTGGCCCGCCATCAAGGAAGAACTGGGCGACCTGCTCCTGCACATCGTCTTTTACGCCAAGATCGGCACGGAGCAGGCCCAGTTTACCCTGGACGAAATGATCAACGCCGTCTGCGACAAGCTCATCGCCCGCCACCCCCATATTTACGGCGACGTACAGGTTGCCGACGAAGAGGACGTCAAGCGCAATTGGGAAAAGCTGAAGCTTAAGGAGGGGAAGAAGTCGGTGCTGTCCGGCGTGCCCAAAACCCTGCCGGCCCTGGTAAAAGCGATGCGCCTGCAGGAAAAAGCCAAGCAGGTGGGTTTCGAGTGGGACAACCGCGAACAGGTGTGGCAGAAGGTAGAGGAGGAGATCGCCGAGCTGAAGGAGGCCATCGGGGAGGGCGACCAGGGCAAAACCGAGGAGGAGCTGGGCGATGTGCTGTTCTCGCTGGTCAATTACTCGCGGTTCCTGAAGGTGGACGCCGAAAACGCCCTGGAGCTGACCAATAAAAAGTTCATCCACCGCTTTACCCGCATGGAAGAGGCCGCCCTGTCCAAGGGCCGCCCCCTCAGCGAAATGACCCTGGAGGAAATGGACGCTATCTGGAACGATATCAAACAGCAAAGGGGGTGAAACGGTCCTTTTTAAATACCCGTCTTCCCAAGCGGAACCTCGTGGTGGCGGGCGCCGTATTGTTGTTCCTGTCCCTGCTGTCTTCCTATTTTTTCCGCGTGGCGCCCTCCATCGGCATGGAGGTAAAAGCCCTGGAAAGCTATATCCACCGGCAACAGGAAGATTTTGCGGACCTGGTGGCCGACGGCCCGCTGATGCGGCGGCTGGTGCAGGACCGCGAATCCCTGGAGGAATTCCAGGCCATTGCCGGCAAAAAATTCAGCTTCTTCCTGTATGCCGAAACCCTGTCCGACCGGCCCGAGCCCCTGTTCTGGAGCAACCAGAAGGAACTACCCGCCCCCGGGGACCTGGGGTTGCAGCAGGGCACCTATTTCCGGCGGCTGGCCAACGGCTATTACGTGGTGGAGAAGCGCGACCTGCACCTGCCCGGCATGACCAACCGGGTGGTGGCCCTGGCCCTGATTCCGGTCTACTACCAGTTCAGCCTCGAAACCGAATACCTGCAGACCCGCTTCGTTTACGATAAAGACGCGGTGAACAAGATCAGCATCTCCGAGAAGCGGACCCCTTACGTGGTGCGTGCCGCCAATACCCATCCGCTGTTTTACGTGGCCCGCAAGACCCACCAGCTGCCGACGGCCAGCGACCCCATCACCCTGTTGCTGCGCATCTCGGCCATGTTGCTGCTGCTGGCCTACATTTATTTCGTGGCGGAGTCCTTAGTGGCCAAAAAAGGGATTATTCCCGGCGTGCTCTTCCTGGCGGCCGCCCTGTTCGGCATCCGCCTGGTCATCTACCTGTTTCCCGGCCTCTTCTATTTCCGGCAATTCCAGCTGTTCGACCCCTCCATTTACGGTACCAACGCAGTGAACCGCTCCCTGGGCGACCTGCTGATCAATACCATCACCCTCTGCTGGATCGCCGTCTTTGCTTGGTACAACATCGGCCCGGTAAAAAGGCTGCCCTCCTGGCTGCAGGGCAATAAAATTTACGGGGCCGGAGCCGCCGCCCTGGGCGTGTTTATCCTGTCGGGCTTCCAGTGGGCCGATATCGTGCGCAGCCTGGTGGCCGACTCCCATATCTCCTTTAATGTTTCGGACTTTTTCAGCCTGAACATTTACACCTTCGTGGGCTTTATCGTACTGGCCCTGTTGTCGCTGACCTTCTATTACATTACCCGCCTCCTGTTCCAACTGATCTTCCTGGCGTTCCGGGACCGTACCGTGTATATCTATTTCCTGCTGGCCTTCCTGGGGCTGCTGTTCCTGACCTTCCGCTCCGGCCATTCCAGTGTGGCCTTCCATTTGCCGGTGCTGCTGTGGCTGGTTTTGTATACCTGGCTCGTCAGCCAGGAGCAGTTCATCATCAACCACTTCAAGATCAATATGGCCGGGGTGCTGTTCTGGATCTTTATCTTTTCCATTTCCCTGTCGGCGGTCATCCTCCACGAAAACAAGAAAAAGGAATGGATTTACCGCAAGAGCATTGCCGAAAAGCACGACGAGCTGACCGACCCCTCGCAGGAACGGACCCTCAGCATCACCCTGAAATACCTCGACGAGGAATTCCTGCTGCGCAATTTCCCGCGCTTCCTGGACGAGGGGCAGAACCGCAACCTGCGCGACAGCATCCTCAACGTCAACATCCTGGCCTTCCGCAGCGGCTACAACATGCGCCTCTACCTGTTCGACTCGACCAATACAGCCCTGTATAACGATGACCCCCGGTCGTACAACGAGCTGAACAACATCTTTACCGTCCGCAGCAAGCCTACCGGCATTCCCGACCTGTACTACCACGAAACCTCTTATGACAACCTCTCCTATATTACCCGGCGCATGATTGAGGAGGACGGCCATTTTCACGGTACCTGCTTCATCATCGCTACCCCCAAGAAGCACGGGGACGAGGCGTTTTACCCAGAGATCTTCCGGAACATGAAGCAGTTCGACGTGTCGGACCTGCCCACTTATTCCTATGCCATCTATGACAGCATGGTACTGAAGCGGTATTCGGCGCAGTACCCGTTCCGTACGTCCCTGCGGCAGAAAGAGCTGCCGGTCAGCGAGTTCGAGCGGCGGGAAAACGGCGATTTTGACGAACTGTGGTTCCGGGCCAGCAGCAGTAAGGTGGTGGTCGTGGCCCGCAAGCAGGATACCCTCATTGAAAGCATCACCCTGTTTTCCTACCTCTTCTGCGCCTTCCTGTTCATGGTGGCGCTGCTGCAGCTGATAGCCATTGTGCTCAATTCCACCTACGACCTGAAGCTGGTGCACCTGTTCTCGCAGCTCAGCATCCGCTCGCAGGTGCACGGCACCATCATTTTTATCAGCATCCTGTCCTTTCTCATCATCGGGGCCGCCACCATCTCGTTTTTCATCAGCCGCTACAACCGCAACAACGTAGACAAGCTGAACCATACTTCGGGCATCCTGGTGCGGGAAATGGAGCAGCGGCTGGCCGACAGCCTGCTGTTCGACAAGACGGCCCTGCTCTACGATTCGGCCTCGTCCTATAAGCTGCAGCGCCTGATCGACGAACTGGCGGACATCCACAACGTGGACGTCAACCTCTACGACCTCCGGGGCAGCCTGCAGGTGTCCTCCCGGGCCGACGTATACAAGCTGGGCGTACTCAGCACCCGCATCCATCCCCAGGCGTATTACCACCTCAACCGCCGGCGCGAGGTGTTGTGGGTGCAGGAGGAAAAGATCAATACGCTGAAGTACCTGAGCATCTATGCCGCGGTCCGCGACAAAAAGGGAGGGGTGTATGCCTACCTGAACATTCCCTACTTCCTGTCGCAGAACGACCTCAACCAGGAAATTTCCAACTTCCTGGTGACCATCATCAACCTCAACGCCTTCATCTTCCTGATCGCCGGCGTCATCGCCCTGTTCATTACCAACAAGATCACCCGCTCGTTCTCCATCATCGGCCAGAAGATGAAGGAGATCACCCTGGGCAAGACCAACGAAGAGATCGTTTGGGTGCATAAGGACGAGATCGGCGACCTGGTGGAGCAATACAATAAGATGGTGAAAAAGCTGGAGCAGAGCGCCGAGGCGCTGGCGAAAAGCGAAAGGGAAGGGGCCTGGCGGGAAATGGCCCGGCAGGTGGCCCACGAAATCAAGAACCCGCTGACACCCATGAAGCTGAGCATCCAGTACCTGCAAAAAGCCATCCACAACAACCACCCCAACGTTAAAGAGCTGACCTCCAGCGTGGCCAACACCCTGGTAGAGCAAATAGACCACCTGTCGAAGATCGCGGCCGACTTTTCGCGCTTCGCCAACATCGGCAACCGCCACATGGAGCTGTTCGACTTCCACCAGGTGATCGCCTCGCTGGTAGACCTGTACCGGCCCAACCCGCGGATCGAGCTGCACTGGAACCACGTGGACGAAACGATCTGGATGATGGGCGACCGGACGCATATCAACCGCCTGTTCACCAACCTGCTGACCAATGCCGTGGAAGCCTGTCCCAGCCGGGACAAGTGTGTCATCAGCATCGACGAGGAGCTGGAGGGGCAGATGCTGCTGGTGAGCGTAACCGACAATGGCGACGGCATTCCCCCCGATATGCATGCGAAGATCTTCGTGCCCAACTTCACCACCAAAAGCTCCGGCACGGGCCTCGGGCTGGCCATGTGCAAGCGCATCGTGGAGCAGGCAGGCGGCGACATCTGGTTCGAAACCGAGCCGGGCGCAGGCACCACCTTCTTCGTGCGCCTGCCCATTGCCGATGACGCGGAGATATAGGCGGCCTCCCCCCGGCCCCCCTCCATCTGGAGCTACCGTTAGGACACATTTTTTGTTGAGGACGGTAGCAGGAAGCCCGCAGGGCTTCAACAAAAGTAGCCCCGGGTGCAACCCGGGGTCAGCCGTAGTTCGTCCACACAACCCCATCGGGGTTGAATGTGTCCTGGTCGATTTACAACAGTTTCAACCTTGAAGGATACTTCGGAAAGTCTTCCTGATCGGGAATTGCCTCCCTATTGTGGGTCCCACATTCAACCCCTTTCAGGGTTGCTGGAAACGAACTACGGCTGACCCCGGGTTGCACCCGGGGCTACTTTTGTTGAAGCCCTGCGGGCTTCTCTGGCTCTACGCAGACCTTTCCCATCCGCAAAAGATGTGTCCTAACGGTAGCCATCTGGAGAGGGGCCGGGGGTGAGGTGTTACCGTTTCAAAAACGCTTCGAATTCCTTCCGGCTCATGCTGCTGAGATTTTCTTTCTTCGTCAGGCCGCCTTTCTGGGCGACCAGCACCCCGTACTTGATGTTGTGGAATTCTTCCAGCGTATGGGCGTCGGGGTTGATGGAGAGCAGCACGCCTTTTTCCCGGGCGTATTCGATCCAGCGCCAGTCCATGTCGAGGCGGATGGGGTGGGCGTTGATCTCGATCACCACGCCGTGCTCGGCGCAGGCGTCGATCAGGGCCTTGTGGTCGACGGGGTAGCCCTTGCGCTTGAGCAGCAGCCGGCCCGTCATGTGGCCCAGGATGGTGACGTAGGGATTGGCGATGGCGCCCAGGAGGCGCTTCATGGCTTTTTCCTCGTCCATTTGCAGGTTGCTGTGCACCGAGGCGATCACCAGGTCGAAGGTCGACAGCACCTCGTCGGAATAATCCATGGCGCCATCGCTGAGGATGTCGCATTCGATGCTTTTAAAAATTTTGAAGGGTGCCAGCCGGGCGTTCAGCTCGTCGATGTAGCGGTGCTGTTCGCGGATGCGCTGCTCCGACAGGCCGTTGGCATAAAAGGCCGCCTTGGAGTGGTCGGAGATCACGAGGTATTCGAAACCCAGGGCGATCAGTTCGTGCGCCATCTGCTCGATGGTGCTGGCGCCATCGCTCCAGTTGCTGTGGGAGTGGATCAGGCCGCGGACGTCGCCGGGCTGAATAGGGGTACCTAAGGCGCCGTTTTTTGCTTTTTCCAGTATAGCGGGTGTTTCCCGCAGGTACGGGGGGATAAAGGGCAGGCCGGCCTGTTGAAACAGTTCTTCTTCGCCAGAGGCAGGAGCGTTGCCATAGGCCTGTTGCCAGGCGGTCAGGAATTCGGGACTGCAGGAGGTGCCGAACAGGCGCTGGTAAAAAGTGCCCTCGGTTTCGAGGTGGAAGTGCAGCTGGATGATGCCTTCGGAGGATGCCTCGATTTCGTTGCCCGACTGGGTTATTTTTCCGAATTGCTGGTGGGCCAGGAAGGTTTTGAGGTCTTCTGCGGGGATGGTGGTGACGCATTCCAGCCGGTCGATCACTTCCAGCTGGCGGCGGAAGGCGCCGGTCCATTCGGAGGTATGTTGGGGAAAATGCTGTTGCAGGCGGGAGGCGAAGGCAAGGGCAAAGCTTTCCACCTGGGCATACAGGTACAGGCCTTCGTTCTGCTGCTGGTAGTTGATCTCTTCGAGGATCTTTTGTTGGGTTTTGGCGCCAAAACCTTTGATTTCGGACAGCTTGTTGTCCAGGCAAAACTGTTTCAATACCTCCACCGAGTCGATGGCGTGTTCCTTCCAGAGGGTATGGATCTTTTTGGGGCCCAGGCCCTTGATGTTCATGATGTCCAGCACACCGGGAGGCGTTTTGGCCAGGTATTCCTGCAGCAGCGGCAGCTCGCCGGTTTGCAGCAGCTCGGAGATCCGGGCGCCCACGCTTTCGCCGATGCCTTTCACGGAGAACAGCTTGCCGGGAGGGAGGGAGGCTATTTCCTGCGGGAATTGTTCGATGGCAAAGGCCGCGCTGGCGTAGCTTTTGGCCTTGAATGCGTTTTCGCCGTGGATGTCCATAAGCTTGGACAACAGCGACAATTGGTCGGCTATAGCGTAATTATCCATAAACTCTTGATGAAACGGGTTAAAAGAATGCCGGCGGCCGGCAGGGGCCGGAGGCGCAATTTTACCCCATTAATTTCAATCGGCGGGAATTAATTGGAAAGGGGAGGCGAAAAAAAAGTCCCGGGGGCCCGGGACGCTGTATGACAAGTGGTAACCTGATTATTTGGACGAACCTTTGGAGGAACGGCTGGAAGATGTCCGGCTGGCGGAACTTTTCGAACTGCTGCGGGATGCGGTACTCCGGGAGGTGGTGCTTTTGCCTGCGGCCGATTTGCCGGCAGTGCTTCGGGAAGCGGTGGCCGTAGCCGATGCCGCTTTTTTGGGGGCTGCTTTTTTGGGAGCGGCCTTCTTGACCATGGCTTTTTTTACCATTGCCTTTTTGGCAGGAGCTGCTTTTTTGGGGGCGGCTTTTTTGGTGGTCGCCTTTACTGCGGCAGCTTTGCGGGCGGGAGCAGCCTTTTTAGGGGCGGCTTTCTTGACCATGGCTTTTTTCACCATAGCCTTTTTGGCGGGAGCTTTCTTTACTGTAGCCTTTTTTGCAGCGGCCTTTTTGGGCGCCACTTTTCTTGCTGTAGCCATAAACTGGAATTTAATGGTTAGTAAAAAAACTTTGACAGGTAAAATTAGGAAAATTTTACCTGTCAAAGTTTTTCACCACCACTAAGTTCCTTTAGGCAGTAGCTTCGGGAGCGGAAACAGAAACAAACGTACGGTCGTTTCTGCCTTTTCTGAAGGTTACTACACCGTCGGTCAGGGCGAACAGCGTGAAGTCTTTGCCCACGCCTACGTTTTTACCGGGGTGGTATTCCGTACCGCGCTGACGTACCAGGATGTTACCGGCAACGGCGGGCTGACCACCAAATATTTTAATACCAAGGCGCTTGCTTTGTGAGTCGCGGCCGTTCTTTACACTACCTTCACCTTTTTTATGTGCCATAATAAGTAGTTTGAATTGTGTTTTTGGGGATTTGGGAATGCTTTACTGGAAACCGTAATTGCTACGATTAGGCAATATCGCTGATTCTGATTTTGGTGTACTGGGTACGATGACCTTTCTTCTTGCGGAAGCCTTTTCTGCGTTTTTGCTTATACGCAATTACTTTATCGCCTTTCACGTGGTCAACGATCTCGGCCTGTACTTTCACGCTTAATGCGCTACCTACGGACAGATTGCCATTGTCATCTGCCAGAAGCACATCAGAAAATTCGAGCTTGTCACCGGCATTACCACCCACATGAGGAACGTACAAAGTCTGGTCTTTGGTTACTTTGAACTGCTGGCCGGCTATTTTTACTACTGCAAACATAACGGTTTGAAAATTAGGACGGCAAAGGTAGGAGAAAAATGCCAAAAGAGAACATCATTTGAGAAAAAAGTCGAAAAAAAGAAGCGCAGGAAGGGGAAAAGCCGCCGATCACCGGGAGAAGGCGTCCGTTTTCCACTTCTCTCTATAATATGCCCGAACTTTGAAGCAGTATCATTCAATTAATGTAGGTTTGCGCTCTTTCGGTCCGGGAAGCTTTATTCCCTTTAGCGGGCCGGATAATTTCCTTTAAAATGAAATTCAAATCATTTTTAGCAAAGCCGTTCGCCTCGTATATCCACCGTTCCATCCAAAAGGGCATGACCACGGCCCTGGAGGACCAGGACCGTATCCTGAAGCAATTGCTGTCGGTGGGAAAGACCACCGAATTCGGCCGGGAACACCGCTTCGAACAGGTGGGTGACCATGCGTCCTTTCGCCAGGCCGTTCCCGTACGCGACTACGAGCAGTTCAAGGGATACATCAACAAGGTGAAGGAAGGCAAGCACAATATTTTATGGCGGGGCCTTCCGCTCTACTTTGCCAAAACCTCGGGTACTACCAGCGGGGTGAAGTACATTCCCATATCGAAGGATTCCATTTCCAACCACATCAACTCGGCCCGCAATGCCCTGTTGTGTTATATGGCGGAGACCGGCAACGCTTCCTTTGCCAACGGCAAGATGATCTTTTTGTCCGGCTCGCCCGAACTTTCCCGTATTTCCAATATACCCACCGGCCGCCTCAGCGGCATCGTCAACCACCACGTGCCCCAATACCTGCGGTCGAACCAGCTGCCCAGCTACGAAACCAACTGTATCGAGGACTGGGAAACGAAGCTGGACCAGATCGTCCGCGAAACCATCCACCAGGACATGACCCTCATCAGCGGCATTCCGCCCTGGATGCAGATGTATTTCGACCGCCTGGTGCAGCAGTCGGGCAAAAAGGTGGGCGCCCTGTTCCCGAACCTCCAGGTGCTGGTGCATGGCGGCGTGAACTTCCAGCCCTACAAGTCCAAGCTGTTCGACAGCGTGGGCCGCACCATCGACACCATCGAGACCTTCCCGGCTTCGGAAGGGTTTTTCGCCTTCCAGGATTCTCAAAAAGCCGAAGGCCTGCTGCTCAATACCAATAGTGGCATTTTTTTTGAGTTTGTGCCGGCCGCCGAGATCTTCAGCGCCAACCCCACCCGCCTGTCGCTGCGCGACGTGAAGGTGGGCGAGAATTACGCCCTTATCATCAACAACAATGCGGGCCTCTGGGGCTACAGCATCGGCGATACCGTAAAGTTCGTCTCCACCAATCCTTACCGGATCGTGGTTTCGGGCCGCATCAAGCACTTCATCTCCGCCTTTGGCGAACACGTGATCGGCGAAGAGGTGGAATACAGCCTGCTGAAAGCCGCGCAGGAAGAAAACGTCCACATCACGGAGTTTACGGTGGCCCCCCTGATCGAGCAGGGCGCCGGCAAAAGCTACCACGAGTGGTTCATCGAATTCGAGAACGAACCCGCCAACCTTGCCGCCTTTGCCGAAAAGGTGGACGACAACCTGCGGAAGAAAAATATTTATTACGACGACCTGATCCGGGGGAATATCCTGCAGCGGTTGAAAATTTCGGTGATCCGCAAAAACGGCTTTATCGATTACATGAAATCCGTTGGAAAGCTGGGCGGGCAAAACAAAGTGCCCCGCCTGAGCAACGACCGGAAGCTGGCCAGCGAGCTGGCGCCGTTTTTAAAATAGTTTACAAGTTTACGAGTTTACGAGTTGATGGTTTTGGAGCTCGCGGAGTTTAAGAAGCCGGAGGTTTAGAAAAAGCCACCCTACACCATTGACGATTCACGTTTCACGATTCACGATATGAATTCTCATAAAAAAAGAATTGCGATTTTTGGTTCCACCGGGTCCATCGGCCAGCAGGCGCTGGAGGTGATCGCCGCCCATCCCGATAAGTTTTCGGTGGAGATTCTGACGGCCAACAACAATGCCGACCTGCTGATCCAGCAGGCCATGCACTTCAAACCCAACATGGTGGTCATCGCCGAGGAAGACCGCTATGCCAAGGTAAAAGCGGCCCTGGCCTCCACGGACGTTAAAGTATTTGCCGGCGAAAAAGCCCTGGAAGAGGTGGCGGCCCTGGACGTGTACGACCTGATGCTGGCCGCCATCGTCGGCTATGCCGGCCTGAAGCCCACCCTCAACGCCATCAATGCCGGCAAGGCCATCGCCCTGGCCAACAAGGAAACCCTGGTGGTGGCCGGCGACATCGTCATGAAAAGGGCCGTGGAAAAGCGGGTGCCCGTGATCCCGGTGGATTCGGAGCATTCGGCCATCTTCCAGTGCCTGATCGGCGAGATGCGCAACCCCATAGAAAAGGTGATCCTGACGGCTTCCGGCGGGCCCTTCCTGGGCCGCAAGGCCAACTACCTGGCCAACGTGCGCCGCGAGCACGCCCTGCAGCACCCCAACTGGAGCATGGGCGCCAAGATCACCGTGGACTCGGCCACCCTCATGAACAAAGGCCTGGAGATGATCGAGGCCAAGTGGCTGTTCAACCTCCATCCCGACCAGATCCAGATCGTCATCCACCCCCAGAGCATCATCCACTCGATGGTGCAGTTCACCGACGGCAGCATCAAAGCCCAGATGGGCCTGCCCGACATGAAGCTGCCCATCCAGTACGCCCTGGGCTTTCCCAAGCGCCTGAAAAGCGACTTCCCCCGCTTCGACTTCAAAAAATTCAGCACGCTGACCTTCGACGAGCCGGACTACCGCACCTTCCGCAACCTGACGCTGGCCATCGAAGCCCTCAAAAAGGGCGGCAACCTGCCCTGTATCCTCAACGCCGCCAACGAGATCGCCGTCTGGGCCTTCCTGCGCAACCGCTGCGGCTTCCTCGACATGACCGACATCGTAGAGAAAACCATGGAGCAGGTGCCCTTCATCCAGCACCCCACCCTGGACGACTACTACGAAAGCGACGGCGAAGCGCGGAACTTTGCGGCGGACTTGATCAAACTCTAAAAGTTTCTGGGTTTCTGAGTTCCTGAGTTAGTTTCCTGAGTTAATACCTGACTTTATCGTAGGACACATAACTCAGGAACTTAGAAACTCAGAAACTCCCTCCTTGTAAAATGTTGCAAAATTTACAAACCCCCGGGGGGTTACGTTGGGATTAACTGATATTTGTCACCTTTAAACCATTAAACAGCCGCCGGCTGGCGGATCCGTAGCATGATTCATTTACTCGCGATAAACTGGTCAGCCTTCTTTGCCAATACGGGACAATTTATTCTGGCGTTTTCCATCCTGGTGATCCTTCACGAACTCGGGCACTTTTTGCCGGCCAAGTGGTTTGGCTGCCGGGTGGACAAGTTTTACCTGTTTTTCGATCCCTGGTTCTCCCTCTGGAAAAAGAAGGTGGGGGAGACCGAGTACGGTCTGGGCTGGCTGCCCCTGGGCGGCTATGTGAAGATCGCCGGCATGATCGACGAAAGCATGGACAAGGAAGCCATGAAGCAGCCTGCCCAGCCCTGGGAGTTCCGCAGCAAGCCGGCCTGGCAGCGCCTGATCATCATGGTCGGCGGGGTGGTGGTCAACTTCCTGCTGGCGCTGGTATTGTTCGCGCTGATTTTGTTTGTATGGGGCGAAGAGCGCCTGCCGGTGAAAAACCTCAAATACGGCCTGGCCGCCGACTCGCTGGCCACCTCCATCGGCCTGAAGGACGGTGACCTGATCACGGCGGTGAACAATAAGCAGCTGGTGTACATGAACGAACTGCCCAAGGAGCTGTCGCTGAACGTGCGGCCCTCCCTGACGGTAAACCGGGAGGGGAAGGATACGCTCATTAATGTTCCGTCCGGCTTCCTCAGCAAACTGAATAAAAACCAGTTGAAAGGCTTTGTGGCCCCCCGCTGGCCGGCGGTGGTGGACAGCGTGACCTCCAAAGTACAATACACTTCCGGTGCCTTGCAGAAAGGCGACCAGATCGTGGCCGTAAACGGCCGGCCGGTGCAGTATTACAATGAATTCGACCGGGCCAAAAAGCAGTTTAAGAACAGCGCCATTACCCTTTCCGTGCTGCGGGGCAGCGACACCGCCAATGTGGGCGTGAAGGTGCAGTCCGACGGCAACATTGGCTTTTTCCCCCAGATGTTCGATAAGTTCCTGCAGACCGAAAAGGTGGAATATTCCTTTTTCGAAGCCATTCCTGCCGGCGCTACCTACGGCGTGGACCTGCTGGGAAATTACATCACCAACCTGCGGCTGCTCTTTACCTCCAAGGAGCATAAGGTGTCGGAAAACCTGGGGGGCATCATCAGCATCGGCAAGGCCTTCGGCGGCAGCTGGGACTGGCACCACTTCTGGACCATGACGGCGGTGTTTTCGATCATCCTGGCCTTCATGAACATCCTGCCCATCCCGGCCCTGGACGGCGGCCACGCCCTGTTCACGCTGTATGAAATGATCAGCGGCCGCAAACCGGGCGACAAGTTTATCGAGTACGCCCAGATGGCGGGTATGATCCTGCTCCTCGGCCTGATGCTCTACGCCCTCGGCCTGGACATCTGGCGCGTTTTCCGGTAATACCTGGGAACCGTTTTTATTCAATAGTCTTACATACTAAAAGCACGCAGCAATTTGCTGCGTGCTTTTTTTTCTGCAAACAATCATTCCATAGGTTTCAACAATTGACGCCTGCCGGCCGGGTACCGCCTTTTAGCTTTGTGGGAATCTGTCACAAAAAGTAAAAAAGCGCTTCATGCTCCAACGATCTACCTTCGCCCTTGCCCTGGCCGGCCTGCTGCTGGCGGGCTGCTCCGCCGGTAAAAAAGCCGTCGGGAAAACAGGCCTTCCTTCCCTGCGGGAAACCTTTCGCCAGGACTTTGTCATCGGTACCGCCCTCAATGCGCCCCAGGCGGAAGAAAAGGACGCCGCTGCCGCCGCCCTGGTGCCGCGGCAGTTCGGCGCCCTTACCCCGGAAAACGTCATGAAGGCGGCCCTGCTCCACCCGCAATGGGACCGCTACAACTTTGAGCAGGCCGATAAGCTGGTGGCCTACGCCCAAAAGCACGGCCTGCAGGTGAACGGCCATACCCTTATCTGGCACAGCCAGCTGCCTTTCTTCATGCGCCGGATGCAGAGCGCGGATTCCGTCCGCCGGTATTTTGCCGACCATATCACCACCGTAGCCAACCGCTACGCGGGCAAGGTATATTCCTGGGACGTGGTCAATGAAGCCCTCAACGAGGATGGCAGCCTGCGGAAATCCATCTTCCTGGAAAAGCTGGGCCCCGATTATATCGTGGAAGCCTTCCGCCTGGCACAAAAAGCGGCGCCCCAGGCCAAATTATACTACAACGACTATAATATCGAGCAGCCGGCAAAAAGAGCCGGCGCCATTGCCCTGGTCAAAAAGCTGCAGGCGGCCGGCGTACGCATCGACGGGGTGGGTATCCAGGGCCATTGGGCGGCCGGCCGCGTTCCGCTGGACCAGATCGAAGCCAGCATCCGCGAATTCGCTGCCCTGGGGGTGGAGGTGCTCTTCACCGAGCTGGACCTGACCGTGCTGCCCAATCCCTGGGACGGCACCACCGCCGACATAGGCCAGACGGCCGCCTACAACGCAAAAATGAATCCTTATGCCGCGGGCCTGCCCGACTCGGTGCAGGCAAGTTTAACCAGGGGTTACGAGGACCTGTTCCGGCTGTTTCTGAAGCACAGCGACAAGATCAGCCGCGTGACCCTCTGGGGCGTGCACGACGGGCAGTCCTGGCTGAACGACTGGCCCATCCGGGGACGTACCAACTACCCCCTGCTGTTCGACCGGAAGGGGGCGCCCAAACCTGCTTTTTTCAACGTGGTCGCCGTCAAGACACCTCACCCCCGGCCCCTCTCCATCTGGAGAGGGGTGCCCAAACCAGTAAGTGATCTTACTGGTGGGAATAAATAGATTCTCTTTCAAACAGGAAAGCCTTTTCCAATGTGGAAAAGGCTTTCCTATTTTATAGTTCTCTTACTTCTCATGACCAGTAGGATAAGCTACTGATTGGGGCACCCCTCTCCAGATGGAGAGGGGCCGGGGGTGAGGTTTATTTTCTATGAATAATAAGGGTGGCCGGTGCCAGGCCCTCCGAGGCCGCTTTCAGCCGGATGGTTCCGGGCGGACCGGGCTTTGCCCGGACGATCACCAGGCAGAGGCCGTTGAAGGCTTTGCGTTCGGGGGCGGCAAAGGACACCAGGCTGGCCGCATCGCCGTTGTCCGTGGCCACGATCTCGCCCGGGCCCTCCAGGGAAAACCGCAGCAGGTTTTTGGCATTCGGCACCGTGAACCCATTTTTATCGGTGACCCGTACCGTTACAAACGACAGGTCGCGGCCGTCCGCCGCAATATCGGGCCGGTCGGCTGCCAGCGCCAGGCCGGCGGCTTCGCCCGTAGTTTTTACGGCGTCTTCCGCCCACTTTTTCCCGTTTTTGTAGGCAATGGCTTTCAGCGCGCCCGGCTCGTAGCGCACTTCGTCCCAGCGCAGGCGGTATTCCCCCGGGCCTTTTTTCTTCCGGCCCAGCGACTTCCCGTTGAGGAACAGCTCCGCCTCGTCGCCGGAAGTGAACAGGTGCACCGGCGTTACCTGGCCCTGTCGGTTCGGCCAGTTCCAGTGCGGCAGGAGGTGGGCCATCGGCAGGTCGGGGCGCCAGTGCGACTGGTACAGCCAGAAGCGGTCTTTTTTGAACCCGGCCAGGTCGATGATGCCGGAATAAGAGCTGCGCGACAGGTAGTAGGGGGTGGGCTCGCCCAGGTAATCCCAGCCCGTCCATACAAAGCCGCCGGCCACGTAGGGATGCTGGTCCATGGTAGCGAACACCTTGTCGGCCGAGGCCCCGAAATCCACCGAATAGAGCTCGTAGGCGCTCACCTGCTGGCTTTTGGAGTCGCCGCCCATGGTATCCCGGACTGGGGCGCTGTTGCCGGGGTAAACGGGGAAAAAGTATTCGCCGCGGCTGCTCAGGGCCGAGGCGTTTTCACTGCTCAGGATCAGCTTTTGGGGAAACTGCTGGTGGAAGGCCGGGAAGAGGGGCGGCGTGGTGATCCCTTTCAGGCCGGCATAGGCGCCGCCGTTGCGGATGCCTTCGCCCTGGTAATTCAGGCTGATCACGTCCACCACCGCCGGCAGCGGCATGTGGGGCTTTGCATAGTTCATCGATACGGTGGTGGGACGGGTGGTGTCCTCCTCCTTAATAATGGTATGCAGGCGCCGGGCCAGGGCGGCTCCCTTTTCATCGGTGTATTGTTCGCCCACCTCGTTGCCGAAGCTCCACAGGATCACGGAGGGATGGTTGCGGTCGCGGCGCACCAGGGCCCGCAGGTCCTGCTCGTGCCAGTCGGGGAAGACGAGGTGGAAGTCGAGGGGCGTTTTTTTCAGCTCCCAGTTGTCAAAGATCTCGTCGATGACCAAAAAACCCATGCGGTCGGTCAGCTCCAGCAGCTGGGGGTCGGGCGGGTTGTGCGCCATGCGGATGGCGTTGCAGCCCATTTCCCGGAGCAGCTCCAGCTGGCGTTCGGCGGCCCGCACATTAAAGGCCGCGCCCAGGGCACCCAGGTCGTGGTGCTGGTTCACGCCTTTGAGCTCCACCCTTTCGCCGTTCACCAGCACGCCTTTCTCGGGATCGAAGCGCAGGTCGCGGAGGCCGAAGACGGTTTCATAGGTATCGACAGGCCTGCCCCCCACCGACACGGTAGTGGCGGCCAGGTACAAGGGGTGGGTGGCGGCGGGCAGGGGCTGCCACAGTTGGGGATTTTTCAGGGTAACGGAGGCGGAAACCGTGTCGCGGCCACCGGCTCCGATCCGCAGTGGCTGTTGCGGCAGGCGGGCCACCGGCGCACCGGTTTTCCGGCCCCGGGCATCCAGTAAATAGATGTCGGTGGAAACGGCGGCGTTCGTGGCGGCAGCAGTGGTGTTGGCGACAACAACCTTCAGGTCGACGGTGGCCGCGGAACGGGATACGTGGCGGGAGCTGATGATGGTACCCCACTGCCCCACGTGCACGGGGGCGGTTTTGGTGAGCCAGACGTTGCGGTAAATGCCGCCGCCGGGGTACCAGCGCGAGGAGGCCGGCGGGTTGTCCAGGCGGATGGCCAGCTGGTTGGTGCCGCCGGGAATGACATAAGGGGTCAGGTCCACCCGCCAGGAGGTGTAGCCATAGGGCCAGCCGCCGGCCAGGTGGCCGTTGATCCATACCAGGGCGTACGACATGGCGCCGTCGACCTCCAAAAAAATGGATTTGCCTTTATCCGAAGCGGGGATGTGGAGGGGACGGCGGTACCAGGCCACGCCCTGGACGGGCAGGCGGCCCATGCCGCCGCCGATCTCGGTGTTCCAGCCTTTATAGAAGGGCCCCTGGATGGCCCAGTCGTGGGGCAGGTCCACGCTTTGCCAGGAACGGTCGTTGAACGTTGCCTGCACGAAGGGAAAGTTTTTACCGGGGTTGCCTGCCGGCCGGGTGTGGCGCCGGGCGGGGTCGTTGAGGAAGTCATTGCCGGTGGGCAGGATCCAGGGTTTCAGCAAGGTACGGGTGGCGGCCAGCTGCACGGCCTCGGTGGGGCGGGCGTCGGCCGGTTTGTCGTCCTTTTCGTCTTTCACCTCGGGGCGCAGGTCGTAGGCCAGGCTGTCGGCGGCGGCCGCAGTAGGGTAGCGGTAAAATTTCCAGCCGGCATTCAGCGGCAGGCGCTGCCTTGTTTGCGCCACCGCACCGGTGGCGGCCAGCAGGGTCAGCCATAGAAGGAGGGTGGTCCTCCGGGAGCGTGAAAGGATACAAGCAGAATACTTCATAATGGGGGCAATTATAGTTGGATGGGGCAAATCTAAAGCGTGGCGGGGATGGGGAAAGGATTCATTTGTGGAAACGACAGGAAGAAATGTCTGACCGGGCGCCCCAGGAAAAAAACGCCCGTACCTGTTTCCGTTTATTTTCCCCAGGACGATTATAATTGTATAGAGAATAGAAAGGAATAAATTGATTGATCGTCAGTTGTTTGTGTGAGATGGGGCCTGGATTTCTTTCCGTAAATAACCTAAAAATCAAGGATCATGAAAACAGAGAATACGCAACTGGAAATACTTTTTCGGACCGCTACCACCCTGAGCCAGCGGGAATGGTGTGAAAAGGACGGCAAGGACCAAAGGGGTTATTATTCGGAAGAAGACCGGCTGGAGGACGCCTGCTGGAATGGTTTTCTCGATGAGCTGATCCCGGAGGTTCTGCAGCGGTCCGGCTGGGGCCGCAAGCTGGTGCTGTGGACCATCAACCGGGGGCCCTCCCTGTTGCACCTGCACCTGGGTGAATCGGTAGAAACGCTGGATAACCGGTCTTCCCTGGACCCCCATCGTTTCCTCCCGTTTACCTGCCGCAATTAAGGGATGCCCGGTAAGCGGGCAGGGCCGTTTTTTGTGAAAAACTGAAAGAAATTCCCTAATGCCGGCTAAGTATTTTATTTAGATGCTTTAGGTTGTTTTTCAAAAATTTATAAATAAAAAATTTTTCACCTATAAAAAAGGGGGCTTGAACGAATAAAAGGAGGTAGGGCTGGTGCAAGAGGGGAGATTTGCGTCGGAACAAACACCGGAAAGTCACATGAGAAAACCCCTGTTGTTAGTTGTTTTTGCCATTCTGATCTTTTCCTTTTCCGCATTGGCCCAGACCAGCTGGAAGGGTACCTACAGTTCTGCCTGGTCTAAGGCCGGCAACTGGACTGCAGGGGTGCCGACTTCCTTGGTTGACGTCATCATTGGCGATGCTGCCTTTACCGGGCCTTATTCCCCCACGGTCAGCTCGTCCGCAACCTGTAAATCCCTGACGATCGGCGGCAGCAAAGCCGCTACCCTTACCGTCAACCGGGCCCTGGCGGTGACCGGCGACCTCACCCTCAATGCCAACGGCACCCTGAAGCACGGCAAAGCCAGTCTTACCCTGAAGGGCAACTGGAGCAACGCCGGCACGTATACCGTCAACAGCAACAATGCCCGGGTCATTTTTGCCGGGACGGCCCAGACCCTGGGCGGCAGCGTGCAGACCAGCTTCCGCAAGCTCACCATCAATGCCGGGGCTACCGTTACCCTGACCAACTCCACGATCGTCACCGGCAGCCAGAACCAACTAGTGATCAACGGCACCCTGAACCCCAATGAAAGCCCCGCCACCTACACGCTGACGGGCAACCCGGCCGTAACCGTAAGCGCCACCGGCACGCTGAAAGTGAATGCCGCCACCTTTAACGGCAACTATACCTTCGGATCTTTTACGCTGGCAGCCGGCAGCACCGTCGATTACAGCGCTACGGCGGTGGACCAAACGATCAGCAACTATACCTACTCCACCCTCAAGATCAGCGGCGCAAAAGTAAAATCCCTGGCCGGCAGCCTGAATAACCTGAACTCCTCCTCGGCCACTGCCGGCAACCTGCTGGTCGCCTCCGGCACCCTCAACCTGGGCAGCAACGGGGCCAACCGGGGCGGCACGGTCGAGGGCGGCACCCTGGCCGTAGAGAACGGCGCCACCCTGAAGATCGGTGGCAATAATAGCCTTCCCGCCAACTACAAAACAATTTCCCTGGGCGCCGCCAGCACCGTGGAATACAACGGCGGCACCCAAACGGTAAGTGCGCAAACTTACGGTCACCTGACCTTGTCGGCCGCTTCTGGCACACCCACCAAGACCCTGCCGGCTACCGCCTTTTCGGTGATCGGCACCCTGGGTGCCACCAATGTGACCTTTACCGCCGCTTCCAATATCACCATCGGCAGCCTGAACCTGGGCGTCGGCGCCACCTTCAACGGCGGCAGCTTTTCCCATTCCATGCAGGGCAACTGGGTCAACAACGGCACCTTTACCGGCCAGGCCAGCACCATCGTTTTCGGGGCCGCCGGAAGCAGCCTGAGCGGTACCGGCGCCAACAACTTCCACAACCTGCAGATCAGCGCTGCGGGCACCACGGCCTCGGCCACCACGCCCCTGTCTGTCAGCAACAGCTTAACCTCCACCGGCGGCGGCTCCTTTACCCATGCCAGCGGCGGCACCTTTACCCTGAGCGGGACTTCCAAAACCCTTACCGGTACCGGCTTTAGCTTTCACAACCTTACCGTCAGCGGTACGTGGAGCACTGCCCACTCTTTTGCCGTCACCGGCAACCTGGCCGTCAGCACCGGCGCCAGCCTTACCTGCTCGGCCGGCGAACTGATCCTGTCCGGTACGGCCAAAACCATCACGGGTCCCGGCACGATGGCGTTTGCCACCCTGTCGGTCCCGGGCAGCATCACCACCGCCGCGAACTTTTCGACCGTTTCCCTTTCCGTTCCCGGCAGCCTGACCGCCACGGCCGGCACGGCCACCTTTACCGGCAGCGGCGTTTTGGCCGGCACGGCCAACCTGAACCACGTGACGCTCAACGGCACCAGCCTGCAGCTGGCGGCCGAATCGGTGCTGGGCATTGCGGGCACGTTTACCAAAACCGCCGGCAGCCTGAACGTTACCTCCACCGTGCCCAATACGGTGCAGTACAACGGCACCACCGCCCAGAGCGTACTGGGGGGCACCTACCACCACCTGTCCTTGTCGAACGCCTCGGTCAAAACCCCCGCCGGCGCCCTGACGCTGAACGGCAACCTGGCCATCAACACTTCCGCCACCTTTAATGCTTCCTCCTACACCCACGTGCTGTTCGGCAACTGGACCAACAACGGCACCTTTACCGCCGGCACCGGCACCATCGAGTTCCAGGGCCACCAGGACAACCACATCTCAGGCACCAACACCTTCAACAACCTGACGGTAAACATATCCTCGGGCAGCCACCATGTAGAGCTGTTAAATGATGCAACGGCCGCTACCGTGAACATGCTCAACGGTTACCTGAACACCGGCAGCCGTACCCTCACCCTCACCAACACCCGCACCGGCAACGGCAGCATCCTGGGCACCATCAAACGCAGCCATACTTTTGCCCCGAATACCTCCTACGCTTTTGAAAGCCCTGCGAATACCATTACCTTCTCCGCCGCCAATGCGGTCAGCGCCATTACGGTAACCTCCAGCCCGGCACCGGTGGGCGATTTTCCCTACGGCGCCTCCCTCAACCGCGCTTATACCGTGAGCGTGGCCGGCACCTTCCCGGCGGCTTCCGCCACCCTGCGCCTGCATTACGAGGACGAGGAGCTGAACGGCAATACCGAAACCGGCCTGCAGCTCTGGAAAAATACCGGCTCCGGCTGGGCCGCTTCCGGCAAATCGGGCAACAGCACTGCTACTAATTACGTGGAGCAATCCGGGCTCAGCGACCTTTCCAGCCGCTGGTCCCTTTCGGGCGACCTCAGCGTAGTGCAATGGAACGGCTCTGCCAGCAGCAACTGGTTCGATGCCGCCAACTGGACCGTACCGCAAGGCGCTTTACCCCGGGTCCCCGGCGCCACCGATATCGCGAGCCTGGGCGAGATCACCTTTACCAGCCAGCCCGCGATCAATGGCAGCGCCAGCGTCAAGAACATCTATTTCGGCAGTGCCCGGGCGGTTACCCTCAGCCTGGCTTCGGGCGGCTCCCTGGCCACCCAGGGCAATATTTCCGGCGCCTGGTCGGCCAATACGAGGCACAGCCTGCAGGTGGGCAACCAGTCGCTGACCGTCGGCGGCAATCTGGTGCTGAGCGACGGCACCACCGGCCGCGCCATCGACCTGGACCTGGGCGCCGGCTCCATCCACCTGTCCGGCTCCCTGGTGCAATCCGGCGGCGCCAACATTACCATAACCGGGGGCGGCCAGCTGAACATCGGCGGTGACTTTACTTCCTCCGGCGGCACCTTTACCGCCGGCACCGGCACCGTCACTTACAACGGCACCGGCCTGCAGGCCGTAGCCGGGCTGACCTACAACCACCTGACCATCAACAAGTCCGGCGGTGTGGCGGTAATGGATCACGTGACCAACGTATCGGGCAACCTGCTGGTAGCCGCCGGAATGCTGGACCAGAACAAGGGCATCCATGTCACCGGCAACCTGACCATTGCTGCAGGCGCTACCCTGGACGCCCAGGCCGCGGATGAATCGACCATCCGGGGCAACTGGTACAACAACGGTACTTTTGCCGCATACGAAACAACTTTCCGCTTTACCGGCACCGCCAACCAGACCGTTTCGGCCTCGACCTTCCACCACCTGGTGGTGGACAAGGCTTCGGGCACGCTGACCCTGGGGGGCAACGTGCTGGTCCAGGGGAGCCTTTCCCTGAAAGGGGGAACTGTGGACCTGGCTTCTTATACCCTCAACCGCAACGCCACCGGCGGCACCTTCACCATGGCCGACGGCACCAGCCTGCTGGTGAGCGGTTCCAATAACTTTCCCCAGAACTTCCTGGCCTATGCCCTGGCGGCAAACAGCTCGGTTACTTATAACGGCAGCGGGGCGCAAACCGTAGCGGGCGTAGCTTATGGCCACCTGACGCTGACGGGCGGCGGCACCAATGCCAAGTCCCTGTCGGGCCAGCTGACCGTCAACGGCAACCTGACCCTGAACAGCGGCGCCACCTTCAGCCCCGGCACCTATTCGATTTACCTGTATGGCAACTGGGAAGACAAGGGCACCTATGTACCCGGTACTTCCGTAGTGCTGGTATACGGCACCGGCAAGACCATCACCGGCAACACCACCTTCTACCGCCTGATCATCAACGGCAGCTATACCGTGGTCAACAGCGAGATTACCCTGAACAACATGTGCCGGGTAGCTCCCGGCGGCACCTTCAACCTGGGCAACAGCAACGCCATCTTCAAGGGCGATTTTACCAACAGCGGCACGCTGCTCAGCAATGGAACGGCCACCTTTACCGGCCACATCACGCAAACGATCCAGCTGCTGAATTCGCAGGTGTCCACCTCCACCGGCGTCGTGACTTTTAACGGCACCGTTCCGCCGGTGCTGATCTCCAACAGCACGCCCACCTTCGCTACCATCAACTTCAACAATACCGGGGGCGTAACCGCCAGCGTGGGCTGGAACATCATGGTCGCTATGAACGTGGCTTCGGGCTCGGCCTTCCACGGCGGTCCCTTTACCCACAACTTTTACGGCAGCCTGACCAATAACGGTACGGTCACCAGCAGCGGCAACCTGAACTTCATTCCCTCCACGGCCCAGACGCTGGCCCTGGGATCGAACTTCAACAGCACCGGCATCCTTACCCTGGGCGGCACCGGCGCCCTGACCGTTACCGGCACGCCCACGTTGAATGACGTTATGGTGGCCAATGCAGGTGGCGTCACGACCGCTTCGGGCTGGACCGTCGGCAACGATCTTTCCATCAGCCATGGCGGCATCTTCCATGCCGGCAGTTATACCCATACGGTGGGCGGCGACCTGGAAAGCGACGGCACCCTGAACGGGGGCACCTCCACCTTCAGGCTGACAGCGCCCGACGGCCTGCTCTCCGGCAGCCCGGGCACCACCTTCTACCACCTGGAGATCCTCGGCACCACTATCACCGCCAATAACGACTTCAACGTTTCGGGCAATTTAAAGACCGACGGCACCCTGGACCTGAGCACCGGCATTGTCGCCTTTACCGGCAGCGGTCCCTCCGTCATCAGCGGCACCACCAGCCCGCTGGCCCAGCTGGCCGTGGAAAAGACCGGCAGCGGCACCACCACGCTGGCCCGCAACCTGACGGTGGTTTCAATGATCGAAGTGGCCAGCGGCACTTTGGACGCCGGCGCCTACACCATCACCCAGGATGCCTCGGCCGAAGCCGAAAACCAACTGGCGATCGGCAAGGACGGCACCCTGCGCCTGGGCGGCAGCAATTCGCTGCCCCCCTTTACCGCCTATGACTTCGACAGCCTGAGCACGGTGGAATATGCCGGAGCCAACCAAACCATTCCTTCGTCCGCCGCTATTGGCCCCTACGGCAACCTGACCCTTTCCACGGCAGGTACCAAAACCGCCGCCGGCCCCCTGAACATCCGACACAACTTCACCCTCAGCGCCGGCACCTTTGTGGCGGGCAGCTACATCGATACCGTCGGCGGCAACTGGAAAATGACCGGCGGCACGTTTACCAACACTGGTAATACGGTGGTCTTTAACGGCGAGGGGGGGCAGGACATTTCTTCTACCGGGGCCTTCAATAACGTGGTCCTCAATAAAGTCACCGCTGCCCTGGCCACCCTTTCGGGGAACGTCACCATCCAGGGCGCGTTGACGCTGACCGCCGGCCGGATCGATATCGGCGCCCATGACCTGACCCTCAGCCCGTCGGGCGCCATAACCGGCGCTGCCGCCGACCGTTATGTGATCGCCACCGGCGCCGGTTCCCTGGTGCAGCAGGTAACCAATGGCGGCTCGCGGGTCTTCCCGGTGGGTACTGCTTCGGATTACCTGCCGGCTACGATCGCCTTTAACGGCAGTTCGGTTACCGACAACATGAAGGTGAGGGTGGTCAATGCCGTTTACAAAGAGGGGGAGAGCGGTACTGCCGTCGGCAGTGCGGCGGTAAACAACACCTGGTTTATTTCCGAAGGTGTGGTGGGCGGCTCCAATGCCACCATTACGCTGCAGTGGCCGGCTTCCCTGGAACTGCCCGGATTCAGCCACCTGTCGCCCCACCTGGCGCATTATACCAATGGTGCCTGGGACCTGGGTACCACTACGCTGATGCCTTCGGGTTCGGGACCTTTCACCCTGACGCGGGCGGGCTTTACCAACTTTTCTCCCTTTGCCGTCATGGTCCAGGGTTCGCTGTTGCCAGTTAAGCTGACCAGCTTCACGGCCACCTACAGCAATGGCGCCGCACGCCTGCAGTGGCAAACGGCTACGGAAGAAAACAGTTCGCATTTCAGCGTGGAGCGCAGCACCGATGGGGTTCATTTCGTGGAAGTGGGCAGGGTAGGGGCCCAGGGGAACAGCGCCGTTACCCATTCGTATGCCTTTACCGATGCCGGTGCTGCCGCAGCAGGCAGCAACCGGCTCTACTACCGGCTCAATGAAGTGGACGTAGACGGTGCGCAGCAATACAGCAAGGTGATCAGCCTGAACCTTTACCAGGCGGAAGCCGGCCTGGAGGTACGTCCTAACCCTGTATCCGACATGTTGCAGGTGTACCTGGGCAGCGTTCGGTTGTCGGCCCCGGCGGTACTGACCGTCACCGACCTGTCGGGCCAGGTCCTTATGCGCCAGACCATTGCTTCGGCTACGCAGCCGGTGAAGCTGAATGTGTCCGGCCTGTCCAAAGGCATGTACTGGGTAACATTACAATCCGGGGGCACGCGGCTGACGCAGAAGATCATCAAGCAATAATCAATCATTAAAATTGTAAAAGAATTTATAGCTGTAAAAGGCCTGGGTATGCCCCGGGCCTTTTGCTATTTGGAAGCAAATGTTTTTCCTCGATTGCTGAATGTCCTTCGGTACCTGAAGGACATTATCTGAAATGAACCTATTCTTCCTTCTATAAGGCACTTAATTTAACCGCACCTCTACATTAAAAAAGCCACTCCCTGTGGAATGGCTTTTTTAATGTAGAGGTGCTTTTATTTAGCGCGCCTGTTTGTATTGTTCATACTCAACAGAGGCCATGATAAAGGTGCCGATCGCTTTTCCTTCGTTCTGTACCACGGTGACATCCGGTCCGCACAAATAGTAGTTGATGGTGCCGGAACGTGCCGGGTTGGAGGCGGGCCCCAGGCCGGCGGAGGCGCAGGTCTGGATAATGTCCACCCCAGCCGGCTGTTGGCGGATAAAGGTTTTCAGCAGCCCCTGGTAGGCTTTTTCCGCCGTGGCGCCGTAAGTGCCCTTGTCCAGCAATCCCAGCCGGATGCCCTTGAAGTAGGCATAGGTAAAGATGGAGGAGCAGGAAGCCTCGAGGTAGTTCGCAGCGGTGCCCACGTTATAGGTTTTGCCGTTGATCAGGTCGCCCTTGCCGTCGCCTTTGGTAGAGGCATCAAATTCCAGCAGCTGGTACCACACGCCCGACTCTTTATCCTGCCACCGCTTCAGGCCGGCGGCCACCTGCTGGTAGATGCCGAGCAGGGCGGCAAAGTCGGGATGGTCTTTGGGCATCACTTCCAGCACATCTGCCAGGGCGGCAAAATACCAGCCCATGCCGCGGCCCCAGAAGTTCTTGCTGCAACCCAGGAACGGCTCGCTTTTATTGGCCCAGAAAGAGTTCGGGTCGTTGGGCGTGGCCGACCAGGCATGGTAGTTCAATTGCTTGGCGGCATCGTAGGTATGCTCGTGCAGGATCTTGAACTGGTGGGCGATATCCGTCCAGCTGTCGCGGTTGTCGGCGGCATTGGCCCCCCCGAAGGCCGATTGCCAGAGGGCATAAACGGGAGCGCCCATGTACAGGCCGTCGAGCCACATCTGCGCGGGGTAGGAGGCTTTGTGGTAAAAGCCGCCGGCACCCGGCAGCCCTTCCCTGATGCGGGAGTGATCGAACTTCAATTTGTTACGGATAAGGGTAGCCGCAGTTTTATATTTTTCGGCATCCTTGCTGTTGCCTTTGCGGGTTTCTTCGTTGTACAGGGTGAAGAAGATCCTGCCGGCGGCGAGGTCGTCGATGTTGCTGGGACCCAGGGCCGATTCACCTTTGGAGTCGATGATCCTGGAGCCGTCGGCAGTGATGTTGCGGTCGGCAAAGGCTTTTACCGCGGCATAGTATTCGGTTTTCGACGGGTACTGCTCCCATGCCTTCAGCACGGACAGGGCCACCAGCCCGGAAACATAATCCCAGCCGGTGGCGGCCAGTTGCGCATGGAGTACCCGGTTGGTATAAAAGTCTTTCAGGCCGTGGGATTCCACCATCTGTTGCGACCATTGGGTGCCGGGGGCAGCGGCGGCCTTGTTCTTTGCGGTAAAGCAGCCGGTGGCCGCCAGGACGGTTGCCGCTACCAGGCCGGCGCCGGCAAGGCGTTTGACCAGTTTTCGTGTTCCTGCATTTTTATTCATGTGTATCAAGCTTGTTTTCTTTGTTTTTCCGGAAGGAGCAGGCGTGCTGTTTTCCTGCGCCTGCAAAAGTAGGGATGTCTGTCCATCCGCACGGATAAGGGCTTTGAAGAAAGCGTTGCGCTCCTGTTTTTTTGGCCGGCCCTGGAAAAGATGGGGTTAAAACTTGTTTATTTGACAGGAATGCTGTTAACTTTGTCTACCAATTAGGTAGACTTATGGCTGCCGATGATTTTGAAGGGTACTGTTAACCGCCAGCACTACTCAAAACGATAACCTTTAAAGCGTACAGCAATGTATCTCAGTGAACCCTGTTACCTGTCTTCCGTGGCGGTGGACTTCTCATTCCGTACTTCCGGCAATTACTACTGTCCCCGATTTTAAGCGTATACTATTTCCCGGGCAACGTGGGGAGAGAGCTTGGCTGCTCATCCTCCCGCGTATCCATCCCTTATTGTTTCTTCTGAAGCATGGCCGGCCTGCATAGGGTCGGCGGTTGATCCTCATGCCTGTTGCCGGCCATGATTCGGAGGAAATCGTATGAAGGTCGATCTAACGTCAAGGCATAGGTGCTAATATTTAAGCCACGTGGCTGAGCGGGAAAGCAGGGATCTGTGACTCCTGTTACGAAGGTTCGAATCCTTCCGTGGCGTCGATTTGGCAAGATATAGTTTAATAGGCCTCCTGTTTCCACAGGGGGCTTTTTCCAAGGCACTACCCGGGTGGCGCTGATCCTTCAATTATTTTACAAACAACCAATTTATAGTATGAAACGATCTTTACTCATCTGGGTATGGATAGCCTTGTTTTTACCTTTGCTGGCCGGCGCCCAAGCGCAGGATCCGCCGATCATTAATTCCTACCTGAATGGTACCATAACCGATGCAAAAACCAAGGAGGCGCTGGCGGGTGTTTCGGTGCAGATAAAAGGCACCACCCATGGCGCGGTTACCGACGGGCAGGGCAGGTTTAAGTTCGTTACGGGACAAAAGTTCCCGTACACGCTTTTCATTACCTCCCAGGGATTTGAAAGTATAGAGGTGGTAGCCAACGGCAGCCCCCTGGAAATTACCTTACAACAAAGTACCAAAGAGCTGGGAGAAGTGGTGGTCACCGGCTATGGCACCCAGCGGAAAAGCGACCTTACCGGCTCGGTTGCCACCATTCCGGCAGCAGCCAAAAACCTGCCGGTATCTTCGGTGGACCGGCTGATCCAGGGGGCCATCCCCGGGGCGCAGGTAACCCAGTCGAGCGGGCAGCCCGGCGGGGGCGTTTCCATCCGTGTACGCGGCGGCACCTCCATCAATGCGGGGAACGAACCCCTTTATGTGATTGATGGTTTCCCTATTTATAACGGCGATGGTTCCGTGGATGCCGGTGTTACCAACGGCCCGGGCATCAACCCGCTTTCGGGCCTGAACCCTTCGGATATCGAGTCCATCGACGTGTTGAAAGATGCCTCCGCCACGGCCATTTATGGCTCGAGGGGCGCCAACGGGGTAGTGATCATCACCACCAAACGCGGGGGCAAGAACCGCTTTTCCATCGATTATAACGGCTATTACGGCACGCAAAGCGCTGTCAAAAAGATCGACCTGCTGAATGCCAGGCAATGGGGCGAATTGAAAAATGACGCCCTGAACGATGCGGGCAAACCCGCCTTTTATACCCAGGCCGAGCTCGACCAGCTGGGCGAAGGAACGGACTGGCAGGATGCGGCCTTCCGCAAGGCTTCCCTTCAAAGTCATGGCCTTTCCATCGCCTCCGGCAATGAAAAAACCAGGCTCCTGTTTTCCGGCAATTACTTTAAACAGGACGGGATCATTATCAATACCGGCTTTAAGCGGTACGCGGGAAAGTTGAACCTGGAGAACGAGGTGACTTCCAAATTTAAGATCGGGGCCTATTTAAATGGAAGCCTGACCCAGGCGGATGTGGCCCCCAGCGGCATCGTGCCCAACATCCTCGGCATGGTTCCCGTGGTGCCGGTACGGGATGCAACGGGTAAGTTTACCGCCAATAGCAGTTTCGGCTCCACCGTGGCCAACCCCATCGCCACGCTGGCCCTGCAGACGAATGCCACCAACACGACGAGGTTTTTATTGAACAGCTTTGGTGAGTATAAGATCACAAACGGCTTAACGGCCAAGGTGTCGTTGGGAACGGATATTATCAACAACAAGCAAAACAGGTATTTGCCGTCCACGCTTTACGAGAGCCTGCCCGGCGGGAATGCCGCCATTGGTTCGATCGCTTCGCTGAACTGGCTGAATGAAAATACCTTAAACTACAAAAAGACGATTGGCACCAAACATAACCTCGACATCCTGGCCGGCAATACGCAGCAAAAGTCCCGCAAGGAAGTGTATATCGCCAGTGCCTCCAATTTTGTCAGCGATGGGTTTGCGTACAACAACCTGGGTTCGGGCACCGCACTCATAGCACCTTCCTCGTCCAGTACCGACTGGGCGCTGCAGTCCTTCCTGGCCCGCGTAAATTATGGCTACGATAACCGCTACCTCCTGACCTTTACCGTCCGGGCCGATGGCTCCTCCCGATTTGGTGAAAACAATAAATGGGGCACCTTCCCTTCGGCCGCTTTCTCCTGGAAAGCTTCGAATGAGCCTTTTTTGCAAAACATCCGGCAGATCAGCTCCCTGAAGCTGCGGGCCAGCGCCGGGGTGACCGGCAACCAGGAGATCGATCCCTACCGGTCGCTGTCCCGGCTTTCGAGCTACCTGTACACTTTTGGCAATAACCTGGTGAACGGCCTGGCCACCAGCAGCTTTGCCAACCCCGACCTGACCTGGGAAAAAACCAGCCAGTTCAACCTCGGTATCGATTTGGATTTATTCGCCGACCGGGTACAGCTTACCTCGGATGTGTACTACAAGAAAACCTCCGACCTGTTGCTGGAAGTTCCCGTACCTTTTTCCTCCAGCCTGACCAGCGCCTTTCAGAACCTGGGCGTGGTGAAAAATAAGGGGGTGGAATTCGGCGTGAAGACGGTCAACCTGAAGGGCGGGTTGGACTGGACGACCCACTTTATCTTTTCCGCCAACCGCAACAAGATCACCTCCTTAGGCGGCGCCCCTTACTTCTTTGTCACCGACCCGGCCAGCCCGACCACCCTGCCCACGCAGATCATCAAAGTAGGGGAGTCGGTGGGCGCCTTTTACATGTATGAAGCGGATGGCGTGGACCCTGCGACCGGCCTTCAGAAGTACAAGGACCTGAACAAGGATGGGCTGATCACACAGGACGCCGACCGCAAGATCGTGGGCAGCTCGCAGCCGAAGTTTTTGGCCAGCATCACCAATACGTTCCGTTATAAAAATTTCGACCTGTCGGTTTTCCTGAATGCTTCTTACGGCAATAAGATCTTTAACTGGACCCGGGCGAACCTGGAACTGGGCACCGGTTATACCGGGGCGGTGGCCACCTTGTTGAACCGCTGGACCCCAACGAATACCCACACCGATGTGCATAAAGCCATCGAAAACCCCGCGGTAACCATAAGCGACCGCTTTGTGGAAGACGGCTCTTTCTTACGGCTGAAGAACCTGTCCCTGGGCTATACACTGCCCAAAAACACCCTTTTTAAAGGGGCCCGCATCTATGTTTCCGGCGCCAACCTGCTGCTGTGGACGAAGTATACGGGCTATGATCCGGAAGTGAATACCAACGGACAGAACTCCATCAGTTCCGGCATGGACCGCGGCGCGTATCCCACCGCCAAATCGGTGATGGCCGGTATCAGCCTGACCTTATAATTCCTGACAACTAAAAATATTTTTTGATAATGAAGCCTGGATATTTCCTGATCGCGGCCGCCCTGGGTGCCTTGTCCTCCTGCATGAAGCTCACCGAGAAGCCCACCTCTTTCCTGTCGCCCGACCAGTTCTATAAAACCGCCAATGATGCCGTTTCCGCGGTCAATGCCATCTATTATCCCATGGTGGACAACAGCACCGGCGCCCAGCCCATTTACAACCGGCTGTTTTATACCGGCCTGGATTTTCTGACCGATGATATGGATGCCGGACCCGGCTCGCCCAACGGCGAGGTGCGGGCCCTGGCGAAGTTGACGCATGCCTCCACCAACCTGAGGATCCAGCAAATATGGACGGAGCACTACGAAGGCATCAACAAAGCCAACATTGCCCTGGAGCGGATCCCCGCCATCGCCATGGACGAAAAGCTGAAAAGCCGCTTGCTGGGCGAGGCGACGTTCCTGCGCGCTTTTTACTATTTCAACCTCGTTCGGCTTTACGGTGCCGTGCCCTTACTCTTGACGGACCAGACCAAGCTTTCCGTCGAAGAGCTGCAGGTGCCCCGGACGCCGGTGGAGGAGGTGTATGCACAGATCATCAAAGACCTGCAGCAGGCGGCCGTCCTTTTTAGAAGCGGTTCGGCCGGTGAGCCGGGACGTGCCACCGAAGGGGCTGCCAAATCGCTGCTGTCCAAGGTATACCTGACCAAAAGGGATTGGGCCAATTCCGTAAAACTGGCGGAAGAGGTCATTGACGGTCCGTATGGCTATGCGCTGCTGGACGACTATGCGCAGGTGTTCCTGCCGGCCTATAAAAACGGGAAGGAGCATATTTTCTCCGCGCAGATCAAAGGCAGCACCATCAGCACCGGGCACCTGGTTACCTCCAGCGATATCCGTTCCGGCGTGCCGGGATTAAAAGGATCTTATGGCAACCAGGTGGCTTTCTATACCGTAGGAACGGATAAATTCTTCAGCGTGTACAAGCTGTTTACGGAAAAGGATAAACGCAAAAGAGTCTCCTTCGTCACCTACTATACCAGCCCTACGGACGGCAAGCGGTACGCGACGGTGAATGCGCCCGGGGATTCCGTGCCCTTCATCAACAAGAACTGGGATCCCAACTATGCCACTACCGGCCAGTCGGATGCCAATGCGAATATTCTGCGCTTTGCCGAGGTGCTGCTGATCCATGCGGAAGCCGAAAATGAATTAAACGGTCCCACCACCAAGGCGTATACCTCCCTCAACAGGATCCGGAAAAGGGCCGGCCTGGACGACCTGACGCCGGGACTGAGTAAAGACCAGTTCCGCGACTCGGTTTACCTGGACCGCCGCCTTGAGCTGGTGGCGGAATACCACCGGTTCTTCGACCTGATCCGCCAGACCGGCACGGAAGTGACCGGCGTAGGGCCCGAAAACAAAGGCATCCTGATCAAAAACCTGAAGTTGGTCGGAAAAACCAATGTGGCGCCGCGGCATTACCTGTACGCCATTCCGCAGGGCGAGATCGACCGGAACCCGAAGCTGACGCAAAACCCGGGCTGGTAAGTGGAAAAGAGTTTTGAAACAAAATTTATACACGAAGATTACTATGAGCAAAATCCATTTAAAAACAGGAGCCCTGCTGCTGTGCGCATCCTCCCTGTTCATGACTGCCTCCGGCCAGCAGCCGGGCCAATGGTCGTCCGAGGACGGCTTTAAAGGAAGGATCGGCCGGACCGTGGCCGAATCGCAGGAATACCATCCCGAAAAGAAGAAAGCCCCGGCCGGGGCGCCCAACGTCATTGTGTTCCTGATCGATGATGCCGGTTATGGCACCTCCAGCGCGTTTGGCGGACTGATGCAGACACCGGTCCTGGACAGCCTGGCCAATAACGGCCTTCGCTATACCAATTTCCACTCGACAGGTGTTTGTTCGCCTACCCGGGCGGCCCTGCTCACGGGCCGCAACCACCATTCGGTGCATATGGGAACGCTGAACTACAGCTCCAGCGGTTTCCCCGGCTACGACGCCATCATGCCGGGCGACAAGGCCACCATCGCCGAAGTGCTGCACGAAAACCATTACAGCACCTTTGCCGTAGGTAAATACCACGTGGCGCCGCTGGAGGAGATCACCGCCAACGGCCCGTTCGACCGGTGGGCCGTGGGCCGCGGCTTCGACCATTTTTATGGCTTCCAGCTGGGCCATACCGACCAGTACCATCCCAATTTGTACGAGGATACGAAGGTGATCGACATCGAGCCGAATAAAAAGCACCTGACCACCTTGCTGGCCGAAAAGGCCATCAGCTATATCGGTAACCAGAAGTCCATCGACCCCGAAAAGCCGTTTTTCCTCTATTTCGCTACCGGCGCCATCCACTCGCCCCACCAGGTGGATAAAAAATGGAGCGACCTGTACAAAGGCAAGTTTGACCAGGGCTGGGACTGGTACCGCGAAGAGGTATTTGCCCGCCAGAAACGACTGGGCGTCATTCCGGCCAATGCCGTGTTGCCGGACCGCGACCCCACGGTAAAAGCCTGGGATAGCCTGACGCCCGAGCAGAAGAAGGTGTATGCCCGCTTCATGGAGGTGTATGCCGGTTTCCTGACCCATGCCGATTACGAGTTTGGCCGTATCCTGGATTACCTGAAAGAGATCGGGCAGTCGGAAAATACCGTGGTGCTCGTGAGCATCGGCGACAACGGCTCCAGCCACAGTCCCCGCAACGGCAGCCTGAATGGCTATATCAGCAGCCTGGACGAAGAAAAGCAGGTGGCGGAACTGTATAAAAACATCGATAAACTCGGTACCGAGCATTCCTTCCAGGATGCACCTTCGGGCTGGACCCAGGCCACCAATACACCTTTCCGTTTATGGAAAGCCGATCCCAACAGCGAAGGCGGCACCCACCAGCCCCTCATTGTCCATTTTCCCAATGGCGGTTTGCATAAAGGCGGCATCCGCAATCAGTACGGCCACGTCATTGACATTGCCCCCACCATTTACGAGCTGACCGGGGCCAAGGTGCCTGCCGTTATTAAAGGGTATGCCCAAAAGCCCATTGAAGGGACGAGCCTGGTGTATTCCTTAAAAAATGCGGAGGCCCCCAACCGCCACAATGTGCAGTATTACGAACTGTTCGGCAAGCGGGCGATCGTGAAGGATGGCTGGAAAGCTTCCGTCTTTCACCAGTCCGGGACCGACTTTTCCAAAGACGTCTGGGAGCTGTATAACCTGAATGAAGACTTTAATGAACGCATCAACCTGGCGGCCAAATTCCCGGATAAGGTAAAGGAGTTGCAGGCCGTGTTTGATGCGGAAGCCATCAAGCACAATGTGTATCCCTTAAATGACAATGCCCTGGGCCACAGCGCCGGCGGCAGGGAACGCAGCCCCTTCGGCCTGAAGAAAAAGGTGGTGTTGTATCCCGGCATCGACCAGTTCCTTACCTACAGCGGACCGCAGTTCCAGAACGATCCTTTCAGCATCACGGCGGATGTGGAGCTGAAATCCAGGGCGGAGCAGGGCGTGCTGTTTGCCACCGGTTCCGAGTTCGAAGGCTTAAGTTTATTCATCAAAGGCGGCAAATTCGTGGTGGCGCATAACACCGGCAGTGTTGTGAAGCACCTGGTATCGGATATTCCCGTGCCGGTAGGTAAATCGAAGCTCCGGTTCGATTTCAATTTCGAGGCGCCCGCCAAAGGCAAATTCGACCGGAATGCGCCTGCCGGGACCGAGGTCCTTTACATCAATGACCGGAAAGTGGCGGAACGCAGCATTACGGCCGCCGAAGGCCGGATCGCCGTTTACAAGGACGGCATCGACGTGGGAGCCGACCGCAATTCGCCGGTATCCGACCGCTACACCGTTCCCTTTGCCTTCACCGGAAAGTTGAATAACGTTACCGTTGAATATAAATAGTAGGTGGACTTCCATCCTTAAAACAAAAGCCCCCCGCTTATTTGAAAGCGGGGGGCTTTTGTTTTAAGGATCTTCTTAGCCGGCGGCTAAAGGTTTTTCCCTGATGTTTTCCGAAAAGCCCCGCAAGCGGACCGCGGAATGGGAGCGGAGCTCATTTTTGTCTTTTCAAAAAACACCAGCCATGAGCGTCGAAGAAGATCCGGATATCCGCCGGATAAAGCGGCAGAAAGTAAAGTTGATCCTCATTAATATCATTGGGTTACTGGTCTTGATGATCCTTGTTTACCTCATCAATAAAACCTGAGCTTTTCCGATGATGCTCCTGCAGGGGTTGAAGATCACTGGCCGGAAGTGGTTTTCAGCCGGAAGCCCGTATTGACCAGGTACACCCCAAACAGGATCACCACCGTGGCCACTACCGTATAGAGGGTGATCTGCTCGTTCAGGATCAGGAAGCCCAGGACCACCGCCACCAGCGGGTTCACATAGGCATACACGGTCACCAGTCCGACCGGCAATTTGGATAAGGCATACAGGTAGGCTGCAAAGGCCGCTACCGAACCGATCACCACCAGGTAGATCCAGGCGAACAGCGTGCTGGCCGATACCGGCGGCAGCGCCGTGTTCTTTTCAAACAGCAGGCTCAGGATCAATATGCCCGCACCGCCGGTAAACAGCTGCACGGAAGCATTCAGGAAGGGGTCGGTGCCTTTCCGGTTTTTTTGCGTGTATATGGTGCCTGCCGCCCAGGAGATGCAGGAGATGATGGTGATGATCATGCCGGCCAGGTATTGCCGGTTTTGCAGGGCCGCCAGCTGGTTGCGGAAGATCAGTACGATCCCTGCCAGGCCCAGAAAGGTGCCCACGCCTATCTGCCAGTTCAGGCGGTCTTTGCGGTCGAGGACCAGGTTGATCAGGATGACGTAGAGCGGGATCATGGAGCAGATCAGCGCCGCCAGCCCGCTGGGGATGTACTGGACCGCCCAGCCGATGATGCCGTTGCCGAACGTGATCATGCAGAGGCCGGGGACCAGCTGCTGCCCGAACAGGCTCCAGCTCCAGGCGGGCTTTTTACCCGACAGCCACAGGAATGCCGCCAGCAGCAGGCCCGCCATGGTCTGGCGCATGCCCATAAACAAAAACGGGGGGAAGTCTTTTACGCCTACCCGGACGGCCAGGTAGGTGGTGCCCCAGACAACACAAATAAAAGCCAGCGCAAGGTAAGCTTTCCATTTTTCCTTCATATGCTTCGATTAAGCAACCAAAGGTCCGTCCATTTTTCATGAGAAAACAGATGCACATTTTGTATTTTTGGCCATAACAGATTTAGGATGAAATGGACGACCCCGCCCCAGGAAGAGGAGTTTTTATACGTGCAGCTGGCCGAAAAGCTGCAGAAAAATATTATGGACGGCGTGCTCAAGACCGGTGAAAAGCTCCTGTCCGTGCGGGCCTTGAGCCGGGAGCAGGGCGTCAGCCTGTCCACGGCGTTCAATGCCTACACGCAGCTGGAGACCAAGGGCCTGATCGAGGCCCGGCCGAAGTCGGGCTATTATGTTTCCTACCGCAAACGGCTGGCGGGCCCGTCCGCGGCCATTGACCGGAAGCTGCCCGAAGAGGCCAGTGTCGATGACATGATTGCCCTGGTGTACCGGGACATCAATACCGAGGGGCTGATCCGGTTGTCGATCGCCGTCCCGGCCATCGAACTGTTGCCGGTGGCCAAGCTCAGTAAAACGATGGCGGAAGCGATAAGGCAAAGCCCGGACAGCTGCATGGGCTATGAGCACAGCCAGGGGAACCTCCGCCTGCGCCAGCAGATCGCCCGCTATGCGTTCAACTGGGGCGGGAACATTACGGAGCAGGAGGTGGTGACCACCCAGGGCTGCATGGAAGCACTGGTATTTTGCCTCAAAGCCGTCTCGGAGCCGGGAGATACCATCGCCATTGAAACGCCTACCTATTTCGGGATCTTCAGCGTCATGAAAAGCCTGGGATTGAAGGTGCTGGAGATACCGGTACATCCCGAAGAGGGGCTGGACCTGGACTACCTGGCCGGGGCCCTCGGGCGGGTGCCGGTAAAGGCCTGCCTGTTTGTGACCAATTTCACCAATCCTTTGGGCTGTGAGATGCCCGACGAAAAGAAAAAGCAACTGGTGGAGCTGCTGGCCGCCAGAGAGATCCCCCTCATTGAAGATGATATTTACGGCGAACTGTTTTTTGGCAAAAAGCGGCCCCGGACCTGTAAAAGCTTTGACCGCAAGGGCCTGGTGCTGCTGTGTTCTTCCGTCTCCAAGTCGCTGGCGCCCGGCTACCGGGTGGGCTGGTGCCTTCCCGGGAAATTTGTGGAGAAGGTAAAGCAGATCAAACTGATGCATATCGTTTCTTCCGCCACGCCCAACCAGGCGGCGGTGGGGCTGTTCTTCGAGACCGGTCGCTTCGACCTGCACCTGCGCAACCTGCGTAAGGCGTTGTACACCCAGAGCCTGCTGTACATAAAAGCCATCATGGATTATTTTCCAGCCTCCACCAAGGTCAGCCAGCCCAAAGGCGGCTGCGTGTTGTGGGTAGAACTGGATCAGCGGATCGATGCCTATGCGCTGTTCAAGTCGGGGTTAAAATACAACATCAGCATTTCGCCGGGTCATATCTTCAGCACGGATGCCCGCTTTACCAATTGCATCCGCATTTGTTTCGGCACCCCGCTCAATAAAGACATCGGGCATGCGCTAAAAATCCTGGGCAGGATCGCCGGCGATATGATCCGGAAGTAAATGGGAGGATGCCTTTATTCCGGAAAGGAAATACCGGTGATCTCTTCGCACCGGTGCAGAAACCGCTCCTGCAGGGAAACGTCATCCGCCCCGGGGTTCGAGCGCCGTTCTTTTTGATGGAAAAAATACCGGCCGCTTACCTGCGCCCGCTCCTCGTTGCTGACGGCCAGCCACACCTGCGTCTCGTATCCTTTTTGCAGGTCGTCCGGTGCGCCGCGGCCGCCCATCCGGGTAGGCACCCAGCCCGGGTCCACGGCATTGGATAAAACCTGCGGCCATCTACGTGCTGCTGCCTTGCACAGCAGCAGCACGTGCAGCTTGGAATCGGAATACGTGATGCGACCGGTATCCTTGTAGAAGTGTTCCAGGTGCGCACGTCCCTGCAAATGCATGCCCGAACTCAGGTAGATCAACCGCTTCGGCCGTTGCACCAGGCAGGTAAGGATATAAGGAGCCAGGGTATTGACGGCAAAAACTTCCGGTGCGGAAACCTGGTACACCCCTGCATTATGGATCACCGCGTCAAAGGGCCCCAGGCTATTTATTGCATGGGCCAGGCGGATCGTTTCCAGGATACTGGAAAGATCGCCGGTGACTACGGATTCGGCTCCCGGGTTTTTCTGTAAGGCCTCCCGTCCGCGTTGGGCATTGCGGGCATGCACGACCACTTTATGGCCCTGTGCGATCAGTGCTTTTGCCGCCAATTGCCCGAGTCCGTCAGCGGACCCTGTAATCACTATTCTTGCCATTTCACTGCCTCCCGGATGATTCCTGATTTGCCCTGTTTTCCTTTCCTGCCCGGATGCCGGTGCTATTTTTTCAAAGACGCCATATCAATGACGAAACGGTATTTGACATCTCCTTTCAGCATGCGCTCATAGGCTTCATTGATCTGCTGGATGTCGATCATTTCTATATCGGAAACGATATTGTGCTGGCCGCAGAAGTCCAGCATTTCCTGGGTTTCGGCGATGCCCCCGATCATGGACCCTGCAAGGTTTCTGCGGTAGGGGATCAGGCTGAAGGCGGCTACCAGGAGCGGCTGTTCGGGTGCGCCCACCAGGGCCAGGGAGCCGTCTACCCGCAACTGGTTTAAGTACGCATTGATGTCGTGCTCTGCCGCAACGGCATCCACGATAAAGTGCAGCTTGCCGGCATATTTGGCCATTTGCGCTTCATCTTTGGAGAGCACTACGTCGTCGGCGCCCAGGCGTTTGGCGTCTTCCACCTTCGAAGGCGAGGTGGTAAAGACAATCACCTCTGCGCCCATGGCTTTGGCGATCTTAACCGCCATGTGTCCCAGGCCGCCCAGGCCTACAACGCCCACTTTCTGGCCGGGGCCAACCTTCCAGTGCTTCAGCGGCGAATAGGTGGTGATGCCGGCGCATAAGAGGGGAGCGGTGGCCGCCAGGTCCAGGTTTTCGGGCACCCGCAGCACAAAGGACTCATCCACCACGATGCTTTCGGAATACCCGCCATAGGTGGCCGTGCCCAGGAATTTATCCGGCGAGTTGTAGGTTTGAACATTGCCCTGTTCGCAGTATTGTTCCAAACCTTCTTTGCAATACTGGCAATCCCGGCAGCTGTCGACCAGGCAACCTACGGCGGCTAAATCACCTTCTTTGAATTTGCTGACATGGCTGCCCACGCGAACGATCCGGCCCACGATTTCATGGCCGGGTACGCAGGGGTAGGTGGTAAAATGCCATTCGTTCCGGGCCGTGTGCAGGTCCGAATGGCAAACGCCGCAATACAATATTTCTATTTCTACGTCATGGGGGGTAGGGGTTCTGCGCTGGATGTTCAGCGCTTGCAGCGCTGCGTCTGCTGCCTCGGTACCAAATGCCTTAACTTCTTTTGTTTTAGGGATCGTGGCTCCTTCTGCTGTTGTTACTACTTTTTCCATAATAATCCTTTATTTATTTCCGGAAGGGGAACAATAATTATACTGTTTTTTAAACGGGTATAGCGTACTTTATGTGCTGCAAAAGTAAACGCCAGCTTTTTTTCCGGGGTAATGATTCTCAAACCAAAAATTAAGAAAATCAAACTTCCGCTGCAGGATTCGGGCCGTTGCCGGAACGGCTATTTCCAAAAATGCCGGGCCTGTTCAAAGACGAGGTAGATCACCGTAAGCCACATCAGGATAATGAGGATGCCCACTATCCAATTGTTCTTTTGATACTGCCGGGGAGCGTTTTTCAGGCGTTCCCTTGCCTCGATAACTACTATTTCAGGGATCAGCCGTAGGGACAGCACGATCAGCGCCGGTACGATGACCAGGTCGTCCAGTAAGCCCAGCACCGGGATAAAATCCGGAATCAGATCAATGGGGCTGAACAAATAACCGATGGTGATCCCGATCAGTATTTTGGCGGCCAGGGGTGTTCGCTTGTCCTGGTAGGCAATCAGTAACACCTGTGCTTCCGATTTCAGCTGCCTTGCCCTTTGTTTCAGGTTTGCCAGTAATTTCATCGCCTTATTTTAGGGGTCATCCAGCAACTCCTTGCAAGGGTACGGCGATTCTGGATGCCGTGCGTACCAGGTTCCTCGCTGTGCGCCGGATCGATCTTCCCTTGTACGGTAGCCATAGTTATTGATTTGTAGTTGGTGACCGTAAATTTTGCGCCAAAAGATCCAGGCTCATGGGTGCGGTCGTTGCGGTACGGTGTATTCATCCAGCGTATGCACCGATTGGTTGAGTCTCCGGTACTGGCCGGGGGTAAGGCTGGTGACTTTTTTAAAAATCCGGGAAAAGTAGGGCTGGTGCTCAAAGCCGGTTTCGGCGGCTATTTCCGAATCCGACAAATTGGTGGTGGTGATGAGGTATTGTGCCCTTTCGATGCGCTTTTCATGGATGTAGGTGAGCGGCCGCTCGCCGGTATGTTCCAAAAATACCCGCGAAAAATAGTCCGGGTGCTGGTTGGCCCTGGCCGCAAGGTGCGCCACCGTCAGGTCCTGGTCCAGGTGCAGTTGAATATAGCTCATGGCCTCCACGATTTTGGAGGGAACGGCCAGTTCGTCTTTCCGTTTGAACTGGGGCGAAGCCAGGAAGCGGGAGAGGAGCTGCATCAGGATGCCCGCGGTTTCCATACTGGTCGCGTCGCTTTGCTGGAGGTTCAGTTCCTTGTAGCTTTTATAAAAGTCGTTCTTCTCATAAACTTTCGGGTTGTCGGAGCGGTTGATGCCCCTGCCCGGGTTGATCTGGTACAGCCGCCGGACATTGGCGATATCCAGTTCCTTTGCCGGCACTTTCATGGGGGTCCGGTTGTTCTGAAACAGGGAAATCCCGTCCGGGGATTCTTCAAAAAAGTGCAGGAAATACTGGCTCAGGTAGTCCGGGCAACTGAGGTTGCAAAGGGTAAAGCTGGGAACGATATATAGATAGGGGGCTTCCAGCTTCAGCGTTTCCTTTGCGTGGGAAAGGAAGCCTTCCCCTTCATCAATAAAGTAAATGCGGAAGTACGGGCTGATCACATTGGTATAATTCCATTTGCGGTTCAGCTTTACATGATCCACATGCAGTAAGGAAAAGGAATGTTTGAGCAGCCGTTGGTTCATGCCGGAATTTGTTCCCGCAATTTAGGGTGAAAGGTCGGATTTGTATAAAGCAAAGTCTGTTTTCGATAAGATTAGCCGGAGGCTGACGGCTACCTTTGTGCGGTGGTAAAGCCGGCAGGCTGAAGGAGTTGTCCTGGTGCCGGACGGCTGCCGGAGGCCTCTGGAGCCAGGGGCTCCTTGCCGGGCAGGTCGGCAATGGCCTGTGCCGGATCATTGATCTTCCGAACGATTGAAACCCAAAATACCATGATGAAAAGATATTGCCTGGCGCTGGACCTGGTGGACGATCCCGTCCTGATTGCCGCCTACGAGCATTGGCACCAAAGAGAAAACGGCTGGCCCGAGATCCGGCAAAGCATCCTGGATGCCGGCATCGCCTCCATGGAAATCTACCGGACCGGCAACCGCCTCCTTATGGTGCTGGAAGCGAACGAGCACTTCTGTTTTAATAAAAAAGCCGCTATGGATGCTGCCAATCCCCGGGTGCGGCAGTGGGAAGAATTGATGGGGAAGTTCCAGCAGCCCCTGCCCTGGGCAAAACAAGGGGAGAAGTGGACGTTAATGGAAATGATCTTTCAACTGTAACCCATAAACAATAGCAACCAGGACAAAAGGATTCCTGCACCGGCTGTACGGAGCTTCCCTGCTCACACTGGTAATGGCGGCCGTGCCTGCGCAGGCGCCAACAAAAGTGGAAACCACTGCAAAACCACCGGAGGAGGTGCCGAAGCATGACCCGCCGGTAATGCGACCCGTAAATGCGGCGATCGGCGCAGCAGTAGCCTATGGAATGAATTTCATCTCCTTCAGCCATTGCGCCGAAAGTGCCGGCCACAGGGCAGCCGAGCCGGGGTTGTTCTCCATGCCTAACCGGTGCCCGCCCTGGGGAAAGATGTGCAGCGAGGCGGGAACGCCGGCCGCTTTCAGCGCCTGGTAATACACCACGCTGTTTAAAGGCGAGACCGCATTGTCGTCATGGGCGTGGAGCAGCAAAGCAGGAGGGGTTTCCTTGGTCACCCTGGTTTCGTTGGAATAGGTGTTGATTTGTTCCGCCGAAGGATGGGCGCCCAGCAGCCGGTCCCTGCTGCCTTTGTGAACAATGCCGTTCTTAAACGAGATGACGGGGGAAAGCAGGATCGAAAAAGCAGGTTTGTAGGGGAATGGATCCAGCGCATCGCCGATGGCGCTGACGTCTTCGGGGTGGGTGGCTAAGGTGGATGCGCCATGGCCGCCGGCGGAAGTGCCGAACACCCCGACCCGTTTGGGGTCGATGCCCCATTTGGCCGCGTTGGCATAGATCATCCGCATCGCCCGTTGAATATCCTGCAAGGGCGCCTTTTCCGGACTGACTAAATCCGGCGATGCCGGCAGCCGGTGCCAGACCACAAAGGCGTTGATGCCCATCGACTGGTAATACAGTGCCGCGGCTACCTTGGTAAAATTGGCCGTTAACCGCGGCGTTCAGAACAAAGAGCGCCAGGTAACCGCGGATTGTTTGAAGCGGGGGGATGACTTACAGAATTCCCTGCAGGCTGCCGCCTTTTTCCAGCAGGCGGTCCACCCGCTTTTCCACGGCGGGATCTTTCTCCAGCGGAGGGGCATGGTGGGGTTTTACCCGGGCGTCCAGCACCAGCGGCCCCCGGCAGCCCCAGTGCTTGTGGCGGGTAAACGCCGCCACTCCATGAATATCGTGGGAGGGGTTGCAACGGGTAAAGGCCACCCATAAAAAGTTATTGAGGGTCTGGCTGACAAACGAGCTGTCGTCGCACAGTACAATAAAGGGCGCCGATTCCAGGGCGGCCAGGTTTTCCTTTAACTGGTTGTCCAGCGCCGCCACTTCTTTTTCAGCGGCCTCGTACGATACAAAGGGCGCCGCCTGCAGCGCCACCACTCCCGGCAGGCACAGCTGCGGGTTGAAAAACTGTTGTAACTCCTTCAAGGCCTGCGGCACTTCGGTGCACAGTTCCCGCACCTTGGCGCCATAGGCGGCAAAAACCACTTTGCTGCCGCTGTTCAGGCCCGTTCCGGAATAATCCAGCGTGTCGAGCGTGGTGTGGGTATGGAAATGGATATCGCGGTCCAGGTGCAAGCGTTCCAGCAGGTAGCGGAAGAACGGCTCGATGTGGTGGGCCGACACCTGTTGTTCCTCGCCGGCGGTAATGAACAGGAATTTAGCCAGGCTGAGCTGCCCGGTACCCAGGACGTGGTTGGCGATGGTGAGCAACTCCGCCGGCTGCCGGGTGGGCATATAGGGCGTATACCGTTCGCTGCCCACCGCCAGCAGCAGGGGGTGCACCCCGGCGGCATCCACGGCGTTCACTTCTTTCAGTCCCGGGATCTCGTCTTTTAAGGCGTTGCCGGTGATCTCGTGGATCAGTGCCCCGAAGGAAGTGTCCTCCTGCGGCGGACGGCCCACTACGGTAAACGGCCAGATGGCATTCTGCCGGGCATAGACCTTATGCACCTTCATCAGCGGGAAGGGGTGCGTCAGGCTATAGTAGCCCAGGTGGTCGCCAAAGGGTCCTTCGGGCTTGTTTTCACCGGGATGCACCAGGCCGGTGATCACGAAGTCGGCATCGGCACTGAGGCAAAAGCCTTCTTCATAGAGGTAACGGAAGCGCCGCCCGCCCATCAGGCCGGCAAAGGTCAGTTCGCTGATGCCTTCGGGCAGCGGCATGACGGCCGACAGGGTGTGCGAAGGGGGACCGCCCACAAAGCAGCTTACCCTGAGCGGCTGTCCCTGTTGGGTCGCCTTGGATTGATGCACGCCGATACCGCGGTGCAATTGGTAGTGCAGGCCTATTTCCTTGTCGGGCACATAGTCGTTGCCGGTCAGCTGGATGCGGTACATGCCCAGGTTGGCTTTCATGATGCCCGGCTTGTCGACGTCCTCGGTATATACCTGCGGCAGCGTCACGAAGGCGCCGCCGTCCATGGGCCAGTGATGGATCAGGGGCAGGTCGGATATGCGGATCTGCTGGTGCAGGATGGGTTTTTCGGAGGGATTCTTCAGCGGCAGGGCTTTTAAAGCCGCCAGGCCCAGCGAGAAGTTGCGGACAGGGTGTTTGAGGGCCTGGACGGGGTCGCTGCGGTGCTCCAGCAGCCGCTGGACTTTCTCCAGCGTGTCGCGGAAGATGAATTTGCTGCGCTCCAGCGTTCCGAAAATATTGGAGGCCGCCCGGAACCGGGAACCTTTTACCCGCTCAAACAACAGGGCGGGGCCGCCTGCTTCGTGTACCCGCAGGTGGATGGCCGCCATTTCCAGGTGCGGGTCCACTTCTTCCTTGATGCGTACCAGGTGCCCATGTTTTTCCAGGTCAATCAGGCATTCCTCCATTGAACGATAACCCATAGCCAAACCAGATTGGGATTAAGTAGGAAAATAGTAATGTATCGCCGCAAAAGTAATGGCTGGAGAAATAAGGGTCTTTATTCATTTTCCGGCCTGGTCTCCTGGACCGGCGGCTAAATCCCCGTCCCAGGGGACCACCCGGGCCGGGGCTTTATTATGCGGCCAGTTTTTAGGGTAGGAAAAGGGAAGCGGTAAGCTCTTTTGCATCGGAAAAATCTAAATACTGCGAACAGTGCCGGCATCAACGCGCAGCAGCGCACCGCTGACATAATCGGCATAGGGGCTGGCAAGATAAACCACTGCGGCGGCCACTTCTTCCTGCCTGCCGAACCGGCCGGCGTCATTGGGAACCAGCTCCTTTACCGCAAGGCGTTCCATTTCCCCGAGCTCGGTTCCCCAACCTTTTTGAGGCGCTGCCTGGCGCAGCCATTGCTCCACACCTCCATTCATGATGGCGCCGGGCGCCACTACATTGGACGTAATGCCGGTGCCACTCAGCTGTCTTGCAAGAGATACGCTCAGATTATGGCGGGCGGCCAGGCTGGCATTGTAATGGGGCAGGTCATTAATAGGCTGTATCCCGAGGCCGCCGCCAATATTGATGACCCTTCCCCAACCCTGTGGTTTCATCGCCGGCACAATGCGCTGGATCATGCGTACATACGAGATCACGTTCACATTATAAACGTCCAGCCAGTCCTGGCAGGACGTGTTTGACCAGGAAGTATGTGCATAAAAGCCGGCATTGTTGACCAGGATGTCTACCGGGCCGCCGGCCAGGGCCAGCCGGGCTACATGGTCCGCCCCTTCATCGGTGGCGAGGTCCCCCAATGCAGCTTCCGAGGATCCGCCCGCTTCAATGATTTGCTGTACTACAGCATTGGTCCGATCTGCATTCCGTCCATGCACGATCACATGTACGCCTTCCGTTGCCAGCATAAGGGCAATAGCTGCTCCCAGGCCGGCACTGGAACCTGTGACCAGCGCGCGCTTGCCCGCTAATTTGTAATCCATGATAAGATGATTTATAGGTGAATATGTTTCGTTAAAGCCTCCCCCGGGAGGGCGCCTTTCCGTAAGCTTTCTTATAAGCGAATGAAAAATGAGACAGGTCTTCAAAACCAAGATCTAAATAGATCTCTGATGCCGTTTTACCTTTTTGGCCGATCAGGTAGTACGCCTCTTCCAGCCGCCGTTGGGTAAGCCACCGGCCGGCTGTAGTATTAAACGCCTTCTGGAAATCTCTTTTGAAGGTGGATAAACTGCGCCCCGTAAGAAAAGCCATGCGCTCCAGTCCCACGTTATACCGGTAATGTGTATTCATAAAGGACACGAGGTCTATTTTTCCGGGATCAGTAAAATCAAACAAGGCATGCCTGAGTACCGGGCGGGCCTGCAGCAACAGCAGTACCAGTTCTTTGGCTTTTAAAGCCACAAGCGCTTCTCCGTAAGCACCCGGTGGGTTGCCATAAGGGGCCAGGCTGTTTACATAACTTTCCAAAGATGCATTGGGCGGGAGCAGCTCAATATTCTTTCCAGGGTACGGCTTTTCCGAAGGCCCATACACTTCTGCCATCTCCCGGACGGTTCCCTGGTCGATATGTACCGCAACCGATTTGAATCCATGCTGCCCCGGGCGTTTTACATACTTGGTCAGCTGGTTTCTTCGGAAGAACCGGTAGTCCCCCGCCTTGAAAACATGGGTTTGATTGCCCGACCATACTTCCTGGATACCGGAGACGATATAGCTGAATATATGATCGGTAACAAAGGCTTCCCCTTCTTTAAACGCGCTGCCGTAATCATTGAAAAGAATGATGGGTTTTTGCAGGACCTGTATATCGTTACCGCTCGCCATCGCTCTCGATTTATAAGGCAAAGGTCGTTGATCCAATGAAAGCATTAATGGTTTAAACGGTCAATTTGGTTTGTTTAAAAGGCCAGGCTGGTCATTTGCAGCAGGGGCGGATCGGGAAAGGGTGCCGAAGCCAGCTCACTCCATCCCGCTTTCCTTTTTCTGCACGCTTTGCGGTTCTTTCCGCATCCGGGTCATGTATTCGGAAGGCAGCATATTGAATTTGACCTTGAACGCTTTAGCGAAATAAGTGGGGGTGGCAAAGCCGGTTGAGTAGGCGACCTGGGCGATGTTGAGGTGGCTCTTTTCCAGCAAAACGGCCGCCTTGTCGAGCTTCACCGAGCGAATATATTCCACCGGCTTCTGGCCCGTCAGCGCCAGCAGCTTGTTGTACAGCGAACTGCTGACGATCAGCTGAGGGTGGTGCGTCAGGGCTTTCTGCCAGCCTTCCTTGCCGTTGGCGGCTTCGTATACCTTGTAATGGGCTTTCAGGTTGTCCTTGAGGTAAAAGCGGAAATCCTCGTTGTCCTCCACCAGTAAAATGGCCGGAAGGGCGGTAGGCTCGGCGGAGGGCGGCGGCAGGTTTTCTGCCGGTTCAGGCAGGGCTTCCCGTTCGGCCTCTGCCAGGAAGGATACCGGTTCGGCAGTGGACAGGGGCGGTTCGGCCAGGGGCGTAAAGGGCAGGTGGATAGTAAAAGTGGCGCCCTTGCCTGGTTCGCTGTCTACCGCTATGGTGCCGCCGTGCAGGTGTACGAATTCCCGGGTAATGGACAGGCCGATGCCGCTGCCCTGGTTCAACACCGCGGCCGTACTATCCGCCTGGAAAAACCGATCGAAGATCTTTTGTTTTTTGTCTTCCGGGATGCCAATGCCGGTATCGCTGACCTTTACGGATACCCAGGTGCGCCCCGGGTCAGTTGCCGGGAGCAGCGGGTCCAGTGCAACGCGGATGGTGCCGCCAGTCAGGGTAAACTTAAAGGCATTGGACAGCAGGTTGAACAGGGTCCGTTCGAGCTTGTCGCGGTCGAAAGCCGTGTACAGCCGGTCCAGGGAGCTTTCAAACAGCAGGTGGATCTGTTTGCGTTCGGACAGGTCGCGGAACGAGTCGGTAACCTCCCGGGCAAAGGCCACCACCTCGCCTTCCGAGGGCTGCAGGTGCAGCTCGTGCTCTTCCATCGATGAAGAAGAACCGCAAATTATTAATATGCATGAAGGGGAGAAAAAGCCGGACTATGAATATGCAGCGTGGTGGGCAAATTCGGTAGCAGATCACATCAAGAAGAAACAATCCACGCATAAAGTAACACCCCGGGGGGGCACTCGCTTAAAATCTGGATGATAGATCCCGGTGTTGCCTTTCAGAAATTTGTTATCAGCACGGGCGGTTCACGATCCAGTTATCTCGGACCTCCGGAAAGCCGCTACCTGAAGCCCTGATTAAGATCGCTCAATCCTTAGGGATCAGGGGATGTCAGACTTCGGTGAACGCACCGTATAGCGCACCCCGATTAGCCGCATCTTGCTTTTAATTGAACTGCTGCTAAAATGCAAAAAGCCTGTAAGTGTTTGACTTACAGGCTTTTTAGTGGAGGTGACCGGAATCGAACCGGTGTCCAAACATATTCCCCAAAAGCTTTCTACATGCTTATTCCTGAATTAATTGTCGGGAAGGTGCCGGGACAGGACAAACCAACATCTTCCTTAGCTGAATGGTCTTAAGCAACGGTCACAGCCTTCCGTTGCAGCAGCTTTTACGAGGTTTGATTAAGCGGAGACTCCCCGAAAAGCTAAAGGGTGGTCTCGGCCATAATGGGTGCGCTAATTACTAATTAGGCAGCCATGGCGTAAGTAGATTCGCCATTTGAAGTTTGAATATTCAGATTATCGAGCTAATTATCCAACGCTCGGCATGCTTACACTTTCAAAGACCTATGCTGTCAAAACCAAGCACCCCCAATTGATGTTCCCTTTCGAGGATCTTGTCGGTTTCCCGACAGCTCCCGGCCCTTTTTATCGGAACCGGACAGCAAACTTAACGAACTATCACCAGAAATCCTGTAAAGGATTTAATAAAAAAAACTTTCCATCTTCTTAAAAGATTTCCGGCTGGCAGCCTGTTGGGCCCAGGCCGCCCTTCAAGCAAATGTTTGGAGGTTGCCGGGCTATGTACGATGAAGCCCTTCAGGCTTCTTCTTTTTAGCAGTTGCTTTTCGCCTGTTGGCAGGGGCGTTGCACGGCAGCAGGGGTATTGCCGGTTCCTAAAAACGCTTATCTTCCCCTTCCCGAGAAAAGATTTTACCAACAGCTCAACGCTATGGCCATGAAGAAAACACTACTTGCCCTTTTGCTCCTGGACGCCTTTTCCGCCTTTTCCCAAAAAATCGAAGACCCCGACCGGTACCGGGCATTTGATACGGTCACCATAGCGGCGCTGCGGCGGCAGCTCTACCGCCAAACACCCTTCGCCCTGCAGCAGGTGCGGCTGGCAAAATTGCAGGAAGCGCCGCGGCCCCTGCTGATGCACCACCTTTCCCGCCTGCCTCAGCTCAGCAGCATTTCCTCGGGCAGCGGCATCAACAAGCCCGCCCTCCGCGGCCTGTCGTTCAACCACATCCAGCTCTTCGCCCAGGGTACCCGGCTCGACAACCAGACCTGGGACGACCGGCACGACCTCGGCATTTCGGAAAACGGCTTCGACCGCGTGGAGATCGTCAGCGGCCCGGCAGCCCTGCTCTACGGCCCCAACGCCATGGGCGGCGCCCTGGTCTTTTCGGAACAACCCCCACCCGTAACCGAAAAGGCCAAAGGTTATGTACAGAACGCCTTTTTCGGCAACAGCATGGGCGGAAACGTGGCCGCCGGCGTCCGCAAGGGCTCGGAACATTTTTATTATTCCCTGAACGGCAGCGTGCAGGTCCATGCCAACTACGTGCAGGGACGCGAAGGGGAGGAGGACAAGCCCCTGGCCTTTAACTCGAAATACACCAGCGGCGCCCTGAAAGCCTTTGTCGGCACCCGCAGCGAAAAAGGGTTTCACCAGCTAACCTATAACGGTTACCAGCAGCTGTTGGGCATCATCGAGGACGAAAGCCTGGAGCTGGTGAACAATCCCAATATGAAGGAGGAGCGGGATTACGAAATGGAAGCGCCCTACCAGGACGTGATGACCCATGTGCTCAGCACCGAGCACCAGTTTGCCCTGGGCGGCTCGGCCCTGCTGGTCAACGCGGGCTACCAGTTCAACCGCCGCAAGGAGTTCGAGCCCGGCGCCACGCCCAAATCAAAATACCTGGGCGTGGGCCTCGACCTGTCCACCCTTACCGCCGACGTGCAGTTCCAGACGCCCAAACAACGGGCCGCCGGCCTGACGGTGGGCGTCCAGGGCTTTTACCAAAACAATGGCAACACGGGCAGCCGCATCCTGGTGCCCGACGCCCGCATCGGCACCACCGGCAGCTACCTGCTCGGCCAGTGGAATACCGCCCGCTGGAGCTTCCTGTCCGGCCTGCGGGTAGACCGGCACCACATGGAATTGCGAAAAACCCCGGCACCGGTGGCGGATACCCTGCACCCGGTCGTGCCACGGCCCGGCCAGCAGCTGGAGCGTTCGTTTACACCGGTATCCTTTTCACTGGGCACCGTTTATCACCTCAACTCCTCCTGGCGGTTGAAAGGGAACCTGGCCAACGGCTACAGCGCCCCCAACTATGCCCAGCTGGCTGCCTTTGGCGTGCACGAAGGCACCTATCGCTTCGAGGTGGGCGATAACCGCCTGGACCAGGAACGCAACCTGCAGGCCGACCTGTCGCTGCAATGGGAACGGCCGGGGGTGGCACTGTCGCTGAACGGCTACTGGAACGGCCTTCGGAATTATATCTACATTGCCCCGACGGCCGAAAGCGTAGGCAGGTTCCGCATTTACCGCTGGCGGCAACAGGATGCCCGGATAATGGGAGCCGAGGTAAGCCTGGAGCTGAAGCCGCGGCACCTGCCCTGGCTGGAAGGCTTTGTCACCGGGGGCTATATGCGGGGAAAACTGCAGGAAGGGGGCGGTGACCTGCCCTATACAGCACCGGCCAAGCTGCATACAGGCCTGACCTTTAAAAAGGAAAGCTGGGGCCACTGGCAACAGCTGTATGCCCGGGTGGAGCTCTTTGCCAACAGCCAACAGGACCGGGTAGCGGCCTTCGAGTCGTCCACGCCCGGGTTTGTGCTGACCGATCTTTTCGTGGGCGCCCTGCCGCCGATGGGCAAACACCAGCGCTGGAAGGTGACGGCCTTTTGCACCAACATTTTTGACATTGCTTATTACAACCACTTATCCCTGATCAAATCCATCGGCGTGCGGGAACCGGGCCGCAACCTGGGACTGCAATGGCGGTACGAATGGTAAGGCCCTAATTTGCAGGAACGAAATAAGGCCACCTGCGCCAGATAACCACGGCAAATGTTCGTCCCGGGACGGCCGACGGGAACAATGCAATTAAAACCAATTCCGTGAACCTGTTGCTTGGGTTTACGCACCAGTTGTAAGTCCCGGACGTTCCCCTGGCTATCGATGCTTCCGGCAGGGTGCCGGATTGGTTGCTCCGGCCCCTGTTCCGGCCACCTTAGTGGGTTACCAGGAACTTTTGCCGCTTTACCTGCCCCGACCCAAACAGGTTCAGGATGTAGAGGCCCGGCGGCAGGCCGGCGGTGGACAGGCGGGTCGTACCGCTGAAGAAGGTAGTATAAACCACCCGGCCGCCACCATCGGCGACCAGCAGGCGGTAAGGGACGGTGCTATAAGTATTCACCGTCAGCACCGAACCTTTGGGGGCCGGGTTGGGGTAGAGAAGCAACCGGGGCGTAGTAATGACCATTGTTTGTTCCTCTTCGGGCAGCTCCGCGGCAATGGGGGCCGCCGCCGCCTTCCCGCTGCCTTTAGGCGTCACTTTCATTTCTGCATAGGAGGCCCTGGCATTCCCGAACCTTACTTCGTCCACATACCATATTCGTTTGCGGGTCTCCGTGGTACCTTTCTTGTTCCAGTCACTTTTATAGATGCCGATCTTCCAGCGCCCGTAAGGCCCCTTGTACATGGTGGGGCCCCGGAAATCCATTTTTTTCTTACTGTTCATCCACAACTGGAAAATGCCGTTTTTGACGTCCTGGCGGAGGTGGATCACAAAGGTCACCCATTCGTCGTAGGGGATCTTTCCCAGGTCGTAGACCGTATAATAATGACCGCTGGCCGAGCGCCGCTGCACCTTCAGCCTTCCGTTCACGGTCCGAACCGTCATCATGGGCGTACCGTACTCCCCGCCCTGGTGCCATTGGTTGATGCTCTCGTCATCGTCGTCGGGCCGGTAATGGTCGGAAGGGAAATAAGCCGCGAAGGAATGCCAGGTTTCCTTCAGCCGGTACTTTTCGTCGAACAACACCTCCGCCCGGGTGCCGTCGCTGGCCATGGGGTCCTTATCGCGCAGCTCCCAGCGGCCGGCCCTGTCGCCCGCATAAGAGGGCTTGCCCACGATGGTGAACCCGTAATCGGTGGAGATCTGCAGGGTCTGGCCCGTGAATTTTTTCCCGCTTTCAAAATCTTCTGAGAAAAGGACCCCCGACGATTTTTTGGGGGCCGCCTGGGGCTGGGGGCAGGTACGGTGGGCGGCCCATAGGACCATCCACAGCAATAGAAAGGTACATCTTTTCATATGCATACTGGTTTTTTATAGGAACAACTGGTAGTTGCGCCATAAGGCCGGGGAAGCTTACGGAAGGGCGGAAGGCAGCACAGCTGCGGAAGTGTTTTTGGGAAAGGGCTGTTTCCAGACGGGGCCGGTGTACCAGGAGCCGGGGGCTATTCTGGCAGGCCCACCAGGCTCAGGGCTACAAGGTAGGAAAACTTTACATATAAATAATTGATCAGGTGATGGATGCGGCCCCTTTAAGACGGGGGGTAAATCATACAAAGAGGGGTTTCTAAGGGGAAATACGGATTCGTCCCCCTTTTTTATCGGTTTCTCCCCGCCCGCCCGGCGCCCTTGCCGCTAATTTGCTAACGGGTCCAACGAACCGGCCGCTAACGGCTGGGGGTAGAGGGACCCGGAAAACGATAAATCCGGTTGTATGATCTACCAAAATTGCTATGAGCTGTACGGCCCCGCCACCGGGGCGTTTCCCAGATGTCCCTGTTTCCCGTTTCACTTCTTTTCCGGGTAAGGACGACCCGCCACCAGGTGGAACCGTCTTTCCCCATCGCTCCGCAGGCCGGGTTCGGCATAGGCCGGCTATCGCCATCCGCATTGCCGGGTGTAAGGGGAGCTGCTGCCTTTGAAAAACACCCCGCACATCAAAACGCCGTCCCGCAACGAGCGCGGGAAGGCCTATTCCCCACAAAGAATACTTGCTTATATGAAAAGAGAAATCAGCAGCCTGCGGCCCCTGAGGGCGGCCGCCCCCTCCGCCGCCCGGCGCCTTTTCGGCGCACCGCTCCGAACCCTGGCGGCCCTGTTCCTGGCCGGCCTGGCGGTGACTTCCTGCGACAAGAACGCCCAGGAAGACGCCCAGGGAACGCCCTACAATCCCAACCTCCCCATCACCGTCAACAGCTTTACGTCCGACTCCGGCGGCATCCGCACCAAGGTGATGATCCAGGGCGCCAACTTCGGCTCCGACACCGCCCTGGTACGGGTCTACTTCATCGACAACGAGAAGGAACGCAAAGCCCCGATCGTGAACATGAACAGCGAAAACATTTACGTGCTGGTGCCCAAGCAGAACGGGGGCAACAACCGCATCAAGGTGAAGATCGGCAAGGACTCCGTCGTCACCACCAAAACCTTCAAGTACGTGGTGGCCCAGAGCCTTTCCAACGTGGTGGGACTGACGGGCGTGGCCGGCTCCGTCGACGGCTCGCTGGCCGATGGCCGCATCCAGCGCACCTTTGGCCTGGCCGCCCTGGGCAATGACGAGGTGATCTCCTTTGAAATGCTGAACCGCACCGTCCGCTACATCTCCATGAACGACAACAAGATCACCACCCTGCAAACGGGCTTCGGCGCCGGCCAGCCCGCCATGAACCAGCAGCGCAACCGCCTCTACGCCATTGAATATACCGCTCCGCATAAAGTGATCCAGTACAAAAAGGAAAACCTGTGGGCGCCGGAAGTGCTCTCCTCCGGCATTTACCGCACCAACGGCACCGCCGTGGCGGGCACCATCGTGGCCGCCGCCCTGGACGATACCGAGCAGTGGCTCTACTTCCGCGACCGCAACGGCGTGTTCGGCCGCCTGGAGCTGGCCAACCCCTCCAACGTGCAGGTGCTTAACGAAACCTGCGGCCCCGTGGGCGCGGCCGACTACAACTACATGGTATACAGCCCGGTGGACGACTGCTTCTTCTTCGGCGTACAAAACATCCACAACATTTACAAGGTGAGCAAGGACGGCCAGAACGTGCAGCTGTATGCCGGCTCCAGCCAGGGCACGGTGGACGGCCCCCGCCTGGAAGCCAAGTTCAACAGCCCGGGCGGCATGTCGGTGGACAGCGAAGGCAACCTCTACGTGATGGATACCAACAACAACACGGTGCGCAAGATCAACCGGGGCTCCGGCTACGTGTCCCGCATCGCCGGGGTGATCGGGGTGTTCGGCTTTACCAACGGCCTGCCCCTGGAATCGCAGATGAACTACCCCTACAGCATCTGCGCCGACGACCGCGACAACTACTTTATCGGTGAAAGCTGGGGCGTCACCCTGCGCAAGCTGGCCATCGAATAAAGAAGCGTTCCCCTTTGATCCCCAAAAGAATTTTTACCCAACACACATTCCCAAAATGAAAAAGTTACTCAACATATACCTGCTCCTGGCCTGCATCGCCCTGCTGCCCGGGGCCGTATGGGCGCAGGCCGGCGGCACGATCACCATCTCCGGCACGGTGATGGACGTCAACGGCAAAGAGATCGGCGGCGTCACCATCGCCCTGCAGGGCAGCGCCTCCAAAGCCACCACCTCCGACGAAGAAGGCCGTTTCCGCCTGCAAAACCTGCCCGCCAACTCGGTGGTCGTTTTCTCGCACGTGAATTTCAAACCCTACGAGCTGCCCGTCTTCGAGTCGAAGGACAAGCTGAAGGTGGCCATGGAGGTAAAGGTGAACGACCAGGAAGAAGTGGTGGTGGTGGGCCGCGGCACCCAGCGGAAAATTACCACCACGGGCGCCGTTACCTCCGTCAACGTCAAAGAGCTGCAACTGCCGGCTACTTCCGTGAGCAATATGCTGGGCGGCCGCGTGCCGGGCATCATCGCCGTTACCCGCAGCGGCGAACCCGGTAACGACTTCGCCGAGTTCTGGGTGCGCGGCATCAGCACCTTTGGCGCCTCTTCCGCCGCCCTCATCCTCATCGACGGGGTGGAAGGAAACCTCAACAACGTCGACCCTTCCGACATCGAAAGCTTCGCCATTCTCAAGGACGCTTCCGCCACCGCGGTCTACGGCGTCCGGGGCGCCAACGGCGTGGTGGTCATCACCACCAAGCGCGGCAAGGCCGGCTCGCTGAAGGTGAACTTCCGGGCCAACACCACCGTTTCCCAGGCCGGCCGCATGCCCGAGTACGTGGATGCCTACGAGTATGCGAAGCTGGCCAACGAGGCCCGTACCGGACGCGGCTTTGCGCCCGTGTATTCTCCCGTGGAGCTGGAGCTCTTCAAAACCGGCCTCGACCCCGACCTGTACCCCAACGTCAACTGGCGCGACGTGATCCTGAAAGACCGTGCCCGCTACGACCAGTACAACCTCAATATCTCCGGCGGCGGCACCAACGCCCGCTACTATATGAGTCTCGGTTACCTCAACAAGGAAGGCACCTTCAAGCAGGACAAGTCGGTGACCCAGTACGACGTCAATACCAATTATAAAAAGTACAATTTCCGGGCAAACGTGGACGTGGACCTGACCCGGACCACCAAGCTCTCCCTGCTGCTCGACGACGCCATCGTGATGCAGGGCGCCCCGGCCTTTGCTACGGACAACAGCTACCTGTGGTCCTCGCAGGCCAACATTACGCCGGTGAGCGTGCCGGTGCGGTTTTCCAACGGCCAGCTGGCGGCCTTCGGCCAGAACGGTACCGACCTGACGCCCTACTTCCTGCTGAACTATACCGGCTTCCGGAAAACCAATGCCAATACCGTTAATGCCAAATCCGCCCTGGAGCAGGACCTCAAATTCATTACGCCCGGCCTGACCGCACGGGGCCTATTCTCCTGGACCTACACCGGCTCCAACGACGCCACCCGGGCCGTGATCGGCGCCGAATCGTTCCGGGCCATGGGCCGCGCCAACGACGGCAGCCTGGTGACCATGCGCACGGTGAACAGCTCCACCCCGGGCTACGGCCAGACCGCCGGCATCAACCGCAGCATGTACATGGAAGCCCAGCTGAACTACAACCGCCGCTTTGCCGGCGTGCACAACGTTTCCGGCCTGGTGCATGCCTACCGCCAGGAAGACGTCACTTCCAACGTGGGGGCTTACGAGCTGCCCTACATGAGCATCATCCCGCTGCGCCTGCAGGCCGTGTCGGCCCGCGCCACCTATTCCTACAAGGATATTTACCTGGTGGAAGGCAACGTCGGCTATTCGGGTTCGGAAAACTTCAAGCCCGGCGAGCAGTACGGCCTGTTCCCCGCCCTCTCCCTGGGCTGGGTACCCACCCAGTACGGCTGGACCAGGGACCACCTGCCCTTCCTCAACCACTTCAAGGTGCGCGCCTCCTGGGGCCAGGTGGGCAACTCCCAGATCCGCAACAGCAGCAACCAGCTGGTACGCTTTCCCTTCCAGACCATCCTCTCCGGCGGCAGCAACGACTGGGGCGGCACCCTGTCGGAAACCAAGATCGGCACCGACGACCTGAAATGGCAGACCTCCACCAAGGAAAACCTGGGCCTGGAAATGAAGCTGTTCCGCAATGCCCTGGACCTGACGGTAGATTTCTTCCGCACCAAGGCCGAGGATATTTACCAGAGCCGCGTGTCCATTCCCGAAGAAGTGGGCGCTCCCCAAGTGCCCTGGGTGAACACCAGCTCCATGAAAAGCTGGGGCGCCGACGGTACCGTGGCCTACACGCAGGCCATCAAAAAGGATTTCAGCCTGACGCTGCGCAGCAACTTTACCTTTACCCGCAACCGCGTCACCCATTACGAGCAGACCGGCATCAACTTCCCCTACCAGTCCTTTACCGGCGTGCCCTGGGGCGTGCAGCGCGGACTGGTGGCCCTGGGCCTGTTTAAGGACGAGGCCGACATCGCCAGCAGCCCCCGCCAGACCTTCATGACCAACTACCTGCCCGGCGACATCAAGTACAAGGACGTCAACGGCGACGGCATCATCAATACCGACGACGTAGTGCCCCTGAACTATTCCAACGTCCCGCGAATCATCTACGGCTTTGCCGCGGCCCTGAACTACAAAAAGTGGTCGGCCAGCGCCCTGTTCAACCGCAATTCGCAGGTGAGCTACTTTTTGGGCGGCGCCGGCTACTATCCCTTCTCGGGCGGCGCTACCGGTAACGTGCTCAGCATCGTGGCCGATCCGGCCAACCGCTGGATCCCCGCCAGCGGATCGGTGAAGGAAGGGGCCGAGAACCCCAATGCCCGCTTCCCGCGGCTGACCTATGGCGATAACCCCAACAACAACCGGGCCTCCACCTTCTGGCTGGCCGATGCCTCCTTCCTGCGCCTGCAGAATGCCGAGATCAACTACCGCTGGGAATCGGACTGGCTGAAGCGCAAAGCCATCAGCGCCGTGACCATCAGCCTGCTCGGCGCCAACCTGGCCGTATGGGACAACGTAAAGCTGTGGGACCCCGAACAGGCTTCCGGCAACGGTGCCGCCTACCCGCTGCAAAAGACCTATACGCTCCAACTCTATGTAAACTTTAAATAACCGCAACGCATTACCGCCATGACTAGAAATAACCTGAAATCGGCATTCTTTGCTTCGCTGGCCGCCCTGGCGCTGGCAGTGGGAGGGAGCTCCTGCAAAAAAGAATACCTCAACGTGGACGAATACATTTACGATATGGTGAACCTGGATACGGTCTTTGCCAAACAGGAACGCCTGCGCCAGTACATCAACGGCATCGCCTCCTACCTGCCCGGTGAAAGCCGCCTGTGGACCAATAGCTGGGCGCCCTTCCAGGGAGCGTCGGACGAGAACTTCACCTCGTGGAACGACGACCGCCACGCCGGCATCAAGTTCCTGCTGGGAGAAATAACGCCCTACACGGCCAACACCTACTTCAACAACTACGGCACCTGGTACAAGGGCATCCGCAAGGCCAATACCGTGCTGGCCCGCATCGACGAATGCAAGGAGCTGTCGCTGACCCAGAAGCGCGAATACCTGGGCGAGATGTATTTTTTCCGCGGCTATTTTATGTACCTGCTGCTCCAGCAGTACGGCCCCGCCGTGATCCCTTCCGACGAACTGCTGGACCTGGGCGGCGATGCCGCATCCATGGTGCAGGAGCGAAGCACCTATGACGACTGCGTGGACTACGTGGTCAAAAACATGGAAAAGGCCTACACCTACCTGCCGGTATCCAAGGACGCGCTTTCCGAAGTGTACCGCCCCACCACGGGCGCCGCGCTGGCCGTGCTCTCCCGGGTGCTGCTGACCGCCGCCAGCCCTATGTACAACGGCAACCCTTCCTATGCCAACTGGAAGCGGTCGGATGGCAAACCGTTCATTTCCCAAACAGCCGACAACAGCAAATGGGGGAGGGCCGCCGCTGCCGCCAAACGGGTGATGGAAACCGGCCGCTACGAGTTGTATACCTACCCCTTCGACAAGGCGACGACCGACCCGCTGGCACCCAACGTGCCCACGGCCCCTTATCCCAACGGGGCCGGCGGTATCGACCCGTACCGTTCGTACAAATACAGCTTTATCGGCGAGGTGCCGGCCACTTCGAACCCCGAGGTGATCTGGTGCACAAGGGTGAACCCGGCCGCCGGCGATTCGCCGCTCTGGCTGTCGTCGCCTTCGCACATCGGCGGGGGCAACGGGTTGAACATCACCCAGGACCTGGTGGACGCCTATAAGATGAAGGACGGCCGCGACATCAACAACTCCAGCGCCGCCTTCCCGTACCCCGACGCTGCCAGCGCCTCCCTGACCATCGGCACCGCCAAGAACATCTCGGATGTGCAGCTGGTGGCCAACACCCCCCGGATGTACAACAACCGCGAGGCCCGCTTTTACGCCACCATCGGCTTCAACCACTCGTACTGGAAGGGCACTTCCTATACCGGCAGCACCGCCAACATCAAGAACGTGGAGATCACTTATTATTCCAACGGCAACACCGCCCCGGTGAATACCCGTCCCAACGACTACAACCATACCGGCTATACCGGCATCAAGTACAACCACTTTGCCGACAACATGTCGCAGACCGGCTCGGTGATGGCCAAGGTGTTCCCGGTCTTCCGCTATGCCGAGATCTTGTTGAATTATGCCGAAGCGCTGAACGAAATGAGCGGTGCGTATACCGACACGGTCTCCTCCATTACCGTCAGCCGGGACGTAGCGGAGATCGCCGCCGCCGTCAACCGGGTGCGCTTCCGGGCCGGACTTCCGGGCATGAGCGCCGAGGAGCTGGCCAGCCCCGCCACCATCCGGGCCGCCATCAAGGCGGAGCGTCGCGTGGAGTTTGCCCTCGAAGGCCGCCGCTACCACGACCTGCGTCGGTGGCTGGATGCGCCCGAGGCGTATTCCGTGCCGGTGACGGGCATGAACGTGGTAGCCACCAGCAGCCAGCGGCAGCAGTTCTTTACCCGCACCACCATCAGCAACGCCCTGACCCGCCGGAACTGGAGCTTTAAAATGTACTTCTGGCCTATTCCGAAAAACGCCCTGGACAAGAATTCCAAACTGGTGCAAAACCCCAGCTGGTAATCCTTATTTCATTCATTGTAACCTGATCAAACATGAAAGCAGTAACATATTTAGGCATCATCGGCCTGGCCCTTTCCCTTGGCGGCTGTGAAAAACTGGAAAGCCCGCTGGATTCGGAACAGTACCTCAAAAGCGTGTACCTCGTAGGCGCCAACCAGTCGAGCAACGAAGGAATGCAGGTGGTGAACCTGCCCTATAAATCCGGGGCCGGCGATACGGCGGCCACCTATATTTCCGTAGCCACGGGCGGCAGCCTGGTTATCGACCGCGACCTGACGGCCCAGGTGCAGGAAGCCGGGGGCGAGTCGGTGAAACAGTACAACAGCATGTACCTGTACAAACCCACCGACATCAAATACAGCCTGTTGAACAGCGCGTCGTATGCGATCCCCGATTTTACCGTGCCGCTCAAACGGGGCGCTACCTACGGCCGCCTGCCGATCGCGATCAAAACCGCCGGCCTGCACCCCGATTCATTGTACGCCCTGACCTTCAAGATCGGGTCCGTGTCCGATCCGGACTATATCGCCATCCGCAAAACCGACTCGGTGCTGCTGTTCTCGTTCCGCCTGTACAACGCTTATTCGGGCACCTACCAGGCAACGGGCCGGTTCTATACTTTTAACAATGCCGCCGTCAGGGATACCGCTTCCTTGTCGCTGGGCCGGACGATGAAGGCCATCAACCACAATACGGTGCGCTTCTTTCACCTGGCGACCACCGAAAGCATGGCCAACGTGGCCGCCGGCGGGGTAACGGCCACCGTGAATGCGGACAACAGCCTGACGGTCAGTCCCTGGGGCAGCCTGGTGCTCTCGGCCAGCGGCGGCACCTACGATGGAGCGACCGCCACCTTCACCATCTGGTACAATTACCAGGAGGGCAGCGTCACCAAGCAGTTTAAAGGACAGTTTACCAAAAGCGGCATATAGGGTCCCGCAACCAAAACGCAGCAGGCGGCTCCCCCGGGGCCGCCTGTCTTTTTGGGCCAAGTGGCGATTTAGCCCCCGTTTAATACCATTTAGCCCCGCTTTTGTTCCGTCTTCCCGCGTAATTTGCGCCTTCGTTCCGTACCTGCTATTTATTGACCATAACCTGATTTGCATTTTTATGAACTACCGTAACGCATTGCTGCTCCTGCTGGGCCTCAGCCCCCTGGCCCCCTTTGCCCAGGGCACTCAATGGGCGGGCGCCAAAAACAGCCGTCCGGCCGTGAAACAGGCCCGGGCCCCCTACAGCGCCTATCTGTTCGCCTATTTTACCGGCAACCGCAAGGAAGAAGAAGCGATCCGCTTTGCCCTGAGCCCCGACGGCTACAACTTCCGGGCCCTCAACGGCAACCGCCCGATCCTGTCTTCCGAAACCATCGCCTCCACCGGCGGCGTCCGCGACCCGCATATCATCCGGGGTGCCGACGGCAAGACGTTTTACATGGTGGCCACCGACATGGTCTCCGCCAACGGCTGGAGCTCCAACCGCGCCATGGTGCTGCTGAAAAGCACCGACCTTATTAACTGGACCTCCTCGGTGGTGAATATCCAGAAGAAATACCCCGGCCAGGAAGAACTCAAAAGAGTATGGGCGCCGCAGACCATTTTTGACGAACAGGCAGGCAAATACCTGGTCTACTTCTCCCTGCAGTACGGAAAGGACCCCGACAAAATTTATTACGCCTATGCCAACAAGGACTTTACCGACCTGGAAGGCGAGCCGAAGCAGTTGTTTCAAAGTCCCGATAATGCCGCCTGTATCGACGGCGATATTGTGAAAAAAGACGGGAAGTATTACCTGTTTTTCAAAACCGAAGACCGCCACCCGGGCATAAAGATCGCCGTGTCGGACCGGCTCACCGGCGGCTACACGATGCAAAGCCCCGATTACGTGCAGCAGACCAACCGGCCGGTGGAAGGCGCCGGCACCTTCCCGCTGAATGACGGCAGCGGCTATATCCTGATGTACGATATGTACACCAGCGGCCGTTATCAGTTTACCAAAACCAAGGACCTCAAAAACTTCCAGGTGGTCGACCAGGAGGTGAGCATGAACTTCCATCCCCGCCACGGTACGGTGATGCCCATCACCGCCGAAGAATCGGCCAGGCTGGTGCGCCAGTGGGGATCGGCCGCCGACGTGGCGCCCGCCGCCGCTGCCCCTGCCATTAAAAAAGGCAACGTTGCCTGGGATACGGCCGCCAAAAAACTGTTCCTGCCCGTGAAGCCCGGGACCAACCTGGCCTCCTTTGACCCCCAGTTCAGCACGGTGCCCGGCGTGGGCATGCGCCCCGCAGGCGCCCGCAACTTTGCCAAAGGCCCCGTGAATTACACCCTGGCCCTGGAAGGCCGGCAGGCGCAGACCTACGCGGTGACCGCCCAAGTGGCCCGCAACCCGGTGCTGGAAGGCTTTTATGCCGATCCCGATATCCTGTATTCCGAGAAAACCGGCCGCTTTTATATTTATCCCACCAGCGACGGCTTTACCGGCTGGTCGGGCACCTATTTTAAAGCCTTTTCCTCCGCCGACCTGGAAACATGGAAGGACGAAGGCGTGATCCTGGACCTGCCCAGGAACGTAAGCTGGGCCAACCGAAATGCCTGGGCCCCCTGCATCATCGAGAAGAAGATCGATGGCAAATACAAATATTTCTACTACTTCACCGCCGCCCAGAAGATCGGGGTGGCCGTGGCCGACGACCCGGCCGGTCCCTTCGTGGACTCGGGCAAACCCCTGGTGGATGCGCGGCCCGAGGGCGTATCCGGCGGCCAGCAGATCGATCCAGACGTATTCACCGATCCCCAAACCGGCAAAAGCTACCTGTACTGGGGCAACGGCTACATGGCAGGAGCGGAGTTGAACGACGATATGGTATCCCTGAAGGGGGGCACCACCAAAATACTGACCCCCGACGGCACGTTCCGCGAGGGTACGCATGTGCTGTACCGCAAGGGCACCTATTATTTCCTGTGGTCGGAGGACGACACCCGCAGCGAGAACTACAAGGTACGCTACGGCACCGCCTCGGGGCCGCTGGAAAAAATCAGCGTTCCGCCCAACAACCTGGTGGTTGCCAAAAACAAAGAAGCCGGCATTTATGCCACGGGTCATAATTCCACCATCCAGGTGCCGGGCCGCGACGAATGGTATATCGTGTACCACCGCTTCAACTATCCCAAGGGCATTACCATGGGCGACGCGGCCGGCTTCAACCGCGAGGTCTGCATCGACCGCATGGAGTTCAATGCCGACGGCAGCATCAGGCAGGTCATTCCCACCCATGAGGGCGTGAAGGCCGTGAAATAGATTTCGGATGTCGGATTTCGGATCCCCTTGACAGCAGAAAGTGTTTTACATTAAAAAATGCCTCCGTGATCCGGGGGCATTTTTGTTTCGTTTATCGATCATTTCCACAGAGGAAAGAACCCATCGATTGTCAAGGGGATCCGAAATCCTCTCGCCTGGGGCGAGACGACATCCGAAATCCCAATCTCTCCCTCTTTTATGCTAATTGTCCCCCTGTCGGTTGGCTTTTTCCGGGGTTAATTTGCCTTCTCAAAACACTTATACCCTTAAAACCCCGGTTCGCTGCTTATGAAAATGCTCCAAACCTCCGACTACGTTGTTTTTCTCACTTACTTCCTGATCGTGGCCCTGTACGGCTGGTGGGTGTACCGGCGCAAGAAAACAGAGCAGACCTCTACAAAAGACTATTTCCTGGCCGAAGGTTCTTTGACCTGGTGGGCCATCGGCGCCTCGCTGATCGCCTCCAACATCTCCGCCGAACAATTCATCGGCATGTCCGGCTCGGGCTTTAAAATGGGCCTGGCCATTGCTACCTATGAATGGATGGCCGCCATTACCTTAATTGCCGTCGCCCTGTTCTTTATCCCCGTATATTTAAAGAACAAGATCTATACGATGCCCCAGTTCCTCTCGCAGCGGTACAATTCCACCGTCTCCATGATCATGGCCGTGTTCTGGCTGCTGCTGTACGTGCTGGTGAATTTGACCTCCATCTTGTACCTGGGCGCCATCGCCATTTCCTCTATTTCGGGCATTAACCTCTTTGTATGTATGGCCATCCTGGCCATACCGGCGGTGTTCATTACCCTGGGAGGCATGAAAGTGATCGGGTATACGGATGTCATTCAAGTATTTTTCCTGATCCTGGGTGGTCTGGCCACGACTTACTTAGCCCTCAACCTGGTGGCGGAGCACAATGGCCAGAGCGGCGTACTGGCCGGCTTTGATTTATTACAGGAAAAAGCCGGCGACCACTTCCACATGATCCTCAGCCAGGGCGACGAGAACTACATGGACCTGCCCGGCCTGACCGTTTTATTGGGCGGCATGTGGATCGTGAACCTGAACTACTGGGGCTGTAACCAGTACATCACCCAGCGCGCCCTGGGCGCCGACCTGAAAACGGCCCGCGGCGGTTTGCTCTTTGCCGCTTTTTTGAAATTGCTGATGCCCCTGATCGTGGTGATCCCCGGCATTGCGGCCTACGTATTATTCAAGCAGGATGTGTTCGCTGCGCAGATGATGCAGGGAGGGGAGATCAACCCCGACAAAGCCTATCCCGTGCTGCTGAACCTCCTACCTGCCGGCCTGAAAGGCCTGGCCTTCGCCGCCCTCACCGCTGCCGTTGTGGCATCGCTGGCCGGTAAATGCAACTCCATCTCCACCATCTTTACCCTGGATATTTATAAAAAGAAAATCAATCCCGAAGCCGATGACAAGAAGCTGGTATGGATCGGCCGTGCGACCGTAGTAGTAGCCATGGTGCTGGCCCTGATTGTGGCCCCCTTCATGGGCATTGACAAAAAGGGTGGTTTCCAGTACATCCAGGAATACACCGGCTTTGTATCACCGGGCATCTTCGCCATGTTTATCCTGGGCTTTTTCTGGAAAAAGACCACTTCCAACGCGGCCATGTTTGCTACCATCGGCGGTTTCGGGATGTCGCTGGTGCTGAAATTCCTGCCGAAATTCCTGGATCTTTCGGGGCTCTTTTCCATGGGCTATTCGGTGCGCAATGCCGAAGGCGTTTACGAGATCCCCTTCCTGGACCGCATGGGTATTGTGTTCGTGCTGTGTATCGCCGGCATGTGGGTCATTAGCTTGGCCGAGTCCCGGCCCGGCCGCGAGCCCAAAGGTCTGGAGGTGGACACCCGCCTGTTCCGTCCCTCGCCTTCCTTTGCCGTAGGCTCGCTGATCATCTGCGGCATCCTGGCGGCCCTGTACACTATTTACTGGTAGCGGACCGCTGGTCCCTCCGAATTCTTTCTGTTCATACGCATCAATCAGTTGTTTAAGGCGCCTTGTTTCCACAAGGTGCTTTTTTAGTTCCCTACCCGGAAAATCAGGGGATATGCTTATTGCAGATAGGGCAATTGGAGCATAGATTTGCCCTCAGCCAGCCGGCTGCTGTTCTCCTGCACGAAATTATCCCTAATCATTCTTTCGTTTAATCCCAGGCATATGAAACCGTTTGCTTCCATTCTTTTGTTCCTGTTATTGGCCGCCTGCAGTTGCCGCACCCTTGTAGGGTTAAAGCCGGTTTATTTTTCTGCCGACAGTTCTGTTTTTGCGGACACCTTCTCCCGGGCACATTGGGTGATCTATCCGGGCGTGAAGGGACTCGCTTATCCTTGTGCGGAAATAGTAGAACTCCTCCCCGGGCAGGAGGTAACGGCCTTTGTGGCGGGACCGACCTTTTTCATGAGAGACGGAAGGGAGTTTCTGGTTTATCCCGGCGAGCATATTTTGGTTACCGAAAAGAATTATGTGCCGACGTTCGCCACCGCTTCGCAAAACAAGCTGCGCGACCGGGAACTGCTGGTATTGAAAACCTTCTTCGAGCGGGAGAAAAAACCGGGGTATCCCTTTTTGCCCAATTGCGGTTACCTGACCCTCCTGGGGATGGAGCAGGAATTGAAAGAGCAGGTGGCCGGTGCCGAAAGCGCTTCCCAACGGCTGTTGGATTCGCTCTGTACCGCTTACCAGGTGAGCCCGAAATTCAAAAAACTGACCAGGGATTATGCCCGCAACCGCTATGATTTGTCTGTCCTGGACCTGTATCTGACGTACCGCGATACCCTGCTGGCGCATGGGGCCTACCGGTATAAGCTGAAAGCGTTGCTGCCGGAAGTAAACCAGGTAAAGAAGGTCAGCCAGTTTAATAGAAATGTTCAAAATAACGCCAACGAGCTGCATGACTGGCTGTATGATTCGGGTATGCGCAATAGGGCGGAACAGGGCGGCTTTCAGGCGAGCTTTGACACGGTGGCGGCCACCTTCAAAGGTCCTGTTAGGGATTATTTGCTGAGCCGCCTCCTGTACCGGGCCAGCAATGCAGGAGTAGACATCTCTGCCCGCTACCGGAGGCGCTACCGCCGCTATTCCTACAACAGGGACTACCGAAAGATCATTGCCGGTTCTATCCGGCAGCAGCGGTCCCTTGCTAAAAACAGCCCTGTTCTGCCCAATGAGCTCCTGGCAGCGGACGGCAAAACTAAAAAAAGCCTGGAAGAAGTAATTTCCCGGCACAAAGGCAAATACGTATTGGTGGACCTGTGGGCCAGTTGGTGTTTGCCCTGCATCGAGGCCATGCCGGCCCTGCAGGAACTGAAAAAAAGATATCCTTCGGAAAAGATCGCGTTCCTGGGCCTATCGGTGGATAAATATGCCGCCCCCTGGCAGCGCCGCCTGTCGGACCTGCGTGCCGACAGCAGTACCAGTTATTTGCTGGTGAACCACCACAACGCCGCCCTGGCACGGCAGATCGGGCTGACCGCCATTCCCCGCTACCTGCTCTACGACCGCGAAGGAAAGATCATCCATGCCGATGCGCCCGGCCCCGGAGACCCTGAATTGCAGCAATTGCTGGATAAGCTGCTGTTGTAGTGGGCGTAAAACCTCTCCCCGGCCCCCGCAAGCGGGGGCCGGGGAGAGGTTTTACGCCGGTCTGAAAAACACCCCCTTTTTTACAATTTTCTCCCCTCCCTGCTGCACGTTCATCGGCTAACATTGCCGTGTCAATCCATCGGACCCAGTCGTCCGGACGGTTGCCGTTAAAAATATTGCCGTATGAATTGCCTGCTCCCCCTCCGCAGTCCCCCGAAACCGGGTAAAGGGCTGTGCCGCTATTTTTCTGTTCCCGCCTGGCCGGGACCCAGCCCCCGGACCTTCTCTTTATTCTTCTATTGTTTACCCGCTTGTTCCTGACTTACATGAATCGAATTCTATTCCTGATCACCACCCTCATGGGCGTGTGCAGCCTGGAGGCCTCCGCGCAAGCGCCCAGCCTGCCCACCAAAGGAGCGCTCAGTGAAACGCTCCTGTCTTCCAAAAGCTTTACCAACGGGACGCAGACCGACACCGTCATGCACCTGCGCCCCATAGCCGATAATTACACACTCGAGCTGGTGGGCCGCATCAATGCCGCCACCGGCCGCGGCCTGGATATCGAGGCCCGCAGCGCCCGGCTCAAAGGCTTCCGCCTGTCGCTCGACGCTTCCGCCCTGAAGTGGACCTCCGCACTTTCTTCCGCTTCCTCCCTTTCCGCCAACACGGCCGGCCAGGACCAGAAGATCCGCCTGGCGGTCGCCGGCGACTCGGTCTACCTGTACCAGAACGGCCTGTACCTGCAAACCTTCCCGCTGGCCGCCATAAAAGATATCGCCGCCGGCGTGGAAACCTCCAACCTGCTGAATACTACCAAGGGCGCCAACCTGATTTCCAACTGGGCGGGCGGTACCACCACCGGCACGCTCAGCAAACCCAGCGACTTCGGCTGGCAGCTGAACCCCGCCAACACCACCCTGTTTGCCACGGCCAACTCCACCACCGCCGGCACCTCCCGCCTCATGGACGTGAACACCTCCTCCGGCGGTAACCTCCACACCCTCAACGGCGCTACGTATACCGGCCGCCTGCTGTTCGTGCGCTGGGACAACAACGCCCTGGCCAGCACCGTTTACGCCTACCCGGTAACGTTGGAGGCCAACACCACCTACGACTTCTCCATGCTCACCGGCTATATCTCCAATGCCACCTCCGGCACCACCCTCACGGTGGGCATCGGCACCAACAACACCACCGCCGGCCGCCTTTCTTCCAAAACCTTTACCAATACCGGCACCCGGGCGCTGAAACGCGACAACTTCGTCTTCACCACCGGCGCTGCGGGTACCTATTACCTGACCGTCACCGGTCCCTGGGGACTTTTCTCCATCGGCGAGCTGGCGCTGAACAAGGTAGATGCCCTGCCCCGCTTCATTTTTGGGAAGAACTATCCCACCGGTTCCGTGGACCTGCAGCTGTCCTCGGTTACCTACGAAGAAGGCGCCTATGCCCCGGCCCAGGTGGAAACGGGAGCAAAGCAGAACGTTACCCTCACCGCCCCGGTGGTTTCGGTGCTGCCGACCTTCAATACCAACTTCGTGCTCAACGGCAAGACCGACCTGCACCTCACCGGGGAAACGGCGCCCCTGGCCAATTCCTCCGTGGAGCTGAATTCCCCCGACGCCTGGCTGTTCTTCGACAACCTCCGTCCCTCGGTGGTGCAGGCCGACTGGCTGGACCAGGTGACCATCAACGGTATGCCCGCCCTCAACAATCCCAACATCCGGCTGGCCATCTACAAGAACGGCACCGTGCTGATCCCCAACGGCAACACCGAATCGGCGCACGCCCTGCAGGTGTACGACCAGCCTTCGCTGGCCGGCGATACCGCCACCTATGCCACCGACGCCTTTAACAACAACCTGGGCGCCTGGAACAACAAGATCCGCTCCTTCAAATTGCGCCGCGGCTATATGGCCACCCTGGCCACCGGGGCCGACGGCTCGGGCTACAGCCGCGTGTTCATCGCCAATGACGAAGACCTCGTGATCAACACCATGCCCAACGGCCTGGATACTTCGGTTTCCTTTATCCGCGTGCTGAAATGGGACTGGGTGAGCAAGAAAGGAAAAGCCGGCTGGTCGCCCGCCAAGGTAGGCGCCACCTGGTACTACGACTGGAACATCGGCGGCAGCGCTGCCGCCGATTACGGCTATGCCGCTATCCGGCAGAACGGCGGATGGCCCTCCTGGAACGATATCAACAACAAGAAGAATATCAACCACGTCCTGGGCTTCAACGAACCCGACCGCCCCGACCAGGCCAACATGACCGTGGACCAGTGCGTGGCCCAGTGGCCGGACTTCATGAAGTCGGGCTTCCGCATCGGCTCGCCGGCGCCCGCCAACCCCGAAAGCTCCTGGATCACGGATTTCCTGGCAAAGACAGACGCCCTGAACTACCGCGTCGACTTCGTGGCCATCCACTGCTACTGGGGCGGGCAAACGCCGCAACAGTGGTACAGCCGCCTGAAGAATATTTACAACCGCGTCAAACGCCCCCTCTGGATCACCGAGTGGAACAACGGCGCCAACTGGACCACCGAAACCTGGCCCGCCGACCAAACGGCGCAACTGGAAAAGCAGCTGGCCGACCTCAAGGGCATTTTGCAGGTGCTGGACACCGCCTCCTTCGTGGAGCGCTACGCCCTGTACGACTGGGTGGAAAACAAGCGCGCCCTGGTGCTGGCCGATACGCTGACCCCCGCTGGTAAGTATTACTATGCCGACAAGTCGGATTTCGCCTTCAACCCCCAGACCGCCTTCGTGCACAACTGGAAGCTGGTGGCGCCCACCCTTGCCAGCAGCATCAACAGCGACGACTACTTTAAAGCCACCCTCAGCTGGAAAGACCTGAACGGGGAGCTGGGTGCGAAATACATCCTCGAACGCAAGATCAACGGCCGGGACGCCGACTTTGTGGCCGTGGCCGAACTGAGCGGCTATACCGCTGGCGGCACCGTCACCTTCGTGGACAGCGTGTTTGACAAAGCCACCTACCGGGTGAAGGCCCAAAGCCCCGGCGGCGAGGTGTCGGCTTATTCCGCCACCCTCGACATCGTCCGCGATGCCGCTCCCGCCGCCCCGGCCAGCCTTACCGGCGAAGTGGTTTCCGCTACCCGTACTCAATTGAAATGGCCCGCGGTAACCGGGATCCGCTCGTATAACCTGAAGCGTTCGCTGAACCCCGAGGGTCCCTTTGAAACGGTGGCCGCCCGCACCAGCCTGCTGGAGTTCCTGGACGAACAGCTGGCACCGGCCACTACTTATTATTATGCCGTTACCGGCCTGAACTCCGCCGGTGAAAGCGCCCTTTCCACCGTGTTGCAGCTGGCAACCCCGGAACTGGTAGCGCCCACGGAGGTGAAAAGTCCCCGCATCGGGTCGGGCGATGCCGCCGTTACGCTCACCTGGGAACGCCAGTACGATGTGGTGTACGACATCTTCCGCTCGCAAAACGCCGGTGGCGGGTTTGCCCTCCTGGCCGGGGGCGTGGATGCCCAGCGCTACAGCGACTCCACCACTGCCAACGGTTCGACGTATTATTATAAGGTAGAAGCGTACAATGCCAAAGGCCGCAGCGCTGCCTCCGCCGTGCTGACCGCCCTGCCGGCAGCAGGACGCCACCTCTATATTCCCTTTGATGAAAGTGAAGGCACCGTAGCCGAAGACGTTTGGGGCGGCCACCACGCCACCCTGGCCGCCACGGCGGTCCGCGACAGCGGCTATACGAGGGGCAGCCTGAAGCTGGATGGTACCGCCACCGCCTATGCCGCCGTGCAGCCGGGCGCCCTCAGCACCCTGCGCGATTTCACCATTACTACCTGGGTGAAGCTGGATGCCCTGAGCAACTGGATGCGCATCTTCGACTTCGGCACCGGCACCTCCAAATACATGTTCCTGACGCCGCAGGTGAGCGTGGCTACCGGCAAGTCCACCGTCCGCTATGCCATCAAGAACGGCGGCAGCGAGCTGAGCGTCAGCTATGTCGACAGCCTTTCGCTGAACACCTGGACCCACTTTGCCGTGAGCCAGAGCGGCGATACCGCCCGCCTTTACATCAACGGAAAGCTGGTGGCGGCCAACAACGCCGTGACCATCCGCCCGGCCGACCTGGGCAGCACCAACCTGAACTACATCGGAAAGTCGCAGTTTGCCGACCCGATGCTGAAAGCCTCGGTCGATGAATTCAAGATCTACAACCGGGCGCTGACGGTTTCGGAACTGGCCGACGCCATGAGGGAAGAACAGATCATCAGCTTCCCTGAATTGACGCAAAAAAGGGTAGGGGATGCAGGTTTCGCCGCCGGGGCCACCGCCTCCTCCGGACTGGAGCTTACCTACTCCTCCTCCAATGAAAGTGTGGCGACCGTGGTCAATGGGCAGGTGCAGCTCAAAGGAGCGGGTACCGCCACCATTACGGCTACCCAGGCAGGCAATGCTACTTATGCCCCCGCTTCGAAAGAGCAGGTGCTCACCGTGCTGCCCTTCCACCTGCAGGTATGGCACAAGGATGGCGACGGCGGCAAATCGGCCAACAACAATATGCGTCCCCACCTGAAGATCGTAAGCCTGGACACGGTTCCCGTGCCCTTTAGTGAGCTCACCGCCCGCTACTGGTTCACCCCGGAAAACGCCGGCGCCCTTATCATGAATATCGACTGGGCCAAGATGGGCGCCGCCAAAGTGACGGCCCGCTACGTAGCCCTGGCTGCGCCCCTGCAAGGTGCTACGGGCTATGCGGAGTTCAGCTTCGATACGGCCGCCGGCCTGCTGAAGGCGGGCGCCAACTCGGGCGACATCTTCGGCAAGGTGTACCACGGTAACTGGAAAAATCTCGACGAGCTGAATGACTATTCCTTTGCGGCCACCAGCGCTTACGCTGCCAATAACAAGATCACCCTGTACCGCAACGGGCAGCTGGTGTGGGGCGTAGAGCCCACGGAAGGCGGAACACCCTCCGCTGCCCGCATCGGCGTGCAGGAAGAGCAACTGCAGGCAGAAGGTTTCTCGGTTTATCCCAACCCGGCGCAGGACGTGCTCTACATCCGTGCCGGCAAGGTGGAAGCCGGAGCAATCGTGGAAGTGTACAATATGGCAGGTGTCCGGGTGCACAGCGCCCGACTGGTCAATGGTACGCAATCCCTGTCGCTGGAAGGCCTGGCAGCAGGTACCTACCTGGTGCAGCTGAAAAACGGCACTACCGTTAAAACCGAGAAGATCGTCAAGCAATAACGGTCCCGGTATTTAGTTCCCAATATAAAAGGAGGCTGTCTCAAATAGAGGCAGCCTCCTTTTTTTATGGCAGCTTCCGGTTGTTCCTTTTTGTCGGATGGTAATAAAATTATTTTATAACCTGCTGGTGGTTAATGGGTGAAAATTTTGAAGCCGGAATTTTGAACCCATTTATTGCAAATTTGAACCCCTTCCTTTCGCCGGCAGGGTAGGTTTGCTCCACAACGGTTACCGCATCCATCGGTCCTTAAAAACGCTTACTCCGATTCGTCAAACAAACTGCAACTTCAAATTGATGCCATTATGAAAGTGAAACTTCCCCTGCTACTGCTTGTGTGCCTTTCTGTCGGTACGGCCTGGGGCCAGACCCGAAAAGTCTCCGGGCGGGTACTGTCCGACAGCACCAGACTACCCTTGGGCGGCGTGTCCATCCAGGTAAAAGGCGGCCCCACCTCCACGGCCACCGACGAGGACGGCCGCTTCTCCATCGACGTCCGCGAAGACGCCAACCCCGTCCTGGTCATCACCTCCGTAGGCTTTAACGAACAACAGGTGCCGGTGGGCAAAAAGACCGCCCTTAGCGTCACCCTTTCCCCCGTTTCCCTGGCCATGAACGACGTGGTGGTGATCGGCTACCAGGCCGTGAAAAGGAAGGACCTGACCGGCACGGTCTCCTCCATCACCGGCGCCCAGCTGGAAAAAGTGCCCGTGGCCTCCGCCGCCGAAGCCCTGACCGGCCGCCTGCCCGGCGTGCAGGTAACCACCGTCGACGGCCAGCCCGGCGCCGATATCGTCATCCGCGTACGCGGCGGCGGCTCCATCACCGGCAGCAACGACCCTTTGTATATCGTGGACGGCTTCCGCGTCAACAACATCAATGATATCCCCGCTTCGGATATAGCCTCGATCGACGTATTAAAAGATGCCGCCACGGCGGCCATCTACGGCGCCGCCGGTGCCAACGGGGTAGTGATCGTCACCACCAAGAGCGCCAAAAGCGGCAAAACCTCCATATCGTACAATGGCTATGCCCAGGCACGCCAGTTGCCCCGCAAGCTCGAGGTGCTGAACCCCTACGAATTCGTGCTGGCGCAGTACGAGCAGGCCCGCATCGCCAGCCAGGCCTCGGTGGATAATTTTGCCAAATTCTTCGGCACCTACGAAGACCTGGAATTATACAAATACCAAAAGGGCACCGACTGGCAGGACAAGCTGTACGGCAGTGCCTCCCAATCGCAGCAGCACAGCCTGAGCGTGAACGGCGGCAACGAGAAAACGAAATACGCCCTGAACTTTACCAACAATACCGACGCCGGCCTCATCAAGCGCAACAACTACCAGCGCAATTACATCAGCTTCAAGCTGAACCATGAGATCTCCAAGGCCCTGAAGTTCGACGTGGGCGCCCGCTACACCCACCAGATCGTGAACGGCGCCGGCTCTTCGGGCTCGTCCAACTTCCGCATCGGCGACGGTATCACCACCCGCCCGGTCAACGGCATCGCCGACATGATCCTCCTCGACCCGGGCGCCAGCGACGACAACTACGAACAATTCCTGGCCAACCTGGTGAACCCCCTGAAACTGTCCGAGCAGGACTACCGCAAGCGCATCAGCCGTGCCTTTGCCCTGAATGCCGGCGGCTCCTGGGCGATACTGCCCAGCCTGACCTTCCGCACCGAGTTCAGCTACGGCTTGGGCTTCGGACAAAACCGCCGCTACTACGGTCCGCTGACCGGTACGGCCCGCGACATCGGCAGCAACCTGCCCCTGGGCGAGATCACCCAGAACCAGTCGGAGGACAGCCGCCTGTCCAATACCCTGAACTACGTATTCCGAAAAGGCAAAAAGCACGACCTGAACCTGCTGGCAGGGCAGGAGCTGCTGCGCCGCGGCCAGGGCTTTGAAGAGTACAGCCGCGCCAAGTATTTCGACCTGGGCATTACCCCCCAAAAGCTGTTCGCCACCATGGGCCTGGGCACCCAGGACCTGCACAGCACCACCGAGATCGCCGCCGATAAAACGGCCTCCTTCTTCGGCCGTGCCATTTACCAGCTCGACGGCAAGTACATCCTGAACCTGACCGCCCGCTACGACGGTTCCACCCGCTTCGCCCCCGGCAAGCAATGGGGCCTGTTCCCGGCCGCTTCCGCTGCCTGGCGCATTTCCTCGGAAGAGTTCATGAAAAGCCAGAACGTCCTGTCGGACCTGAAGTTCCGCGCCTCCTACGGCGAAGTGGGCAACAACAACATCGGCGCCGACCAATGGCGCATGCTGTTCAAACCCGAGAACAACCGTCCCTACGGCGCCGGCGACGTGCCCAACCCGTACTACACCTTTGCCTCCACGCAAATGACCAACCCCGACATCCAGTGGGAAACCACCGTCACCCGCAACCTGGGCCTGGACTTCGGCTTCCTGCGCGGCCGCCTCACCGGTACGCTGGATTTTTACCACAATACCACCAGGAACCTGCTGGTGCAGTCGCTGATCCCGCAAACCACCGGCTTCAGCACCCAGCAGCAGAACCTCGGGCAGACCTCCAACCGGGGCGTGGAGCTGGCCCTGATCGCCAACGCGGTGAATAAAAAGGATTTCCAGCTAAGCCTGAATTTCAACGTGGGCGTCAACAAGTCGCGCATCGATAAGCTGGACGGCGTGAACGAACGTACCTACAACTCCAACTGGGCAGGCACCGACCTGAAAAGCCCCGACGACTACCGCCTGATCGTGGGCGGCACCTTCGGCCTGATGTACGGCTACGTATCCGACGGCATGTACAGCGTGGAGGATTTTGAATCCTACGACCCCGTCACCAGGAGCTATAAGCTGAAGCCGGGGGTGCCCTCCGTGGCGCTGGGCGGCATCAGCCTGCGGCCGGGAGTGCTGAAACTCAAAGACCTCGACGGCGATAGCGTGATCACCGCAGAGGGCGACCGCCAGATCATCGGCAACGCCCTGCCCAAGGCCACCGGCGGCTTTGGCGTCAACGCCGCCTGGAAGGGACTGGACTTCAGCGCTTTCTTTAACTGGGTGTACGGCAACGACGTGCTGAATACGGGCAAGATCTCGTTCAACATGAACTACCGCACCACCTACGGCAACCTGCTCCACACCTCCAACTACGCCGACCGCTTCCACTACATCGACGGGGCCGGCAACCTGGTGACCGACCTGCAGGAGCTGGCGAAGCTGAACCCGAACCCGAAAATCTGGTCGCCCTTTTCCATGGGCAACACCTCGCCCTGGTTCCATTCCTGGGCCGTCGAGGACGGGTCGTTCCTGCGCCTGAACAACGTGTCGCTGGGCTATTCGCTGCCGAAGAAATGGATCTCCCGCCTGTACATGACCAAGTTCCGCGCCTACGTGACCGTGTACAACGCCTGGCTGTGGACCAACTACAGCGGCTACGATCCCGAGGTGAGCACCACCCGCAACAGCGGCTACAACCAGCTGGTGCCCGGCGTGGACTGTTCGGCCTACCCCAAAAGCCGCAGCTTTACCGCGGGCCTGAACATCACCTTCTAATTTTCAAAAATCAACCCTCCTAAACAATGAAACGCTTTCTATATACCGTGCTGGCCTGCTCCTCGCTCTCCCTGGCCTCGTGCAAGAAATACCTCGTCTCCGATTCACCCTCCAAGTTCCCCGAAGAATACGTGTTCGGCAGCGAGTCGGACGCCAGGAAATCCGTGAACATGGTGTACGCCCTGTTCAACCAGGATGCCTTTACCTCGCGGGTGTCGACTCTCTTTGCCGGCAACACCGACGTGGAGGTGGGCCTCACGGTAGGGGCCACCCCCGACGGCGCCCGCCGCGACCTCTGGTCGTTCGAAGCCACCAATTCCAATTCCGACCTGCTCAGCGTCTGGAACAATGCCTACAATGCCATCAACCGGGCCAACGAGTGCGCATTCGGCCTCACCACCTACGCCCTGGCCCAGGACCCGGAAAACAAGACCTATAAAAACCTGCTGGGCGAAGTGAAGGCCCTGCGGGCGTACTGGTATATGCTGCTGATGCACCACTGGGGCGACGTGCCGTTCAGCACCAGGCCCACCCGTGCCGGCGACAACTTTTACCTGCCCCGTACCGGCCGCGACTCTATCCTGACTTTCCTGGTCAACGACCTCCGCTCCATCGAACCCCAGATGCAGTGGGCCGACCAGCTGGACTACGGCATCGAGCGCGTCAACCGCGAATTCGTCATCGGCCTCATTGCCCGCCTGTCGCTGCTGCGCGGCGGCTATTGGCTGCACCCCGACATGACCATGAAGCGCCCGGCCGATTTTCTCGACTATTACCGCATCGCCAACGAGTATTGCAAAAAGCTGGTGGACCAGAAGCCCCGCGCCCTGCCGGATTTTGTCACCGTCTTTATGAACGAGAACAAGTACGTCAAGCCCGTCAACAGCGACGTGCTCTACGAGGTGGCCTTCGCGCCGGGCAGTGGCGATGTGGGCTGGTGTACGGGTGTGGGGGTGTCCAACGGCATCAGCTACCATGCCTACGGCGCCACCACCATCTCCATGGGCCTGACACCGAGCTACTATTATTCCTTTGATACCACCGATGTGCGCCAGGGCGCTACCTGCTCCCTGATCTCGTACAACGATACGCTGGCGCAGGTGACCGGCACCGTTACCGGCATCACCATCAACAAGTGGAACCGCCTGCTGGTACCCACGCCGCTGGGACCTTCCTCCAGCAAAGGCACCAGCATCAACTGGCCCCTGCTGCGCTATGCCGACGTGCTGCTGATGCTGGCCGAAACGGAGAACGAGCTGCATGCCGGGCCCACCGCCCTGGCGCAGGAAGCCCTGCGCAAAGTGCGCCAGCGGGCCTTCCCGCCGGCGGTGTGGAGTGAAAAGGTGGAAGGGTACATCGCTACCGTTTCCGCCGGTAAGGACGCTTTCTTCAACGCCCTTGTCCAGGAGCGGGCCTGGGAGTTCGGCGGCGAAATGACCCGCAAGCTCGACCTGGTGCGCTGGAACCTGTATGGCAAAAAGATCGCCGAGGCCCGCAACACCATCAACCAGATGGGACAGGATGCCGTGGGCGGAGTTGGCACCTATGCAAAGCTGCCCGACTACCTCTATGCGAAGCGCAATGCCGACAAGTCCCTGACCTTCCTGAACCGCTTCCACCGCGTAACCGGCACCGTGCCGGCCGAGTACACCATCAAAACGACCTGGCTGCGCAACCTGTGGAACACCACCACCAACGGGCCGTCCAACTACGCCTTATGGCAGTGGCGGGGTTATGCCGACAACACGGGCGAGGCGCCGGTGCGCTACGTGCTGCCCCTGCACTCCTCGGTCATTGCCAACAGCCGCGGCATCCTGAAAAACGAATACGGTTATTAATCCATTAAGACGCAGAAAATATTCAGCCATCATGAAAAAAACAGTTTTCACCTTTGCCGCCGCCCTTTCCCTGCTGGCGGCCTGTAAAAAATCAGAAGACCTGGAGGCCCCGCGGCTGTTCCGTCCCCAGAAGGCGGAGGAGCTGTCGGCCGATTCCAATACCATCGTGGCTTCCTGGCTCAGAGTGGCCGAAGCCCGCAGCTACGAAGTACAACTGAGCCGCGATACCTTCAAGACCGTGGATGCCACCCTGACGCTGGATTCCAACCACGCGGTGTTCAAAAAGCTCCGGTTCAACCAGCTGTACCAGGTGCAGGTGAAAGCCCTGGCCCCCGACAGCCTGAAGCATTCCAGGTGGTCCTACCTGGGCGCCCTAAAAACCCTGTCGTCCATCCTGAAAGTGCCGGCCATCGACGACATTACCATGAACTCGGTGCGCGTGCGCTGGACCACCAAGGGCGCCCCGGTCACGTCGGTCAAAGTGATCAAAACCGCCGACAGCGCCGTCGTGGCCACCGCCGACCTGACGGCAGCCGACCGGGCATCCGAAAGCAAGATCCTGGGCGGGCTGGAGCCGGGAACGGAGTACACGATCCTGATGTACAGCGATGCCGATTTGCGGGGCGACGTGCCGTTCCGTTCCAAGGCGCCGTTTTCCGGCGTGGTCATCAACCTGACCGGCATCACCGGCCGCCCCAACGTGCTGGCCGATACCCTGCCGCTTATTCCTGCCGGCAGCACGGTGCTGCTGAAAAGAGGGGAGACCTACACCATCGCCACCGGCTACAGCTTCGATAAGTCGCTGGTGATCATGAGCGGCCCCGACCTGGCCACCACCGCACAGGCAAAGCTGCTGTTCACCAGCAGCTGGAGCTTTGCCGGCGGCGCCAACGTGGACTCGGTGGAATTCAACGACGTCTACCTTTATGGCGACAACGTCGGTTCACGCTACATCTTCAACAACACCAACAGCGCCAACATCGGCAAGCTGAAATTCATGAACAGCCGCATGGAAATCTTCCGCGGTATGGTGCGCCTGCAATCCGGCACGCTGAACCTGGGCCACCTGGTGATCAACAACAGCATCGTGGACAGCATCGGCAACTACGGCATGATCAACATCGCCGCCTCGAGCAAAATTGACAACATCACGTTCACCAACAGCACGTTTTACAAAATTGAGGGCGTGGTCGCCTCCTCCAGCGCCGCCAACTCGGTGCTGATCGACAACTGCACCTTCAACGAAACGCCGCTGGGCAACAACAAGAACTTCTATTTCGACTGGGGTTCGCAGAACGTGGCAGCCGGCATCACCGTCAGCAACTGTATCTTCGGTACCGGTAAGAACAGCAATAACGCTTTTACCGTAAAAGGGATCCGCGCCGGCTCGGCCACTACCATCGGAACGATCAACAATTACCGTACGGCGGACTATGTATCGGGCGGCAATGATTTTACCAATAGCATCATCTCCAACCGCACCTCCCTTCAATTATGGCAGGCCCCGGCCAGCGGCGATTTCAAAATCATGGACGCCACCTTTCCGGGACGCAACACCACAGGGGATCCCAGGTGGCGGCCGTAAGCAGGCAATTTTATTCAAGCATTAAAATATTTTCACAAAGAGCTACAATGAAACACAAGATCAAAAAAAGGCGGAACCGCTGGTCCAAAGCCTTGCTGGCGGTGCTGCTGCAGGCGGCTGCGGTGGGTTCCTTCGCGCAGGCCGGTGTACACAAATATCCTTTCCAGAACGCATCCCTTTCCTTCGAGTCGCGGGTCAATGACCTGGTGTCGCGGTTGACGCTGGAAGAAAAAGTAGGGCAGATGCTGAACGCCGCCCCCGCCATCAACCGGCTGGGGATCCCCGCCTACGAGTGGTGGAACGAGGTGCTGCACGGCGTGGCCCGCACCCCCTACAAGGTAACCGTATACCCCCAGGCCATTGCCATGGCGGCCACCTTCGATACCTCGGCCCTGGCGCTGATGGCCGACTATTCGGCCACCGAAGGACGGGCCGTGTACAACAAGGCCCTCGCACAGGGACGGACCGGCCAGCGCTACGTGGGACTGACCTACTGGACCCCCAACATCAACATCTTCCGCGACCCCCGCTGGGGCCGCGGTCAGGAGACCTATGGCGAGGACCCCTTCCTGACCTCCATGCTGGGCCGGGCCTTTGTCCGCGGCCTGCAGGGCAACGATCCCAAATACCTCAAGGCGGCGGCCTGCGCCAAGCACTATGCCGTGCACAGCGGCCCCGAGCCGCTGCGCCACACCTTCAACGTGTCGCCGAACAATTACGACCTGTGGAATACCTATATGCCGGCCTTCCAGGAACTCATTACCCGCACCGACGTGGCCGGCGTGATGTGCGCCTACAACGCCTTCAAGGGCCAGCCCTGCTGCGGCAGCGACCAGCTGATGACCCAGATCCTGCGCAACCGCTGGAAGTTCACCGGCTACGTTACGTCGGATTGCGGCGGTATCGACGATTTTTTTAAAAAGCACAAGACCCACGCCACCGCCGAAGAAGCGTCCGCCGATGCCGTCTTCCACGGCACCGACGTGGAGTGCGGCCACGACGCCTACCTGTCGCTGGTGCAGGCGGTGCAGAACGGGCGCATCTCCGAACGCACCATCGACGAATCGGTAAAGCGCCTCTTTATGGTGCGCTTCCGCCTGGGCATGTTCGATCCCGCTTCCCAGGTGCCCTTCAACCGGGTGCCCCAAAGCGTGCTGGAAAGCCCCTCGCATAAGGCCCATGCCCTGCAGATGGCCCGCGAATCCATCGTGCTGCTGAAGAACGAAGGCCGCACCCTGCCGCTGTCCAAAAACCTCAAGAGCATCGCCGTGGTGGGTCCCAATGCCGACAACGCCCTGGCTGTTTTAGGCAATTACAACGGCACGCCCTCCGCGATCGTCACGCCCTTGCAGGGCATCCGCGAAAAGCTGGGCGCCGGTGCGGAAGTAATCTACGAACAGGCGGTGAACTACACCAACGACTCCCTGTTCCAGTCGTCCGATAAGGCCGGCAGCTTTGCCTGGCAGGGACAAAAAGGCTTCCAGGCCGAATATTTTCCCAACCGCGAGCTGAAAGGAAACCCCCTGGCCACCCGTATCGAAGAACGGCTGGACAACGAATGGCAGGAAGGAGAGGTGTTTATCGATACCCTGAAGGCGCTGGCGTTTTCGGCCCGCTACACCACCGACTTTACCGCAGCGCAGGCCGAAACCATCTTCGAGCTGGCGGCCGATGACGGTTACCGCTTTTTCATTGACGGCAAGGAAGTCCTCAATGCCTGGAAGAACAGCGCCGGCAATCCTTCCACCTGCAAGCTGGCCACCGAAAAAGGAAAGACCTATCGCCTGGTGGTGGAGTACCAGCAATATGAAGGCAAGGCCGGCGTGCACCTGAAGGTGGGCCACCTGGCCAAGACCGACAGGGCCGCCCTGGCCGCCCGCCTCAAAAACGTGGACGCCATCGTATACGTAGGCGGCATTTCGCCCCAGCTCGAAGGCGAGTCCATGCGGGTCAATTATCCCGGCTTCAACGGCGGCGACCGCACCTCTATCCTGTTGCCCTCCGCCCAGACCGACCTGCTGAAAACCCTGCAGGCCACCGGCAAGCCGGTGGTGTTCGTGATGATGACGGGCAGCGCCATCGCCGTTCCCTGGGAAGCCGAAAAGATCCCGGCCATCGTCAACGCCTGGTATGGCGGGCAGTCGGCCGGCACGGCCCTGGCCGATGTGCTCTTTGGCGATTACAACCCTTCGGGCCGCCTGCCCCTGACCTTTTATAAGGGCGACAGCGACCTGCCCGATTTCAGCGACTATACCATGCAGGGCCGCACCTACCGCTATTTTTCCGGCAAGCCCCTCTTCGCTTTCGGCCACGGCCTCAGCTATACTACCTTCACCTACAGCGGGCTGCAGCTGCCCCCCATGGTGGCCAAAGGCCAGAGCGTCCCGGTCCGCGCCCTTGTGAAAAATACCGGCAACCAGGACGGCGAGGAAGTGGTGCAGCTGTATGTGACGGGTACGGGCAAAGGCGCCCCCATCCGCTCCCTGAAAGGTTTTTTACGCGTATCGCTGAAAGCGGGGGAGAGCCGGGAAGTGACCTTCCGCCTGCGCCCCGAGGACCTTTCCATCCTCAACGATGAGGGCGTGGCGCAGCCCTTTACCGGCAAGGTGACCCTATCCGTCGGCGGCGCCCAACCTGAAAGTACGGTGCTGGCCCGGAAGGCAGCCGTGCAGGGAATCGTACAAGTGAAATAATACGCCGGCTTTGTTACAGGATTCATGCCGTGCAGATACCGGCAGGCGGGGAGCGGGGCTCCCCGTCGCCGTTTGTACCCTGTGTGCCGAAGAAAAGAAGTCGTATTTTCACCGCCCTTTGTGTTGTGAACCAATGTCCTGAACAAAATTTCGATAACCTTTTGCATTGCCATTTGATGATACGCCGAATTGCCCGTCAGGTAATCTGTTTCCTGGTACCTCTTTTCTTGCTGGTGACAACGGCCGGTGCCCAGCCCAAATGCACTATCGAACACTATTCCACCGAACAGGGCCTGTCGCACCAGTACGTGACCTGCATCCACAAGGACCGCGAGGGCTTTATGTGGTTCGGCACCTGGAGCGGCCTGAACCGCTTTGACGGCCACTCCTTTATTTCCTACCGCTCTGCCCCCGGCGACAGCTCGCGCCTGCTGAACGACCGCATCGATACCATCGTGGAGGACCAGTCGGGCCACCTGTGGCTGAAAGCCTACGACCGGCATATTTACCGCTTCGATAAAAAGACCGAGCAGCTGCTGCCGCTGGCCTCCCTGACCGGGGAGGAAAACAGGCCGCCGCTCATTTGCGACCGCATCTTTTCGGCCGCCCACGGCCGGGTATGGCTGGAGGGGGGCGGGGAGGGCCTTTTCTGCCTGCCCCAGTGGGGCCCCTCGGCCAACCGCCTGCAGCGGTATGCCCGGGGTGCCGCCGCTCCCTTCCGCCTGCCGTCCAATACCATCAGCTTTTTCCACCTCGACCGGCAGGGCCGGGCATGGGTGGGCACGCCCGACGGTCTGGCCTGCCTGCAAGCGGGGGGCGGCGGGCTGTACCGGAACGCCCCCTTGCCCCCCGCCCTGGCCGGGAGCACGGCGTTTACGGCCGTGGAGGAGGATGACGCCCGCCTGTATTTCGGTACGGCGGACGGCCAGTTGCTGGTGCTGGATAAAAAGTCGCGCAGGGCCTTCCGCCGCCCCGTTGCCGGCAGCCGGCTGAACGCCCTGCTGCGGGCACGGAACCGCCCCGTGCTCTATGCCAGCACGGCCGCCGGCGAACTGGTGACCCTCGGCCTGGACGACTCCTCCCGGGTGGCGGTGGCCTGCCGGCCGGCAGCGGCGCTGCATACCCTGTACGAAGACCGGACCGGCGCCCTCTGGATCGAGCCCGACCGGCAGGGCGTGTTCCGGTACGATCCCGCCGCCCGCTCCTTCCGGGCCTTCCTGCACCACCAGCAGGACCAGCTCAACTTCATCGGCAACCGCTTCCGGGTGTTTGAAGACAACAACGGCCGGGTATGGGTCAACATGAAGGGCGGCAGCGGTTTTGGCTATTACAATGCCGCCACGGCCTCCCTGGAATATTTTTACAACCTGCCGGGCAACCCCGGCCAGCGGTTCTCCCACATCCTCCGCAACATTTTTTACGACCCCACCGGCGTGCTTTGGTTCACCACCTACGAGCGCGAGCTGGTGAAGGTGATCTTCCAGTCGGGCGAATTCCACCAGCAGCTGCTGGTGGAACCCGCGGTGCTGCGGCCCGACAATGAGGTGCGGGGCCTATTGTTCGACCGCCAGCGCCGGCTGTGGGTGGGCGCCAAAAGCGGCGTGCTGTACGTGTTCCGCGACGGCAAACGCCTGGACGGACTGTTCGTCAACCCCCCGCCGGGCGGGCTGGGCGGCGTCTATTCCATGATGCAGGACCGGGGCGGCAACCTCTGGCTGGGTACCAAGGCCCACGGCCTGTATAAGGCCATCCCCCTGGACACCGCAGGGACGCGCTACCGCCTGGCCCATTTCGTAGTGGATAAGGCCGACGCCCGCAGCCTGCCCGGCAACGATATCTACGCCCTGCTCGAGGACCGGCAGGGCCGCATCTGGATCGGCAGCTTTTCCGCCGGCCTGATACAGGTGGAGGGCCGGGGCGACTCCCTGCGCTTCCTGCGGTCGGGGCCCGCCTTTGCCCATTACCCCAAAAGCGGCTTTCGCAAGATCCGCCACCTGGCGCTGGACGGCGCAGGCCGCCTTTGGGTGGCGACCACCGACGGCCTGCTGGTGCTCCAAACCGGCGAGCGGGCGCTGCCCGCCTGGCGGTTGGCCACTTACAGCAAAAAGCCCGGCGACCCCTCCAGCCTGGGCAACAACGACGTCCAGTTCGTGTACCGCGACAGGAAGGACCGCATGTGGCTGGCCACCTCCGGCGGCGGCCTGGCCCGGGCCCGGGGTGAAGACCCCCTGCGGTCCCTGGTTTTTCGCAACTACACCAGCCGCGACGGACTGCCGAACGACTACCTCCTGAGCCTGGCGGAAGACCGCAGCGGCCACCTGTGGCTGGCCACCGAAAACGGCCTGTCGCGCTTCCAGCCCGAGGGACAAATTTTTCGGAACTACGACTCCTACGACGGCCTGCCCCGCCTGGGCTTTTCCGAAGCCTGCGGCCTGGCCCAGCCCGGCGGCACCCTGGTGTTCGGCACCGACAAGGGCCTTATTTCCTTTGACCCCGACCACCTCCGCAGCCCGCGCTTTCCCGCGGCCATCGCCCTCACCGGCCTGCACATCAACAACGAAGAGGCCGGCCCGGCCGGCAAGCCGGCCGTAGTGGAAGGCAACATCAATTACCTGCCCGGGCTGACCCTGCGCTACAACCAGGACATCATCAGCATCGACTATGCCCTTCTGGACCCGCGCGCCGGCGACCGCCAGGGCATGGCTTACCGCCTGGTTGGCTTCGACACCACCTGGTACAACAACAAGCAGCAGCGCCGCGCCACCTATACCAACCTGCCGCCGGGGCGCTACCTCTTTGAAGTGAAAAGCCTGGACAACGACCTGTACACGGGCACGCCCTACCGGCGCCTGCCCATCACCATCCAACCGCCGCCCTGGCGCACCTGGTGGGCCTACCTGCTGTACCTGGTGGCCGCGGGCCTGCTCATCGCCTCGCTCCGCCGCAACGCCCTGACGCTGCTGCGCCTGCGCCAGAAGATCGCCGTGGAGCAAAAGCTGGCAGCCCTGAAGATGAGCTTTTTTACCAACGTCTCCCATGAGCTGCGCACGCCGCTGACCCTCATCCTCAACCCCATCGAGCAATTGGCCCGAAAGGAAAAATTATCTCCCGAAGGGAGCGCCCTGGCCGAGGTGGTGCGCAAGAATGCCCACCGCATGGTGCGCTTCATCAACCAGCTGCTCGACCTGCGCAAGGTGCAGAGCGACAAGGCCCGCCTGCAGCTGGCAAGGGTGGACATCATCACCCTGGTGCGCTGTACCAGCGACTATTTTGCCGAAGCCGCCCGCACCAAGCGCATCAAATTCCAGGTGGCATCGGAGCAAAAAGCCCTCTTTGCCTGGGTAGATGCCGAAAAGATCGAAACAGTGCTCTACAACTTGTTTGGCAATGCCTTGAAGTTCACCCCCGCGGGCCGGGAGATCCGCGTGGACATCCGGCCCCTCGCCGGCGAACCATATTTTACCATCGACGTGCAGGACGAGGGACCCGGCGTGCCCGCCAGCCAGCTACAGGATATTTTCGAGCTCTATTACGAGGGCGGGCAGCGGGCCGGCACCGACCTCAAAGGCACCGGCATCGGCCTGGCGCTGGCTAAAGAGCTGGTTGCGCTCCATGGCGGCACCATAAAAGCCGCCAACAACGAAACGGGCGGGCTGACCGTATCGGTGCGGCTGCCCCTGGAAAAAGAGCAGTTCGACCCCGCCGCCGTCACCTTTACGGAAGCCCCCGCTTACCCCATGGCCGATGAAGCGCCCCTGGAGCAGCAGGTGCTGCCCAGCGCCCTGGCAGCCGTTGCGCCCAAGAGCGGCGACGTGCCCCTGCTGTTGTTGGTGGAGGACAATGACGAGCTGCGTGCCTTCCTGAAAGCCCAGTTGGGCGAAGTGTACCGGGTGGAGGTGGCCGCCGACGGCCTTGAAGGCTGGGAAAAAGCCCGGGGGCTGGCGCCCGACCTGGTGGTCAGCGACATCATGATGCCCCGGATGGACGGCATCCAGCTGCTCGACAAGCTGAAGAACGATGCGGAGACCAGCCACATTCCCGTGGTGCTGCTGTCGGCGAAGTATTCGGTGGAAAGCCAGGTGGAAGGGCTGAAGTACGGGGCCGACTATTACATTACCAAGCCCTTTGCCAACGAGTTCCTGCTGGCCTGCATCGGCAACCTGCTGCGGCAGCGAAAGGCCCGGTTTGATGCCCTGGTGGACCAGAAGAAGCCTGTACCCCTGAGCCCCGAGCCCATCGTCATCACCTCCCGTGACGAAACTTTTTTGAAAGAGGTAATACGGGTGGTGGAGGAAAAGATGGCGGACCCCGACCTGAACATGGAAGTGGTGTCGGAAACCATGGGCATGAACCGCAACACCTTTTACAAAAAGTTCAAGAGCCTGACCGGCATGAATCCCGTGGAATTCGTGCGCGACATGCGGCTGCAGCGGGCGAAGCAGTACCTGGACGGGGGCAGCCACAACGTGTCGGAAGTGGCCTACCTGTCGGGTTTCAGCAGTCCCAAATACTTCAGTACCTGTTTCCGGGAAAAGTACCATATGTCGCCTTCGGACTACCTGAAAGCAAAGGAATAGTCCCCGGCCTCTCCCGCCTGAGCGGGAGGGGCCGGGCTGAGGTTAAAACGGCCGGATCATAAACCGGAATTGATATTCCTGTAAGGGCAGTTGGTATTTTTCCAGCGGCCTTGAGCGCCAGCTGTCCACACCTCCTACGCCCATCTGCCGGTAATCGATGTTCACCTGCGTTTGCGGGCGGGGTTTGAGGTCGGCGGCATGGCGCAACTGGCGCTTTTCCCCGTCGTCCAGGTCGCTGTCGAAATAATGGCGGGCGCTGATGCTGAGCGGAATGTCCGAAAAGAATTCCACGCCCTGTCCCTTTTGGGTTTTCACGCGGAACCAGCGGACATCCGTTTTGTTGCCGGTTTCCTGCGGCATCACGTAGGGGAAGTACTGATCGGCCACGGTTTGGCGGTAGAGGCCGATGGGGTAGCCGAAGGAGCGGTCCTGGTAGTTTTCCTGCGGTCCGCGCCCGTAATATTCCACCTGCTCGAAGCCCGGGGGCAGCACCAGTTGCATGCCGAAGCGGGGCAACATATCGGGTTTTTTGGAGGTATCCGTTACCCTCAGCTTTTCTTCGATCAGCAGCTCTCCGGCGGCGTTCAGCGCATACTCCAGCGACAGCTGGGCGCCCGCCTGCGGCAGGTCGTAAACGGCCGTCACCGAGCTGGATGTGCCGGTGCCGGCGGAACGCAGTTCCTTTAATTGCAGGACCGCATTCTTCCAGGCTTTTAACTTCACCGGCAGCTGAGCCCCGAAATCATTGTCGTTGGGTGCCCGCCAGAAGTTGGGCCGGATAGTGGAACCTCCGTCCAGCAAGGATTTTCCTTTATAGTCGTACCGGCTTAGGTATCCGGTGGCCTTATCCCATTCCAGCCGTGCGGCCCCGGAAATAAATTGGATCGTTTTGTTGTCCTCCGTTTTCTTCAAAGAACCCTTTTCCTTCAGGGCTACGCCAAAGGGGTAGGCGCCGCCGATCTTCAGCTGCTCGGTGGCCACGATATGGTCTTTCGGTACCAGCGGCTGGGCCAATTTGAGGGAGTAGCTAAGGTTCAGGAAGCTTTCACCCGTAGAAGGGGTTTTATAGGGAAGGGTAACCAGGACAGAATCCTGTGGGGCCACCCGGAGGTCGCGGATATGGCCGGCCTGCACCCGCTTTCCGTCGGCGATCACTTCCCAGTGCAGCTGCACGTTGGACAAGTCGGTAAAGAATTTTTCGTTGTACACCCGGAGCTGCCCGTCACCCTGCAGGCGGGAATGGATGTCCTGGTACACCTTCTTCATTTCCCAGGCATGGGGGTAGGGCGTGCGGTTGGCGTAAAAGATACCCTTGGAGGCGTAGTTCCAGTCGGTGACCGCTTCCTTGGGTTCGTAATCGCCGCCATAGGTGTAGACCGTGTCGCCCCTGGCGTTGACCTCCTGGAAACACTGGTCCACGAAGTCCCAGATGAAGCCGCCCTGGAAGGCATGTTTGTTCTGGCGGATGATGTCCCAGTAATCCGTAAAATTCCCCAGCGAGTTGCCCATGGCATGGGCGTATTCGCACATGATGAAGGGGCGGTCGGGGCGGGGGTTGTTCCGGGCGTAGGCGGTCATGGCCTCGGGGGTGGGGTACATGGGGCAGACGATATCGGAATTCCAGTCCCACTGCAGCTTGCGGTAATCCGCCACGGCCCGTTCGTACTGGACGGGGCGGCTGGCATCCCGTTTTTTCATCCACAGGTAGCAGGAGTAGAAGTTGTAGCCGTTGCCCGCTTCGTTGCCCATGCTCCAGGTAACGATGGAGGGGTGGTTCTTGTCGCGTTCCATCATCCGCTGCACGCGCATCAGGTGGGCGCCTACCCAGGTGGGTTTGTTGGCCAGGGTGCGGGTGATGTCGTAGC